>NZ_JAIEME010000003.1 GCF_019752415.1 Nitrosomonas sp.
ATTTTTTACGACATGAAAAGGATGCTCGACCTTGGCACGAATGCTAGCTTTCGCATGCTCAAGCTTCTCCATCAGTTTGCCTACTGTTGTTTTAGGCAATGCCTTGCGCTTGGAAGGGCGCATTGCAATATGCCAGGTTACGGGCAATTCAAGATTCTCTTCTCGTTTCTCAACGCCTTGATAACCTGCATCACCAAATACATCGGTTTCATCACCATGCAGTAGTGCTTGTGCCTGAGTAACATCGTGAACATTCGCTGCCGTTCCGATCAGGGTGTGAACAAGCCCGGATTGCGCATCAACACCGATGTGCACCTTCATGCCGAAGTGCCACTGCTTCCCTTTCCTGGTTTGATGCATTTCGGTATCGCGCGCTCGTTCCTTGTTCTTGGTCGAAGGAGGCGCTGCAATCAGCGTGGCATCAACAATCGTACCTTCACGAAGGAATAGCCCGCGTTCAGCCAGGTGCGCGTTGATTGCAGCGAAGATGGACTCAGTCAAATGATGCGCTTCCAGCAAATGGCGGAATTTCAGCAGGGTCGTCGCGTCCGGTGCCGCTTCTCGATTCAGGTCAATGCCAACAAAGCGGCGAATGGCTTGACTATCGTATACGGCATCCTCGGTGCCTTCATCCGAAAAACCAAAGCATTGCTGCACAATGTACATGCGCAGCATTCGCTCAAGACCAATCGGTGGGTGACCTCGTTTGCCACTAACGGGATAGTGCGGGGCGACGACATTCAGTAGGGAGAGCCAAGGCGTTACCGCTTCGATTTCGGACAAAAAGCGATCCCGTCGTGTTTGTTTCTTCTTTGCCGCATATTCCAGGTCAGAAAAGCTTGATTGCATCGCTCTATTCCATATTTATCAGTATGATGCATTTTATCAAACCTTTATGACCAAAGTCGATGTGATCGAATAAATCAGTGTTTCCCTAATAAAAATTATAATTTAGTTGTGAAAATTATATTTTCATTTTAATTATCATATTGTTATAAATTTATGCTTAAAATTGGCAAGACTATTTTAAGCTACTTTGCCAAGAAAATTTGTTTCTTTTTCATTTTATCTGTGGTATTTTTTTACACCTATTTCCATTTCTTCTCAAATTAAGCTGGTATTAGAAGCTCTAAATTAGCTGTCAAAAAACGAAAATCTTCACCGTTTCTTTCGATTCTGGAATTCCAGAAGTAGGTAATACCAAGAAGTAGAAGTGTCTTTTTTCTAACGAGAATGGATTCACTCTGTAACAGCTAAGGATCACTTTTAACTGAAATTGAAGGAGTCATCTTCAATATTTAAAGGAGCATTTTGCATGAGAGTTATTTCCCACAGGGAACCCAAGAATAGCACCAGTTTCTCCATGGTAGTGAGACAAATGCATAGCATACTAGTCGCAATATTATTCATCATAAGCATGATTTGGATTTCCTTCGGAACAGCGCATGCCGTTGTTGTCGGGACACCCGGATCAGTCAAATGGCACCCCGGCCATTACTATGCGATTATGAATTCGGGTAAAAATAAACCGGATTATCTGCAGCAAGTATATAGCGAACTGAAGGACACGCCAGCTCTGCGCGGAATGCAAGTGCGTTATAATTGGGCAGAGCTAGAAAAATCCTTTGGTGTATATGATTTCACATCCATTGAGGAGAGACTTGCTGAACTTGCCGCGCGAAATAAACGGCTTATAATTCTATTAGAACTAAAATCATGGGGTACTGACACGGATTTAGTGCCGAACTACGTGACAAATGATCCAATCTACGAACAAGGCATATTCGCTTTTAGTAGGGATGGCAGCGACACGATTACAGGGAGCAACATCAAGCTGTGGAATCCCATGGTGCGTGATCGTCTGGCTGCACTAATTAGTGCATTGGGAAAGCGCTTTAATTCCCACGAACACTTTGAAGGTATCGGCTTGACAGAAACCTCCCTGGGGTACCCGATAATACCGTTAACCAGTACTCAGAAAGCTGATTACTACGACAACCTGCTCGTAATAAACAAAAAGATGCGCGCATCTTTCCCCAATACGATGACATTCCAGTTCACAAACCATCCGCGTTGGCTTCTGACAACATTAGTAGATGATCTCAAAGGAATGGGATCGGCACTGGGTTGTCCGGATGTTTTCATAGAAGATCCGGGATTAAACTATCCAGGGAATAAATGGTCTCCTCCAGGTCTCTATACATACTATCCTAAAAATTCTGGTCTGATGCCCCTGACAGTTAAAGTGGAACCAGCGAATTATCGGAATACTCGGTGGGATAATAAAGGTTATCAGCCAACCGTCTCTGAGCTGCTCAATTTTGCTCGAGATAATCTGAAGGTCAACTACATTTTCTGGGTAAGGGACCTTGGTTATTATAAAAAAGTGCTGGAAACATTGAGTTTGAGACAACAAAATAGCAATCCATCCGGCGGATTGAATTCGACCTGTCCCGAAAACTATACTACCTGTATCGATTAGTATTGAATGGTACTAATTGAAACGTAGACGACAAACAGCCTCGTACAAAACTACGGGGCATTAGAAAAAGCTTGATGTGGTGGGCTCTATATGCCGGAAGCTCACCACCTACCCCACAGATCTCGTTGCAAAATACAGCTTCTCCTTAGTTTGCTCGTGAATTGACTACCAGTATCGGTACGCTAAAAAAAGTAACGATATGATAGAAATCATTATTCTAATCGGATTAATGGCAATTAGTATTCAGTTCTAACAAAATAGAATGAAGTTAAGCAGTTCACAATTCATGGATCATGTTCACTTTTTTGGTACAGTCAGTACCGACATATCGCTTGACCAAGCTTATGGTGCTCATTAAGAGCATAACCGAACGAGAAATTTTCAGACGATGTCCACAAGTTAAGAAGAAGCTTTGGGGTGAAGAATTTTAAACTGATGGTTATTTTGCAAGTGTAGTTGGCAAGCATGGAGATGAGCAGTTGATTGGCAAGTATGAACAGAATCAAGGTAAAACGTATCAGAAATTATACTCGGATTATCAGCTTGCATTGCTCTGAGCAAGAATGCCCTGCTGCTTGCGGCGGGATTCTTATTTCTGAAGGATTCATGCTGAGTTATTAAAGATGCTCAGCCATAATCTGGTTTTGTTAGCTGGATTGCGAAGAAAAACCCATATCATTAGTTGTTGCAATTAAATAGATAAAGCCACCCGATTTGCAATGGATGGAACCCATGTTGAAAACGTTATTTTGTCAAACGCTTGTTAATTTTTGTGTAAAGAGCAAGTAAGCTTTTCTTGTTTATAGCACATGATCTGTTCAGTTTTAAATAAATTCAAATTCAAGTCCGGTATGACCGTTATGCTATTTTTCTCTCTTGAGGCTGGAACTATGTTTGATCATTACGACCTGCTTGACGATCTCAATAAGCCATTGCCTTTAAGAGATAAGATTATCAGCGCGCACCATTCTGTTCAGGATAAATTTTCATTCATTTCACGTATCGCTATAGCACTGTACGATAGCAAAACACGGATTTTGAAAACTTATATGGACAGTAGCGGAGAAGACAAACCATTGATTCATTATCAAGCGCCCTTGGATAATGCGCCATCATTAAAGGAGATTCTGGCTAAAGGCTTGCCACGGATTGTCAATAATTTAGTGACTTTTGAAAATGGCACGAATGAGCACACACAAAGGATCGGCCGCCAAGGTTATGCGGCGAGCTACACCATGCCAATTTTTCATAGCGGTGAGTTTGTTGGATTTTTATTTTTCAATTCACACGAAAGTGACGTGTTTACAGAGAATGTTTTAAGCATCCTCGATATTTATGGGCATTTGATTGCACTGATGGTCGTGAACGAGCTCTCCACGTTAAAAGTCATGAGTGCAGCATTAAAAACAACCAGGAATATTACACATATGCGCGACCCTGAAACGGGTAGTCATTTAGATCGAATGTCACGCTATAGCCGCATAATCGCCGAATCGCTTGCCGATCAATATGATCTGAATGATGCGTATATTGAACATATATTTATGTTCTCGCCGCTTCATGATATTGGAAAGATCTCAATACCGGACAGCATTCTACTAAAGCCGGGACCGTTAAGTGAGGAAGAGCGATCGATCATGAATACGCATGCAAGTAAAGGCAGGAAAATGATTGATGATATTGTTGTAAATTTTGGTTTTGGTAATCTCAGTAACATCGATATTTTAAGAAATATCGCTGAATTTCATCACGAGGCCATTAACGGCAGCGGTTATCCAGTTGGCAAGGTGAACAATGATATTCCGCTCGAAGCTCGTATTATTGCGGTTGCTGATGTATTTGACGCACTTACTTCCAGTCGCCCTTACAAGGAAGCTTGGAGCAATGAGAGAGCATTTAACATGCTCAAACAGCTTGCTGGCGAGAAACTGGACAGTGATTGCGTGTATGCTTTGATTGAGAACCAGAAGAAAGTTGAATTGATTCAACAGCAATTCAAAGAAAGTGTCTACAGTTAGTCGTGGCTAACCGGCAGGGATGCTGCTATGAAAATTGCGTCGCAGGTACCCGGTGAATGCGCATTAGCTAAATCCGCTAAAATAGGCAGTTTTATTTGGAGGCTTTTGAATAAAAGCCATGACTGCTAATCACTCTACCCAAACTTTAATCAAACCCAGTGATGCTGCCGCGTGGATTGCATGCATCCGTCGTGTCTGGCTGGATAAGCATCAACCCGCTGTCTATGAGCCGGATGCATTTAATCAGTTACTCAGCGATCTAGGGCTAGCGCATGAAGCCGCCATACTGGCCAGACTAGAGAGCCAGTATCCTGTGACTCAAGCAATTTCCTTCGATCATACTCAAGATTTGATGAAGCAAGGCGCGCCAGTTATTTATCAAGGACGTCTGGTGGATAAGCAACATGGTTTGGTGGGCTATCCTGATTTTTTGATTCGTCATGAAAGTGGTGAATATCAACCTGCTGATGCCAAGCTTTCACTCAGTGAAAATAAGAAAGCAATTCAGATTCAACTGGGAATATATCGCCGTTTGCTGCGAAATGAATTACCCGCAATGGTTTTTCTCGGAGATGGCCGCACAGCAACGCTTGGCGATGAAGTCGACCCAGTAGTCGATGAATTTATAACCGGTATGAGAGCATTGCTAGGTCTCCCGCAACAGCCGACGGTTCGTTATAGCCACAGTAAATGCCGTATCTGTCCGTATGATGCTTATTGCCGTTTGGATTTTGAAACGAAAGAAGATATCTCGTTGCTTTATGGAGTTCACGGAAAAGCCGCTGAACATTTGGCGGAAGTAGGTATTTCAACAATTTCGCAACTTGCCGTGAGTACAGTCGAATCCATACCGGATGTGCCGTATCTCAAAGGCAATAAAAGAAAGCACCGCGCTATCCTGCAAGCGGGTTCGTTTTTAAGCGGTAAGGTATTTCAGTTGAATAAGGCCATTTTACCGGATGGCACCTGGATTCATTTCGATATTGAAGATAATCCCTTAACGCCAAACCGGGAGCGTCATGTCTATCTTTGGGGGTTTCTGGTACCCACATATACCCGGGAGAACTTTCACTATGTGTGGACCGATGATGAAGCCAGTGATTACAAAGGCTGGCTCGGTTTCTTGCAGAAAATTGAAGAGTATCGTGCACGCTATTCTCCACTGGTACTAGCCCATTACTCCAATCACGAAAAAGCCACTATCCGAAAATATGCCGAACGTTATGCAATGGAAAACCATACCACTGTGACATGGTTGCTCGGCGCGAATAGCCCTCTGTTTGATATGCAAAATCCAGTTCTGGATTGTCTGGTGCTGCCGCTACAGGGGTACGGTCTTAAAGACATTTGCAAACATCCGGATCTGGTTAATTTTCAATGGGAAAATGAAGAATCCGGATCGCAATGGTCAGTTGTGCAATTCAATCGTTTTCGATTAGAAACAGATCTAGCTGAGAAAGAAAAACTCAAGGCGGAAATACTGCGTTATAACCGTGATGATGTTATCGCTACCCGAAGATTGGAAGTATGGATGAGAAAGTTGTTTTTATAAAATCATAGGTGCTGGTTTTTTCATTTAAATGGTGCGTCCATAAGAATCTTCAAATCGTACGATGTCGTCTTCGCCCAGATAGGTTCCTGATTGGACCTCTATTAAGTGCAAAGGAATTTTTCCAGGATTCTCGAGGCGGTGCGATTTGCCAAGTGGGATGTACGTCGATTGATTTTCTGTAAACAAAGTTGCTTGATTTTCGACAGTAACTTTTGCGGTGCCGCTGACAACCACCCAATGTTCCGCTCTATGGTGATGCATTTGAAGTGATAATTTTTCTCCCGGCTTAACCATGATTCGCTTGACTTGAAAACGCTCCCCTTTGTCGATTCCTTCATACCAACCCCAAGGACGATGGACTCGTAGATGTTCGAGATGTTCCTTGCGATGATTGGATTCGAGTTGCTGTATTGCAGTTCTGAGATGTTGTGCCTTACTTTTGTGCATAACCAGCATAGCATCGGCTGTTTCGATGACAATCACGTTATCGAGTCCGATAACGGCGACTAGCCGATTATCCGCGCGAATATAGCTTTTTTGGGTATCAAACACGAGAGTATCGCCGCTGGTGACGTTGCCGTTGTCATCCTTAGGTGCAATCTGCCATAGGGAATCCCAAGATCCTACATCGCTCCAGCCGAACTGTGCGGGTACCACAGCGGCACGATCTGTTACCTGCATGATGGCATAATCAATCGAATCCGATGGAGAAGCCGTAAATGCATCCTTTCCGGGAAGGATAAAGTCAAGGTCCGTAGTTTTTTCTTGCCAAGCTTTTTGAACGGCGGCAAAAATATCCGGCCGATGCCGTTGCAATTCTTGCAGATAATTTTTGGCAGTAAAAACGAACATGCCGCTATTCCAGGTATAACCGCCTTCCTGTAGATATGCCGTAGCGGTTTCCCGGTTAGGTTTCTCAAAAAAAGATTGAACTTGATAAGCAGCCAGTGCAATGGGTGTGGCAAATGAGAGTGCTGTGCCAGCTTTAATATAACCATAGCCTGTTTCCGGTGCAGAGGGTACGACACCAAAAGTCACCAAATAGCCTTCCAGAGCTGCCACTTTCGCTGTTTCCACTGCTTGTGCAAAGGCAATCTGATCGTCAATGACGTGATCGGCTGGCAAAACGATCATTAAGGCATTTTCATCGATCTGCGCCAGATGAAATGCAGCAAGCGCAATGGCCGGTGCGGTATTGCGTCCGACCGATTCAAGATAAATTGCTTCCGGCTTGATTTTTATCGCTTCACATTGCTCCTGGATTAAGAAACGATGTTCGGAATTACACACAATAATCGGTGCCTGCGTATTCGATAGTGCGGCTGCTCGGGCGAGTGTAACTTGCAACATGGTATCCTTTCCAACGAGCGGTAACAGTTGTTTGGGATAATTGGCGCGCGACAGCGGCCATAACCGGGTGCCGCTTCCACCGGAAAGGATGATGGGGTGAATGTTTACGTTCATTTGTTTGGGGTATCCTTATTTTTATTTTACGAGACACACGTGATAAGTCGATTTTTTCTCTCTGGGATTGATATTGCCAATACTGCAAGGCATCTGACCGATTGTCAAATGGGCGACAAAAAGGCTGGCACGGTGTGCATAGTAAACGGAATGGTTTATTACATTGCAAATAATGAAGACCAGTAGTGTCCGGTCAAGAATTGAATAAATTTAGTTGGTTATCGGCACCGCACTGTTCTGGAATGTAAACGGCGTTTTGTAAGGTCTGCTGTAACTGGTTTTTCTCAAAAATAGAGACCGATAAAATCAGTACTTCGTGAGTCTTGCCATACGTGATGTGAATAACTGGTATAGCGGAGATACCGTCTCAAAGGTGATCGGCAGTTTCAAATTTCTGCTGAATACTCTCAAAAAATCTTCAATAATCTTTTTCCTGCTTGCTTTCATTCAATATAAATGCATGATCCTAAATCATTTAAAGTGTTTTCACTTCACTCAATACGAAGAAATAAATTACTTTAATCCATAATCAGATAGAATTTAACGAGTATTCAAGAGCCATATCCTATTCTTATTTAATTTTTATTTCATGTCCTCATTAAAAAAAACTTCACAAAAAGTTGGCTTTATTTCTCTCGGTTGCCCAAAAGCGCTGGTGGATTCCGAACAAATATTGACTCAGTTACGTGCCGAAGGGTATGAAATTTCGTCTTCATACGAAGACGCAGACTTGGTTGTTGTTAATACCTGCGGGTTTATTGATAGTGCGGTTGAAGAATCACTGGATGCGATTGGTGAAGCGTTAGCTGAAAACGGGAAAGTAATTGTCACCGGGTGCCTGGGTGCGAAAGAGGATGGAGACGTGGTTAAGAAAGCCCATCCTCAGGTGCTGGCCGTAACCGGACCTCATGCCCTGCCGGAAGTGATGTCTGCCATTCATATCCATTTGCCGCAACCGCATGACCCTTTTACCAGCTTGGTGCCGCCACAAGGAATCCGCTTAACGCCCAAACATTACGCGTATGTCAAAATTTCTGAAGGCTGCAATCATCGCTGTACGTTCTGTATTATTCCTTCGATGCGCGGTGATCTGGTAAGCCGGCCGATTCATCAGGTTATGCAGGAAGCAGAGCATTTGGTGAATGCCGGTGTGAAGGAACTTATGATCATTTCACAAGATACTAGCGCGTATGGCGTTGACGTAAAATATCGCACAGGTTTTTGGCAGGGCAGGCCGATTAAAACCCGCTTGACCGAGCTTGCTCAGGCATTGGGTACATTAGGGGTTTGGGTGCGCATGCATTATGTTTATCCCTATCCGCATGTCGATGAAGTTATCCCACTCATGGCGGAAGGTAAAATACTGCCTTATCTGGATGTTCCGTTTCAGCATGCAAATCCACGGATCCTGAAAGCCATGAAACGACCCGCCAATGCTGAGAATAATTTGGCGCGCATTCAGCAATGGCGCCAAATTTGTCCCGACATCACACTACGCAGCACCTTTATCGTAGGTTTTCCGGGTGAAACTGAAGCGGAGTTCGAAGAATTATTAGCCTTTTTGCAGGAAGCGCAATTAGATCGTGTCGGGTGTTTTGCCTATTCACCGGTTGAAGGGGCAACAGCGAATCAACTAGCTGATCCTGTGCCGGAAGCTATCAAGGAGGATCGCCGTGCACGCTTTATGCAATTGCAAGAAGAAATCAGCCGTCAACGTTTGGCAGAGAAAGTTGGCCGAAAGATGATGGTTATGATTGATGAGCTTGCTGCGGATCAGGTGATTGCAAGAAGTAGTGCAGATGCGCCAGAAATTGATGGATTGGTATATGTGAACAAGGCGGATCACGTTCAGCCTGGAGATTTTATTGAAGTTGAAATTATTGATTCGGATACGCATGATTTGTATGCGGTTGCATTAGCTAACCGTTGAAAAATATCGCCACTACAGTGTTACAACAGGTTAAGAATGCTCATTTATTGTGAATAAGCTGCGCTTTTCTGCCTGTTGGAGCCTTGCATCGACTGTTTCGAATACGTTTTCATAACAGCCTATAAAATATCGGTGCTCCAGCGGATCATCGCTAACCGCTAGATTGATCATTCGATGATGCTTTGCAAAAATTAAAGGGATTTTCGCTGACTGCCAGGGAACTAGGTTGTATTGGCAATTTGTCATAAATTGTAAATTTTATACCCTCTCTCCATGTACGGTGTACAAAACCAAGATACCAATGCTCTTGCTTGGAAAACTAAAAACCCCTGAACAATTACTTATTCAGGGGTTTCTTGAACTAAAATTTGAAGCTTATATTAGCGTACTTTCTGCTTCCGAATCGAAAAACCTATTAAACAAAGTCCAATTAACATCATGGCATACGTTTCTGGTTCTGGAACGGCACTTACGCCGATAACAAAATCATCCCAATCACCAAGATTCTTTTTGCCCGCGCTATCGTTGTAGCCGATAACATACTGATAAGTGGTAGTGCCGATGAGCATGTTTGTTCCAATCAGTCCGATCGAGGTACCTTTGTCCCAATGCCCGCCATTGAAGGCAAATTTTCCAATATTACCTTCAAAATTAAAATTTAACGGTCCGAGTGCACTGACTATTGAACTGACCGATGTTCCAATCGGATCGGATTCGAGCAGTGTCGTGCCACCTAAATTGTCATAAAATTTATTGTTATAACCGGATTCTTGACCAAGAAAGGTGTAAGTTACCGTTTGCGAGCCTGAGCCTGTGTAATCGAGGTGACCGACACTTAACGTTGAGCCAACAGCTAGGGTAGCAAACCCCCCGATATTAAATGCTTCGGTTCGAGTTGCTGTATCGGTTGGCACGAATACAAGCCCTGCATTAGCAGCGCCGCACGTAATCAGCAAAGCTGCAGCAATAATTGCCTGTTGCATGGAAAATTTTTTCTTCATTTTTACACCTCAAAAAGAATTAGTTATAAAGCTACCATTTGATGCGTTTAATAGAACTGCTTTTTGTGACACTTGATTCATTAAGTTTTAGATACATTTTTCATGAGTGGCTTCATCATAATTTTTAGAGCTGTTTACTGCTATAGTCAATTCATCCCAATTTATTAGTAGGTTTGTGTTGGTAGCTTTGTACTAGTCCCCTTGTCCCGGAAAAATAATTGATCGGTTATGAATCAGCAATACACTGGAGCGTTTGAGGAATCATTTTCCATCCTTCACGCGGCGGCGCCAGGTACGCCGAGTAAGTCGATTCGGCCTACCTGGCCATGCGTTTTGGTAGGTGACAGTTTTTTCTCGGGTAGTTTTTCCAGAACAACTGGTGTTTGATACACGATTAGTTACAAGACTGCTGAATTATTAAGGATGCGCCATTCCGGCGAAAGTAGAAATTAAGAAGATCAATGAACTGGTCACCAGCTTTCGCCGGTACGGCAAATAATTCAGTAGTTCCTGGGTTTTCTGCTAAAAATTGTTTTTCTGAGCCGGCAATTTATCCGCTCAGCGACACTTTTGACAATGCATTGGACTTTCAGTACATTTGCCCTCCATGATCAAAGTATTCATCAGCTACAGCCACGATTCCGACGAGCACCGCGAGTGGGTGCTCGGTTTATCCGAGAGCCTGCGCAAAAATGGCATTGAAACGATTCTTGACCGCTATGTCAGAAACGGTTCCCCGCCGGGGGGCTGGCCACGCTGGATGTCGGATTCTCTAGATGAGACCACGCATGTGTTGTGCGTTTGCACGGAAACCTATTACCGCCGTTTCCACGGGCACGAGGTTCCTGACAAAGGTAAGGGCGTGGATTGGGAAGGCGCGATGATAGCGCAAGAGCTCTACGATGCGCGCAGTGTTTCAAAAAAATTCATTCCAGTGCTGCGTCACTCAACCGACGAACTGCATATTCCAAAACCGCTAAGGCCACGAACCCATTATGTGTTGAACACCGAGGCCAATTACCAAGTGCTTTACGATGACTTGTTGGATCAAGGCGGTGTGGAGCCGGGTCCTATCGGTTTGCTAAAAATAAAACCTCGCACGGTTGGTACACCGCTAACTTTTGATGCACACCCACAAAGAACCGCATCGCAAGCGCACACGCGTGACAAAATCTCTCTCTACCATTCTGGTGATTTGGATCAAGTTGTTCAAAAAAGCAAATCAATACGTAACCCAGAGTACTTATTGGGTTTGTTAGATAGAAAACCGCAACATGTGCATTTTGATGGCCAGATTCCTGAAAAGCGACCTGTTGACGAAGGAAAAGCTTACGGATTTTGTATTTTCGGCCCCCGCAATGAATGGCCTAGCTCCGTGCGATATACACTGTCGTATTTACTTGAAGAACATAAGATTTCTTATTCCAAACATTCTCCAGAAATAAAACCACTGGAAACCAGGCTAAATCTGACTGACGAAAGTGCAGAATTGTTATCGATAGGAGAAACTCATTTGTGGAAGCTTTTGGGGCGCCAATTAAACTGCCGCTCTGAAGAAACAGATATTTTGAAGGTACTGCAGAGTAAAGAAGAATCGCATATTTTCTTCCGCGAATTGGTCGGAGACGAAGTTAAAAATCATAACTTTATCGCCGGAGTGCTTTTGGCATGGTCAAGGTTAACATTTGGCGTCAATTCCCACAGTCATTTTCTCCTGCTGATCTGTGAATCGGATTACTTGAGTGATTCAATGTTTTTTAGCCGGTTATTTCATAAGCGATCATCTTCCAGATGGTATCAGGATCTGCAAAAGCTACTATCCCGTCACCAGTTACAAAATTCGTTGCTGCCAACATTATGCTCACCGACCGTTGCCGAGGATATCGAAGATTGGTTTAAAAATCACGAAATACCGGAACATTTGCGTAGCACGATTCGAAAAGAGCTACCCAGGCATTCCGCCATCCCGCTTGGGGATTTGAAAGAAAAATTACTTCCTATTTTACAAAACCATCACTCACACTAAGAGCCAACCACCATGTCGATCATTCTACAACCCCATTATTATTCAGGTCGCGGCAAGGATTTAAAGCCAGAGAAATGGCGCAGTCTGCCGGGATTCGATCCCGACGATTTGACGCACCCGAAGGATTACCTGGCTCCGGCGGGTTTGGTTTCCGCCGTCAATGTGGCGCTGGAGCTGGGTATGCCGCTGCTGCTGACCGGCGAGCCGGGTTGCGGCAAGTCGCAGCTGGCTTATAGCCTGGCTTGGGAATTGGATCATCCGCAAAATCCGGATGATGCCTGGCAAAAACCGCTGGCTTTCACCGTCAAATCGGATACGCAAAGCCGCGATTTGTTTTATCACTTTGATACCTTGGGGCGATTCCGCGCTACCCGCAGGGATGGCGAAAACGACGATCCGCGGCGCTTTTTGCGGTTTGAAGCGCTCGGCATGGCGATCTTGCAAGCATTGGGAATAGACGCCGTCAGCAAGCTCGGATTGTACGATTGTCTTGATGTGTCGGGCGAATCGCAACCGGTTGCGGAACCGCGGCGTTCGGTGGTATTAATCGATGAAATCGATAAAGCGCCGCGCGAGGTGCCGAATGACATTCTGAACGAAATCGAACGCATGAGTTTTGATATTCCGGAGTTGTTCGAAACCGCGCGCAAGAAAACCACGATATCGCTGCAAGCAGCAGCAATGCGGCCGATCGTGATCATCACCAGTAATCGCGAACGCGAATTGCCGGATGCTTTTCTGCGCCGCTGCGTGTATTTCCACCTCGATCTGCCCGCTTTCCGCAGCAAACTGGACAGTACGGTAGCCGGCGCCGCAGGGGGTGGGGAGGGCGGCGATGTCACCATCGAAAGCATTATCGAGAAGCGCTTGAATATCAAAATCCCTAGCGAAGAGACTGTGCCGAATGCGCAGAAAAGCGTGTGGGCGGCGGGGATTTCTTTTTTCCGTTATCTACGTAGTGAAGGGCAATTGGAGAAACAGCCGTCGATTGCGGAATTGCTGAATTGGATGCAATTGCTGCAGAAACGCAGCCAACGGCTGACTGAAACACCGTACCTGACCAATACGGCATGGCTGGAAGTCTTTACTGCCAGCGCCGGTGTGACCTTATTCAAGCGCAAGGAAGATCAAGAACACCTCCCTCAATTAATCGGCCGCTGGAAAGAGCGGCCAGTCGCCTAATCTAACCTGAGCTAACCGAATTCCGTGGATAGCCGAGAATTTTATTCCCGCATCGATGAATTCGGTGTGTTGCTGCGCGCCGAAGGCATGGCGCACGGTGTCGATGTCTGGCTGTCGGTCGCGCGCTTGCTTAATCGGTTGCAACAGCAAGATAAGTTGCCAAAAGAGGCCAGCGAATTGGCCCCGCTGCTGGGGCCGCTGTTTTGCCGCAACCCGGAAGAGCAAGCGCGTTTTCCAGTGCTGTTTGAACAATGGCTAAAAGGCGAAAGCCAATCAACCCTGGCAACTAAAAACCGCATCAGTTCACCAGGCAGCAGTGCTTTCGTTGCCGCGCAAGAAACCGCGCAAAAAACGCAAAAAATCTGGATCATGGGCGGCGTCGCACTGATCGTTTGCGTGATCGCCGTATTGCTGGTCAAAGTACCGGATCGGCTTCAGGTAAAACCACCGCCGGGGCCGATCATAGAGCCATTCGGAGATAAACCGTCACCACCGATCCCCCGGAGCAAACCGCAACCGGCTACTGCATCCATTGCCATCGTTGATCACATCGCGCCACGGCCGCAACCGGAGCCGGACTATGTGCGGCTAGAGTGGAAAAATACCGTGCGCAATATTGGCTGGGCGTTGTTCGCATTGCCGTGGTTGCCGGTGCTGTTGATTTTGGCTTGGCGCTATCAACGCAACGCGGTTTTGCGCAAACAAACCGCTTCGGTTGACGACCTGCTGCATCATTTTCGCTTTGATCGCATACTGCAACCCTTTTTTGGCGGCGCCAAGGCCGAGCAGGCATTGCGCGAATTGCATGCAGCGCGGCTGGTGCCGACGAGCCGCCTGCATATCACCGCCACCATCGAAGCCACCGCGCGCAGTGGCGGTTATTTCCAGCCGGTACATCGCAACCGCCGGGTTGCCCCCGAACACTTATTGCTGGTTCGCAGCCAGCATCGCGACGACCAGCAAGCGGCATTGGCGGAAGAATTGGAGAAGCGCTTTAAAGCACTCGGACTGCCCATCAACACCTATCGCTTTCGCGACGATCCGCGCTGGCTGGTGCGCTGGCATGACGACGACAGCAAAGCCAGCTATTACCAACTGCAGCAACTGGTGGCGCGGCACGAAGCCGCGCGCTTGCTGATCATCAGCGAAACAGCGATTTTGTTTCATCCGTACAGCGGGGAGATTCGCACCTGGCTCGATGATTTGTCGCCTTGGCAGGACAAAGTTTGGCTGCACCCGCGCGATGCCGGTACCGCGCACGCAGCGGTATTGGCGCAGCACCACTTTCTGATGCTGCCGCTGGCGCAAGACAACCTGCCGCAACTGGTCAAACACCTGACCACACCGCAACCGCACAAGCTGATGCTACAAAAAACCGACCCATCGCCGCTGCCCGCGCTGATCGCTGCCGAGCCCGATGCCTGGCTCGGTGAGCGCCCGCCTTATGGCGCGAATCTTGCCTTGCTGGTGCAGCAATTGCAACAATTCCTAGCTGCCGATGGATTGCGTCTGTTGCGCGCAGTGGCGGTATTTCCAAAACCGCACTGGGCGCTGACGCGCGCGTTGGATTATTTGTTATTTGAGCGCTTAAATACCGCCGATCCGCTACCGCAGCGCGAACAGCGGCTGGCGCGCTTGAGCCGCTTGCCCTGGTTGACGCACGCGCATTTACCGGATTGGCTGCGGGAATACCTCCTGCTCGGCATGGGCCGTGACGAAAGGCAACAAGTAGCCACTGCCTGGCAGCGCTTATTCAACCGGCTGACCGATAAGGACAGCCCCAATTCGCTGAGCCTTGAAGTCAGAACACCACCCAAGCTGCAACTCAAACTAAATCTCGATGACTTGCGTGCGCTCTCTCAGGACAATGCCATTAACGACCCGATTTTCGCCAATATCCTGTTGGGCGGGAAACTGGGCTTGCTGGATTTTCGCATTCCGCAAGCGCTGGCTAAGCTACTGCCCAAAACCAATCAATCGCTGATTCTGCGCCCGGCCTTAATTCTGCTGTTTTGGGCGCTGCTCGGAACCGGTACGTTATTCGCCGCCTGGCATTACGTTGGCCAACACACATTCATCGACTATCAGCGCAACCAAATGGCACAGGAGAATGCCCAATGGCGCGTCACGCTCAACCACCGCGAAGACACGCAAGCACTGATGGAAGCCTTGCAAAGCAAGCTGAAAACCGCTCAGTTTCCCGTATCCATCGGATCGGATACCCTCGATGCTAAGCCAACGATCAACACCATCCGATTTGCGCGCGGCGGGCAGGCTGCTGCCGAACGGATTGCAGGCCGTTTGGCTTGGCTGACGTATGGCGCAGCAATTAACGTGATCGAGTCAACGGGCATCTCCGCAGGCACTATTCAAGTACAGCTTAACCGCACGTATCAACACGGTGCAGGATTTAATGATGAGTTACGCGCCGCAAAAGAATCCCGGCTTTCGTTTGAGCCCGAAATGGTACGTATTCCATCCGGAAAATTCCTAATGGGTTCGCCTAAAACCGAAGCCGGTCGAAGTTCTAACGAAGATCCGCAACACGAAGTCACTATCGCCTACGCTTTTGAAATCAGCAAATATGAAGTCACGTTTGACGAATACGATGCGTTTGCCAAAGCCACCAAGCGGCAATTACCCAGTGGTGGCAGTTGGGGGCGCGGCAAACGCCCGGTAATCAATGTGAGCTTTAACGACGCGCAAGCCTATGTCAAATGGTTGTCGGATAAAACCGGCAGGCAATACCGCCTGCCAACGGAAGCCGAATGGGAATTTGCCGCACGGGCTGGAAGCGAAACGGCATACTGGTGGGGTAATGACGTCGGCAAAATCTATGCAAACTGCGATGGTTGCGGCAGTGAAGGGGATGGTAAACAGACTGCACCAGCGGATTCATTTAACCCCAATGCATTCGGCCTGCATAACACGGCAGGTAACGTGTGGGAATGGGTGGAGGATTGCTGGCATGAGAATTATCAAGGCGCGCCAGCAGATGGCTCGGCGTGGAAGGAAGCCAATGGCGGGGATTGTAATCGCCGGGTGGTTCGGGGCGGTTCGTGGAACAACAACCGACTGCTCTTGCGATCGGCTAACCGTAACGGGGACAGCACCGATGAAGTCGTCGACGTCCTGGGTTTTCGTATCGCCAGGGCTTTTTGATGATTTGTTCTTTGTGCTTTGATTCTTTGTGATTTGTGTTTTTGTAGTTTTTGTCGGATGGATTAGCGCAGCGTAATCCGTCATTGCTGTAGTATCGTTCGCCGCTGTTCTTGGTGCATTGCGCTTTGCTTAATGCACCCTACTTTTGGGGTTTGCTGTCATTCCGAACGGAGTGAGGAATCTTTTTCAGTAATACAAGATTTCTCCCTTGGGTCGAAATGGCACAATGGGGTTTTCCGTCATGTATGCTTTGTTGCGTTTTAACGCGATAGGGTGTTTTTATGACATCGAACAGAGAAACAGTGGGGGGGTGACTCGCCACCACCCCGATTTTTAACGAGAAACTATATTCTTTTATACCATTTTCCGTTTTTTACCGAATCAACCTCAGTATATTCTTTCATCATTAACTCCCAAAGCTTTGCATGCTTTGACTCAATCAGCTTGTCATACTCATTTTTTACAAAGAGATAGGTCGGAAGCTTATTTTTGAATTGGTCATAAAAATCTTCCCATTGATAATCCAGATAATATTCCAATATCCAGCCGTTAATACTCAATTCAGGCAAATGGGATGTCAGTAGATACATTCTGGGGTTTCCACATATAAAGATGGTATCTTCTGGTTTAATAACATTAATGATATTTTCCGCATCATTTTTTGCGTAATCAAAAGTGTATCCTTTTTTATCGCCTTGTGGCGCTACGCCCTTCCAGAACGTATTCAATTGATTTGAAAATATCAAAGATATTATCGTAATGATTAAGAGACCTTTTATCAGCGGTGTGCCGAGTTTTATTTTCCGAAGAAAATGGTACAAAACAAAATCCAGTCCCATTACTGCAAACACGCCAATTGGGACATACAGAAGCTGAAAATGATAAGACCACCATGAGGTTTTTTGCATGAGTATGACCCCAAACCCTATAACCCCCCACGCTATGATCAAACTAAAAAAATGAGATTCTTTTTTCGTGATCAGAAAGACGCCAATTACTGCGAGTAATAGGAGCGCAAGCATTTGTTTGATAAACCACTTAATTGATGAGAGCAATCGATCCGGATCAATTTGATCGGCTAACGTTATGACACTCGTTGGGATTTTGAAATAGATATCGACCACCAGATTTTCGATCTGATGCGTAAAAACATAGGCTAGAAAAATCGATAGCGGTATCACGAATCCAACAAATAATGGGATTATTTGTTTAACAAGAATATATTTTAAACTCTGACTTCTTAGCGTGAATATAAAGTGAATTAGCAGAAAGAAGAAAATAATGGGAGCAAAAACCAGTTTGCTCAATAAAATAACGCCGATCAGAACACCTATCGTCAAGTACGTCACAAACAGAGCATTTCCCGTTTTGTAGGCTCTATCTAATAGCCAAACCATTAGAAACAAAGGAACGTTAATCAGTGCTTCCAGTTGAGTTAAATGAAAAATGGTCGCATTGCAATAATAGGATCCGACAATGAACAAGGGGAGCAGACTATTGAGATAATCCGCACGAAACAGTGAATAGCTCCTGATCGTATAAAATAATAGTATCGAAAATAATATCCAATAGCCTAATTCAAACAGATGAATACTGACATCACTCCAGCCTAAAGTTTTACCGGCCAGTAAATAAAATAAGAAAATTCCCGGCTGTTTATAATCAAACAGATCTTTGTATAGGATTTTTCCTGAATCTAGCAGTTGCGAAATGATTACGAATAAGGATTGATCGCCGCCCAAAACAGTGGGACTATGAAGTAAACCCATAGTCATGATAATTAACAGTACAGAGATAATATCCAGTCTATTTTTAATGTTTTGAAGCATCATAATTTTTAAAAAAGTTAGGTAAAGACAACTGAGAGTTTTTATGGAATTACTAATAAAACGCTAAAAATGTTATTTCTTTCCTGAGATTTACTTTGTTTTTTGTCTCCCAATGGGCGGATGGTTTTATGCTATCAGCTTTTCCTTCTGTTGAGTAATTAGCTGGTCATTTGCTTTCAAATTCACCTTTCCAAAACAGCGCCATACCCTAAGATTGCTTGTTTAGCACCACCATTAACATCAAGCCGTGTGAATTTCCTTTATTTCACCTCCGGTTGTGTCACCGTTCAAGTAACGCAAGGCTGCGAATTGGATGTCTAAAGTTGAGCGAAGTTAGACTGGATCCTGTTTTCAAAGACTTAATCGGGTATACTGAGCAGCTTTTATAATTCTGATTGCTTAAACTATGAGTGCATATCTTTTTACTTCTGAGTCTGTTTCTGAGGGTCATCCAGATAAGGTTGCTGATCAAATTTCAGATGCTGTTTTGGATGCGATTTTAAGTCAAGACGCCAATGCTCGTGTGGCTTGCGAAACATTATGTAGCACGGGTCTAATCGTGTTGTCAGGTGAGATAACCACTCATGCTACTGTTGATTACAACATAATTGCACGTGAAACCGTTAAGAATATTGGTTATACCAGTTCTAATATTGGTTTTGATTCTACAACTTGCGCGGTTTTAACAGCTTTCAATAAACAGTCGCCCGATATTGCGCAAGGAGTTGACCGTACCAAAGAAGAGGAAATGGAGCAGGGGGCTGGTGATCAGGGACTCATGTTCGGATATGCCTGCGATGAAACACCACAACTGATGCCCATGCCAATTTTTTATGCACATCGTTTGGTTGAACGCCAAGCCGAATTGAGGAAAAAGGGTAAATTGGCATGGTTGCGTCCTGATGCCAAGTCACAAGTGTCAGTGCGCTACCAGAATGGTAAACCGCAAAGTATCGAAACTGTCGTCATCTCAACACAGCATGATCCCGATATTTCTCATCACGCATTGACCGAGGCAGTGATTGAAGAGATTATTAAACCCGTATTACCTTCTGAACTCATCAGTAATCATATTAAGTATCTGGTCAATCCAACGGGTCGTTTTGTAGTGGGTGGTCCGATGGGGGATTGTGGTTTAACCGGCCGTAAAATTATTGTCGATAGCTATGGCGGTTCCGCGCATCATGGTGGCGGGGCTTTTTCTGGTAAAGATCCTTCTAAAGTTGATCGATCGGCGACTTATGCCGGGCGCTATGTTGCAAAGAATATTGTAGCGGCTGGGATTGCCAGCAGATGTGAGGTGCAAGTTGCCTATGCCATTGGTGTTGCTAGACCTGTTTCATTGATGGTCAACACATTCGGTACAGGAAAAATCACTGACGACAAGATTGTCGAATTAATTGAAAGACATTTTGATTTACGTCCCCGCGGTATCATTCATGCGTTGAATCTGTTACGCCCTATTTACGGGAAAACTGCAGCCTATGGACATTTTGGTCGTGAGCTTCCTGAATTCACCTGGGAAGCTACGGATAAGGCTGCTCAGTTACGTGTCGATGCTGGTCTATAAATTATTCATAGCAATTTGCCGCTATTGAAAAGCTTTAATTGATTCTTCCCCTATGCTGAGGAGCGCTGCAGCGGTTTGTTCCGTGAGGCTCAGCATGGAGGATATTGTTACAACGGCGCTCGTTCATATTTTAGGAGAAGACTATGAACGCTGTGCCTAATCCAAACGGTGGTTTTTTTACTGACTTTGAGGTTGCTGATATCTCATTAGCAGAATGGGGACGTAAAGAAATTGCAATCGCCGAAACCGAGATGCCAGGTTTGATGGCATTACGTAAGGAATATGCTGATCAGAAACCATTTGCAGGTGCACGCATTGCGGGTTCTTTGCATATGACGATTCAAACTGCTGTGCTGATTGAAACATTAGTGGCTTTAGGCGCAGAAGTGCGCTGGGCCTCCTGTAATATTTTCTCTACCCAGGATCATGCCGCTTCAGCTATCGCAGCTAAGAACATACCGGTATTTGCCTATAAGGGAGAATCTCTGGAAGATTACTGGATATATGCTCACCAGATATTCGAATGGACAGTTGCCGGCCAACCCAGTGGCGCCAATATGATCCTGGATGATGGCGGTGATGCTACATTGCTGCTTATTCTGGGAACCAAAGCTGAGAAAGACCCTTCAGTTATTGCCAATCCTACCAACGAAGAAGAAACTGTTTTGTTTGCTTCAATCAAAAGCAAATTATTATCAGAACCTAATTGGTATTCAAAGAACCTTGCCAGGATTCGTGGGGTTACTGAAGAAACCACTACAGGGGTTCATCGTTTGTATGAAATGCATAAAAATGGGGAACTTCCGTTTCCAGCATTTAATGTGAATGATTCTGTCACTAAATCAAAGTTTGATAATCTTTATGGTTGTAGAGAGTCTTTGGTTGATGGCATCAAGCGTGCAACGGACGTGATGATTGCTGGAAAGATTGCAGTAGTCTGCGGATATGGTGACGTTGGTAAGGGTTGTGCGCAATCATTGCGTGGCCTTGGTGCCACTGTCTGGATTACCGAGATTGACCCAATCTGCGCGCTTCAAGCAGCGATGGAAGGGTATCGTGTGGTTACGATGAACGATGCTTGTGATCAAGCGGATATTTTTGTTACAGCAACTGGGAATTTGCGAGTTATTGCACATGATCATATGTTGAAAATGAAGGATCAAGCGATAGTTTGCAATATTGGACATTTTGATTCGGAAATTGACATTGCATCTATCCAAAAGTATCAATGGGAAAATATTAAACCACAGGTTGATCATGTGATATTTCCGACTGGACGCCGTATCATTGTCCTGGCGCAAGGCAGATTGGTTAATCTAGGATGTGCTACGGGTCATCCTTCCTTTGTGATGTCCAGTTCATTTACCAATCAGGTATTGGCGCAGATGGAATTATGGCAGAATGCGGAAAATTACCAGAAAAATGTTTATGTACTACCCAAGCAGCTGGATGAAAAAGTAGCGCGATTGCACATCGGGAAGTTGGGGGTGAAACTCACTGAATTAACAGATGAACAAGCATTATATTTAGGTCTTGATAAGAACGGCCCTTATAAGCCAGCGATGTATCGATATTAATCCTTTATCCTTTAAGCCTTCTGAATGGGGGGATTGTTTGAATTTACATGAGTTCGAATGATTCTCTCATTTAGAAATAGCTTGTTATTAAACAGAGCTGATTGTTATTCGTGTTACTGTGGACCGAAATAATTCTGAACCTATAGACTCGTGCAGATGAAATCACAAAAGAAATTTTCCCCAACTTTCAGCTTTGAGCTTTTTCCACCTCAAACTCCGCAGGGTGTTGAGAAACTCCGTTTAGCACGTAGGCAACTGGCGCAATACAAGCCTAAATTCTTTTCTGTAACTTTTGGCGCTGGTGGCTCAACTCGTGAACGAACACTGGAAACCGTTTTAGAAGCTCAAGCAGAAGGACACATTGTTGCTCCTCACCTTTCTTGTATTGGCTCGACGCAGCAGAATATTCGAGCGATTCTTGAGAAATATCATCAAGCAGGCATTCGGCATATTGTCGCACTTCGTGGCGACTTGCCATCGGGTATGGCGCAAGCTGGTGAATTTCGTTATGCCAGTGAATTGGTTGCATTTATCCGGCAGGAGTTTGGATCTTCGTTTCATATCGATGTGGCTGCTTATCCGGAGTGCCATCCGCAAGCGCGTTCTGCACAGGCAGATTTCGAAAATTTTAAGCGAAAAATTGAAACCGGCGCCAATTCTGCGATTACTCAATATTTCTATAATGCAGATGCTTATTATCATTTCGTCGAATCCTGCGATTTAGCGGGTTTGAATATTCCGATTGTTCCGGGCATTATGCCAATTAATAAATTTTCCCAACTGGTTCGGTTTTCAGATACTTGTGGTGCTGAAATTCCGCGCTGGATTCGTAAAAAACTGGAAGGTTATAGTGATGATAGTGCATCCATTCAGGCTTTTGGATTGGATATTGTTACCGATCTTTGTGAGCAGTTATTGCAAGCCGGTGCACCCGGATTACATTTTTACACGTTAAATTCAGCCGATTTAACGTCTATCATATGGCAGCGCCTCAATCTGAAAGGAAATACTGCTTAATTTAAGTTTCCTTGTTTTGATTTGTTATTTTGATCCATTTCAGATCATATGGTCAGCAAGCTGCATGATCTTTTTCCTCAATTCTTTAGCCGGTATATAATACGCCTCACTATTCTGATTAAAATAATAAAGCACGAGGTTTCAAAATGAAAGAAGTAACAATTAATCCAGATAAATCCACAACCGAAGTAACAGATTCGGGAGGGGGTGCTCCAAATGTTTCAACAATGGATGCTTGTATAGCGCACGCAAGAGAAATAATAACTGCTCAGCTTGAACGCATTAAAAGCAAAGATTATGACTTTGCGCCAGAATTTAAAGAGATGACTACTCAACTTTATTTATTTGGGGTGATGTGGAAATTTGCCGAAAGCTTGGGAAATATTGATGATGCGCGTGAATTGGCCTTCGCAGCTTTGAAATCCATGCTGATCCAAGATGGGCTGCATAAACGGAAAGTAGCCAAACGCATTGAGTTTCTAAAAAAGATGTCTAAAATTGAAGATGATCACAATGCTTTGGCCGTAGCTATCGGGTATGAATCTGAGCCTGATGATAATAGTTTGGCAGAAGTTTTTGATCATTACGTAGATGATGTGCAAGTCTCTGGTGCCTTCTGGCGATTGTATGATCGCGGCAGAAAAATTATGCTGTATGGTGGATTATTTATCTCCTTTATCGTGATCTGGTTTATCACACTATTTATGCCAGGGAATAGTGCGATGGCAATTTTTGCTGCTGGATTAATCTCAGCGGCACTTTTTGTAATACCGGTATTTTTGATTGGTCTATTTATATATCGCAAAAAAATAAAGAAAGCCAAACAAGCGGACTGATATTTACTCGCACTCTGGGTGCTCGATATTGTCTGGTGAATAACGAGAAATTAAGATTAACTGATCAAACCGGTTGCTGGCGTAAAAATGGGCGCTCATATTATAGATGGCAAGAAACTAGCCGAATCAGTGCGTGCCGAATGGAAATTACGGGCTGAGAAATTGATCCAATCAGGTATTAAACCTGGATTGGCAGTGATTATCGTTGGAGACAATGCGGCATCTGGCATTTATGTCAAGAATAAAGTTAAAGCTTGCAGTGAAATCGGCATATACTCGGAAGTGCATAGTTTCTCAGGGGACACGCAGCAAAATGATGTGTTAAATTGCATCCAATCACTCAATGAAAATCCACATATTCATGGCATTCTGGTTCAGCTACCATTACCCTCGCATTTTGAAAATAATCGCGTAATTACATCCATTGCCGTAGAGAAAGATGTGGATGGTTTTCATCTTTACAACATTGGTGCATTGGTTACCGGAAATACAATATTTTCTCCTTGCACACCTTATGGTGTTATGGTGATGCTGGAAAAAAATCATATTTCGATTGAAGGTCAACACGCAGTAGTAGTGGGGCGTAGCAATATAGTGGGTAAACCGATGGCATTGATGCTATTGGAGCGGGGAGCTACTGTCACTATCTGTACTTCAAAAACACGTGACTTGCCGCAATTTACAAAAAATGCTGATATCCTAGTGGTAGCAATAGGGAAGCCGCGCATGATTACAACGGAAATGGTAAAGCCTGGTGCGGTAGTAATTGATGTGGGTATTAATCGATTGCCGGATGGGAAACTCTGCGGTGATGTTGATTATGAATCTGTTAAAAATGTTGCAGGTTATATTACTCCAGTTCCTGGAGGGGTAGGGCCGATGACCATTTCCATGCTGCTATGTAATACCATCCTAGCGGCTGAGCGTGCACAAACCGGTATTAATCATAGATAAGCAAGTTAAATTTTGATGAGTGTGCCAGACATGGAATTGCAACCTGATATTGATCCACAGGAAACACAAGAATGGTTGGATGCTTTGGATTCCGTCATCATCAATATGGGTGGGGAGCGTGCACATTTTCTATTGGAAAATCTCATTGAAAAAGCGCGTCGCTCAGGTGCTTACCTGCCATATAGCGCTAAAACGGCCTATATTAATACAATCCCACCTGGTAAAGAAGAACGCTCACCTGGTAACAATGCGATAGAGCATCGTATCCGTTCCTATGTGCGATGGAACGCGATGGCTATGGTGCTGCGTGCCAACAGGAATACCAACGTGGGCGGCCATATTGCTAGTTTTGCTTCCGCGGCCACACTCTATGATGTAGGTTATCATCATTTTTGGCATACACCCTGCGAAACGCATGGTGGGGATTTGGTGTATATACAGGGACATTCTTCCCCGGGAATCTATGCCTATGCATTTCTTTTCGGGCAATTAAGTCAGGAACAACTCGACAATTTTCGTCAAGAAACTGGCGGTAATGGTTTATCTTCTTATCCACATCCGTGGCTGATGCCGACTTTCTGGAAATTTCCGACAGTTTCAATGGGATTAGGGCCTTTGATGGCCATTTATCAAGCGCGATTTATGAAGTATCTAGATAGTCGTGGGCTTGTAAATACTGAAGGCCGTAAAATCTGGGCTTTTATGGGCGACGGCGAGATGGATGAGCCAGAATCATTGGGTGCAATTTCATTGGCATCTCGCGAGAATCTTGATAATTTAATCTTCGTTGTTAATTGTAATCTGCAGCGCTTGGATGGCCCGGTACGGGGAAATGGAAAAATAATTCAGGAACTAGAAGGTGCCTTTCGTGGTGCTGGGTGGAACGTGATCAAAGTAATTTGGGGTTCATATTGGGATCCTTTGTTGGCTAAAGATACCAAAGGATTACTGCAAAAACGCATGATGGAATGTGTCGATGGAGAATACCAAAATTTTAAAGCCAGAGATGGAGCATATGTTCGTGAGCACTTTTTTGGTAAATATCCTGAATTGCTGGAAATGATTGCCAATATGTCTGATGATGATATTTGGCGCTTAAACAGGGGTGGGCACGATCCTTACAAAGTTTATGCTGCCTATGCAGCTGCGGTAAAACATACCGGTCAACCGACAGTAATCCTGGCCAAAACCATCAAAGGTTATGGCATGGGAGAAGCCGGAGAAGCACAAAATATTACCCATCAGCAAAAGAAAATGGGAACAACTTCATTGAAAGCCTTCCGGAATCGCTTTGGTCTGGATATCCCCGATGATAAGATCGACGAAGTGCCTTACCTAACCTTCGCTGAGGATTCCCCTGAATTTGCTTATATGCAAGAACGGCGTAAAGCTTTAGGCGGCACATTTCAGTGTCGCAAAACAAGCGCTGAGGCATTGAAGGTGCCGCCATTGTCAGCTTTTGAGTCTTTACTGAAAGCTAGCGGGGAGGGACGTGAGTCCTCAACAACTATGGCCTTTGTGCGTGTTCTCAATATCCTGGTTAAAGATAAGCAGATTGGTAAGCATATTGTTCCGATTGTCGCTGATGAGTCGCGTACTTTTGGTATGGAAGGCATGTTCCGTCAACTGGGTATCTGGTCATCCGTAGGTCAACTGTATACGCCGCAGGATGCTGATCAGCTAATGTACTACAAGGAAGACAAGCACGGACAAATTCTGCAGGAAGGAATTAACGAAGCAGGTGCCATGTCATCCTGGATAGCTGCGGCGACATCCTACAGCACTCATGGAATTCAAATGATTCCATTTTTTATCTTTTATTCGATGTTTGGTTTCCAGCGTATTGGCGATTTAGCCTGGGCTGCTGGTGATATGCGCTGTCGTGGTTTTTTGCTGGGAGGCACGGCCGGACGTACGACATTGAATGGCGAGGGACTTCAGCATGAAGATGGGCACAGTCATATCGTTGCTTCGACGATTCCCAATTGCGTTTCATACGATCCAGCATTTGCCTATGAATTGGCCGTCATTATTCAGGATGGATTGCGTCGCATGTATCAGGAACAAGAGGATGTTTATTATTACATTACTGTAATGAATGAAAACTACCCGCATCCTGAAATGCCGGATGGTGTTGAAAAAGATATACTAAAGGGGATGTATTTACTCAGTGAGGGAGGCGCGAGCAATAATGATTTGTGTGTACAGTTACTGGGTGCCGGTACTATTTTGCGTGAAGTGATTGCGGCCGCAGAAATACTCAAAAAAGAATATAACGTACATGCTGATATCTGGAGCGTGACCAGTTTTAATGAACTTAGGCGTGAAGCATTAAGTATAACGCGCTGGAATATGCTGCACCCAACTGAGCCAGAAAAAGTATCTCATGTGGAAAATTGCTTCAAAGCTCGAAAAGGACCGATAGTGGCTGCCACGGATTACATGAAAATTTATGCGGATCAGATTCGTGAATTTGTTCCTGGAAAATATCGTGTTCTTGGAACGGATGGCTTCGGGCGTTCGGATACGCGTGAGAAATTGCGTCACTTCTTTGAAGTCGATCGATTCTATATTACAGTTGCAGCACTCAAAGCATTATCTGAAGAGGGGAAAATCTCAAACCAACAGATTGTTCAAGCGATAGAAAAATACGGTATTGATCCTGAAAGACCTAACCCGGCAATCAGTTAAATCAGAAATTTATCTATTAAATATAATAATCAATAATTTAATTAGAATGATTGCATCAATGTCTTTTCGTATTGAAACATTTTGAGGAAAGCATGTGGCTGAATTAAAGAAAATATTAATCCCTGATATCGGTGATTTCAAAGATATTCCAGTAATTGAGGTGCTGGTAAAAATAGGCGATGAAGTTAAAGCTGAAGATTCATTGGTTACGCTGGAATCCGATAAAGCGACTATAGAAATCCCGTCCGCATACTCAGGTTTGATTAAGGAAATTTTTGTCAAGACAGGGGATAAAGTATCGGAAGGTACAACAGTTCTAACCATTGAAACCTCGGATAGCGATCATGCAATAGCGCCTAATCAAGCTCCTGATATTGCGCCAGCTAAGAATGATGTTACAACACAACCTGAAATAGCAGTCAAGCAAGTCGCCATTCAACAAATTCAGAAATTGCCACAGCAGAATGGGTCCTCAATCAGCAGTACCTTTTCTAAAGCACATGCCAGTCCATCAATACGCCGCTTCGCACGGGAATTAGGGGTAAATCTCGAGTTAATCACAGGCGGCGGCCCTAAACATCGAATTCTCAAAGAAGATGTGCAAGCCTATGTAAAAACTGAACTATCAAAAACGCGGAGCAATGGAACCGGATTATCGCTTAATTTACTGCCGTGGCCACAGGTAAATTTTGCCAAATTCGGCCCAATTGAGCTAAAACCTTTAACGCGAATTAAACAAATTTCTGGTGCCAATTTGCATCGGAATTGGGTAATGATTCCGCATGTGACCCAGTTTGATGAAGCTGACATCTCTGATTTAGAGAATCTACGAAAAGAATCCAATGAAAGTGACAAAGAAAATAAAGTAAAATTAACATTATTGGCTTTTTTGATGAAGGCATTAATCTCGCCTCTGAAAAAATTTCCTGAATTCAATGCATCCCTCGATAATACTGTAGATGGCGAAGCTAATCTGGTCATTAAGCATTTTTATCATATCGGCTTTGCCGTCGATACGATCAATGGATTAGTTGTTCCTGTCATTAAGGATGTTGATCAGAAGGGAATCATAACTATTGCCGAAGAATTAACAAGACTCTCTTTGCTGGCACGTGAAGGTAAATTAAAGCCAACTGATATGCAAGGTGCAAGTTTTACCATTTCCAGCTTGGGGGGAATTGGGGGCACTGCGTTTACACCGATTATCAACGCACCTGAAGTTGCTATTCTGGGTATCTCAAAGGCAAGTATTAGGCCTGTTTATCGCGATAACCAATTTGTTCCACGCTTGATGCTTCCCTTGTCGCTTTCTTACGATCACCGAGTTGTTGATGGGGCAACTGCGGCGCGGTTTACGACTCATTTGGCGGAAGTGTTAACAGATATGCGCTTGGCTTTATTATAAAAAAATATGAATGATTAATGACATAGGTGGTGACTATCGAAAAAATTCCTCTCATTGGTATCTATGGTGGAACATTTGATCCTATCCATTATGGCCATTTACGTATTGCTGAAGAATTGCTTGATATAACCAATCTGAAGCGTATCATTTTCGTGCCTTCTGGCGCTCCCCGTTTACGTGCGACTCCTATTGCAGCAAGAAATCATCGTTCTAATATGGTACATCTGGCTATTCGGAATAACAGTAAGTTTTCGCTTGATGAACGGGAGGTTAATCGCCCTGGAATAAGCACATCAATCGAGACACTACAAGAATATCAATGCGAATTGGGGGATAGCGCGGCACTTTGCTTTATTCTTGGGATGGATGCGTTTATAAAAATAAATCAGTGGCATAATTGGCATGAGTTGTTCGGTCTATGCCATATGATAATTGTCGCACGTCCGGGTTATGTATCCATCAATGATTATCAGAATCTGCCGACAGATATCAAAAAAGAATTTGTTACTCGTCGAGTTCTGGATGCTGATGATCTAGAACTTCAAACCAGCGGTTTTATCTACACGGCACAAACATCATTGTTGGAAATCTCTGCATCACACATACGATCATTGGTAAGTGCTGGGAAAAGCATACGTTATCTACTCTCAGATAACGTCTCTGATTATATTAAATCCAATTGCCTATACACCGGGAATATATGAACTCAGAAAAGCTGGTCAATATCGTTGTCGATGCGCTGGAGGATATTAAGGCCTATGATATTGATGTCATTAATGTTTCTAAAATTACATCCATGTTCGAATATATCGTTATTGCGAGCGCAGATTCTTCACGCCAGACAAAATCTCTGGCAAACAATGTACAGGAACAAGTCAAAGCTGCCGGGGGAAGAATCTACAGTATGGAAGGAGAACAGACAGGAGAATGGCTACTCGTTGATTTAGGAGACGTGATTGTGCATATCATGCTACCGGTTGCACGCGAATACTATAATCTGAAGGCATTATGGTCCGGACAGAATTAGAACAGGCTATTTGGGGCAACAGAATGTGAGCAGTCAGTCTTCTGATTTTTCCTGATTATGAAATTTTTTATACTCGCGGTTGGGAACAAAATGCCGGATTGGGTTAGTGCCGGTTATTTTGAGTATATCAAACGCTTACCGCGTGAAATAACAATTAATTTAATTGAAATTAAGCCTGAGAAACGTGTTAGTGGAAAACAAACCGGACAACTGTTACTTGCCGAATCTCTGAGGATCCGTGCAGCGCTGCCACCAGATTGCCATACTGTGGTACTTGATGAAGGCGGTCAACAATGGACAACAGTAAAATTTGCAAATGTAATAAGAGAGTGGACGATTGATGGGGGGTCTGTTGCATTTGTTATTGGGAGTGCGGATGGGCTACATGCAGATATCAAGCAAGCAGCAAATGAAATGCTCGCTTTGTCAAAACTCACCTTGCCACATGGCCTTGTCCGTGTTTTGTTGGCAGAACAATTGTATCGAGCCGTATCTATTATCAAGAATCATCCTTATCACAGGAATTAAGTGAAATCATGAAATTATGACTCATGTCACTTGCTATCTCCATCTCTCTTTTAAGATATGATGGATGAAACAATAGGAATAAAAATTAAGCATATTTGAATTATAGAGTATTGATTGCGATGTTTTTAGAAAACCAAATATATCTTGCCTCAAGAAGCCCAAGAAGACGTGAATTGTTAAGACAAATCGGCGTGAAATGTAATCTATTAATGATGCGGGAAACGCTTGGCCGTGAAATTGATATTGATGAGCAACCATTTGTTGACGAGCCGCCGACTGACTATATCTATCGTATTACTCAATCTAAAGCAAATGAAGGCTGGAGGCGAGTGATCCAGCGCCGATTGCCGATACTGCCCGTTTTGGTCGCTGACACGATTGTTACTATTGATGGTTGTATTCTAGGTAAACCACAAGATATTAAACATGCAGAAGAAATGCTAAAAACATTGTCAGGTCGCTCACACCAAGTTTTAACGGCCATTGGTGTGGGGGTTAAAGATAATATCCAAGTGAGATTATCGACTTCAACAGTAAGATTCCGTCAAATCAGCGAGCGAGAGATTCGTAGCTACTTGGCAAATAATAGTATCTTGGATAAAGCAGGTGCTTACGCTGTTCAAGGTTTGGCTGCGGCATTTATTGTTGAGATATCCGGCAGCTATAGCGGAATCATGGGACTGCCCCTCTACGAAACAGCACAATTATTAGAAGAAACTGGTATAGAGATTTTTCAATAAATGTCAGTCAATTGTGACACTAAGTTAGTGAAATAATAATGTCGTATCGCACATATTGCTAGCGCAAGTATCGTCGTAAGCATTGCTAGCTTTCAACTCCAGAAATCAAACTGATTATAGGTATAGTTCATACGCAATATGAGCAATGAAATTCTTGTAAATATCACCCCGCAAGAAACCAGAGTAGCCATACTAGAACAAGGTGTGACGCAAGAGCTACATATTGAAAGAACGAGCGGCCGTGGCATTGTAGGCAATATTTATAATGGACGTGTCAGTCGCGTTCTGCCCGGAATGCAATCTGCATTTGTCGATATAGGCCTTGACCGGGCAGCATTTTTACATGTGGCAGACATAAAGACATCCAGTCAAGAAGGAGAGATCACCAAACCGATTGAGAAACTATTATACGAGGGCAATAGCATCCTAGTGCAAGTAATCAAAGATGCAATTGGTACTAAGGGTGCGCGACTATCCACACAAATCAGCTTAGCAGGTCGTCTATTGGTTTATCTGCCGCAAGAATCACACATTGGGATCTCTCAACGCATTGAAGATGACAGTGAACGTGAGATGTTACGCGAAAAATTACAACAAATTCTTCCGGTAGATGAAAAGGGCGGTTACATTATTAGAACAATGGCTGAAACAGCGAATGGAAGTGACTTACGTTCCGATCTCGAATATTTGCACAAGCTGTGGCACGATATCCAACAACAGTCTATGGACATTACAGCGCCTATTTTGCTATATCAAGATTTGGATTTAAGTCATCGGGTACTAAGAGATTATGTGAAAGAAGATACTTCAAGAATACTTGTAGACTCACGTGAGAATTATCAAAAGCTTGTGAAATTCGCGCAAAGCTATATGACATATATCGCTGATCGTATTAACTTATATACCGGGGATCGCCCATTATTTGATCTGTATGGCGTTGAGGAAGAAATTGATAAATCGTTGGCTAGGCGCGTTAATTTAAAGTCCGGTGGGTATTTGATTATTGACCAGACTGAAGCACTCACTACGATGGATGTCAACACAGGTGGATTTGTCGGCGTTAGAAATTTCGACGACACCATCTTCAAAACTAATCTTGAAGCCGCCCAGGTAATCGCAAGGCAGCTTAGGCTGCGTAACTTGGGTGGTATTATCATCATTGATTTTATCGATATGGATTCTGAAGAACATAAAAATGCGGTATTGGCTGAATTCAACAAAGCTTACTGAAAGATCGTACGCGCATCACAGTTAATGGATTTAGCGCACTTGGATTGGTTGAGATGACGCGGAAGCGCACTCGGGAAAGCCTTGCGCATGTATTATGCGAATCTTGTCCGACTTGTCAAGGACGAGGTGAAATCAGAACGGCACAAACCATTTGTTATGAGATTCTACGTGAGCTACTACGAGAATCCAGGCAATTTGAAGCCAATGAATTCCGTATTCTGGCATCACAGCAAGTTATTGAATTATTTCTTGATGAGGAATCTCAAAGTTTGGCGCAATTGGGTGATTTTATAGCAAAGCCGATAAGCCTTCAGGTAGAAGAATCCTATACACAAGAGCAATATGATGTGATATTGATGTAGTGTATTTCTTTTGAATTTTGATACTTAGCGAATCAAACAGATTTTATTTAACTTACTCGGAGATGCTTTAAGTTCACCCAAGAAGGCGATGTTAAATTATGGTTAAGCTGTACCCCAATTCCAGATCAAAGCGGTGTTGAGTTAAAACTTGTAGTCGCGGATACTGGAATCGGTATCGCAAGTGAGAATCAAGCGTGATTATTTCAGGAATTTTCACAAGTAGGCGAATCTACCCAACATATTCGCGGGACTGGATTGGGACTCGTGATTACCCGTAACTTGTTATCCCTGATGATGGGCGGCTCAATTACTGTATCCAGCGAAATTGGTAAAGGATCCGAGTTCTGTGCACGCATACCACTGAACTATGAACTGATTGATGCAAAAACATCAAAACAAGGTGAAGAAATCCACAATGAAGGTAAAAGCTATTACTGGATATCGTACGCGTATATTGGTTGTCGAAGATAATGAAGTGAATCAAGCTGGTGAGTAAGGCTATGCTAGAGCGTCTAAATTGTAAGGTTACCATGGTAAACAATGGATTGGAGGCAATTAATGCATATTCGTCGCAACAATTTGGTTTGATACTAATGGACTGCAACATGCCAGTGATGGACGGATTTGAAGCCACGCGGCGAATACGTTCCCTTGAGCAGCTAACCAATGCAATCAATGCCAACACCGGTTGTCGCGTTGACGGCGCATGCCTTCGATCATGTTAGACAAGAATGCTTTGATGCTGGTATGAATGAACATCTCAGTAAACCATTTGATGTTGCGCAGCTTAATAAGTTATTGCAACAATTTACTTCTGATCATCTTCCGTTGAGACAGGGCCCCTGAAAATCCCAATAAATCCAAACGGAATCTGAAGCGCCAATGCGATAATAGGCAGCAATCACTTTAATAGCAGATAGGGAAATATCATGCTGATTGATTTTTTATTTTTTTATCACTCAAGAGAATATGATTTGGAAACCCAATGTGACAGTTGCGGCTGTCGTTGAACAAAATGGCAAATATTTGCTGGTGCAGGAAGAGCCCGAAGCGGGCTCAGGTTTGTTTCTAAATCAACCAGCTGGGCACCTGGATCCTGGAGAAACCATTATTCATGGCACCATACGGGAAACACTAGAAGAAACGGCGTATACCTTTGTTCCTGAATATGTACTGGGTATTTATCAATGGCACTCCAGCCGCGTGGATACAACGTATCTGCGTTTTGCTTTTGGTGGTCACGTGACACATCATGATCCGGAACGTAAACTGGACACCGGCATCTTGCAAGCAGCTTGGTTCAGTGTGGATGAAATTAATCAGATGCGTCACCGCCATCGTAGTCCACTGGTTATGCAATGTATTCAGGATCATCTTGCCGGTAAACGGTATCCGTTGGAATTGCTGACACACTATGAGTCCTGACAGGATGAAAAAACAACGTGTAATCGTCGGTATGTCAGGTGGCGTTGATTCATCCGTGGCAGCTTATCTACTGAAACAACAGGGTTATGATGTCGTTGGGCTATTTATGAAAAACTGGGAAGATGATGATACCGATGAGTATTGTTCTTCCCGCCAGGATTTTTTGGATGCGGTATCTGTCGCGGATGTGATTGATATTCCGATCGAAGTGGTGAATTTCTCGGTTGAATACAAAGATCGAGTTTTTTCGCATTTTCTGTCTGAATATCAGGCTGGACGAACACCGAATCCTGATGTGCTGTGCAATGCCGAAATTAAATTCAAGGCTTTCCTGGATCATGCGTATAAACTGGAAGCTGATTGTATTGCCACAGGCCATTATGCTCAGGTACGTAAAGTCGGCAGTGTTTTTCAATTATTAAAAGGTGAAGATGGCACTAAAGATCAGAGTTATTTCTTATATCGTTTGAATCAAACACAACTTGCCAGTACTCTGTTTCCTATTGGACATCTTTATAAGCGCGAAGTACGTAAGATCGCCAAACAATTAAAACTACCCAATTTTTCCAAAAAGGACAGCACAGGTATCTGTTTTATCGGGGAACGCCCATTCCGGGAATTTCTCAATCGCTATCTCCCGCATGAGCCCGGGGAAATCCAAACCCCGGAGGGCAAGGTGATCGGCCGGCATATCGGATTGATGTATTACACCATCGGACAACGGCAAGGATTAGGAATCGGCGGGACACGTGATGGCAGTGATGAACCGTGGTTTGTGTCTGCCAAAGATATGTCTGGAAATATTTTAGTTGTGGTACAAGGTCATAATCACCCTGATCTGTTTCGGCCATCACTAAAAGCTGCCGATTTGACATGGATTAGCGGGAAACAGCCGCATTGCAACTGGGTTTATGCCGCCAAAACTCGCTATCGTCAGGTTGATGCTCCTTGCACGATTACAAATTTAACCCAGGATCATTGCCAAGTAGATTTTGCACAGGATCAATGGGCTGTTACGCCTGGTCAATCCGTCGTTATTTATGAAAGCAAGGTATGCTTGGGTGGTGGAATCATTATCGAATAATTCAGCTCAATAAGCTCCAGGCTAAAGTACCCGATGAGGGATACCTTCACTAACATTCTGAAAACGCCTCGAATCCTCTCGTAAAGAATCAGCTATATGATCGCTTTTTCTACGTCATTTCTTAAGCCGTATTAATTGCCGATAATTTGTATTATGTTAAATCGTAGGTTTAGAGTACGTCGAAAATCGGATAAATTTTATGCGTTTCTGGATAAGCTGTTTAGTAGTTTTCAGAATCTCAGCATTAGTCATTGAATCATCATTCTAAACCCGCATCATTCGTGCAATATCCTCATTTCCGACAAGCAATAACAACTTTTGAATACATTGCTTGTCGGCTTTCTTTTATCGAAATGAAAATCATTTGAAATTTGTAATGATCTAGTCTTTGCTCTCAGGTTGAGAAAATGAACGAGCTAATTTATGGCATCAACATAGAAGAAATCAAAAGAATCACTGGTGAAGATCAAAAAGTCATTAAGAAATGGAAAAAAGGAACAAAGGAAATTCCTGAATCGGCACTCAGGCTCTTAAGGCTATATCTTAATGGCGATGCAAGTGCTTTACTGGGAGATGAATGGAAAGGATATCGTTTCAAAAATAATTTGTTTTATGTTCCTGAGTGGAAAAATGGTTTTCCGCCGCATGAAATCAGGGCGTTATTCTGGAAATGTCAAAAGGTCTGGAGTTTAGAACGGGAAATTGAGTTGCTGAAGCGAGAATTAGAAAGAAGAAATGAAGAATTTGATAATCTTGAGGTTAAGGCTGCTTTTTATAGGCGTCAGTTAGTGCTTGAAAGCAGGTTCGGTATGATTTTGCAAAGAAGTTTTACTTGAAAGTATTCAAGTAAAACCACTTAAAGAATCGCAAAGAGATAAACTCACAAAAGGAATTTTCCAGCTACCCAACTGCAAGTAATACCAAGTATTAAAGCCCCGACCATGGAACAACCACTATAAATTAAGCTGCGATTAATTTTTGCTCGTGATTTATCTACAAACCGCACATCTGCAGGTGAAAAATTTATATAAGATAGTTCATAAATTTGATCTAAATTCTTCTCAATAAATTCTCCAATAAACATTCCTAATCGATACGAAAGAAAGGATATCAGAATGGATAATACAATAAATTCTGCAGTTAGACGCAAGCTTGCTTCAAAGGAAAGAAATTCTTTTGAATATTGCAAACTGTAGTACGCTACTACCGCTAGGAATCCATATTTCAGAATCACAGGAAAATATTGAGATTTTGAACGGAAAAATTTTAATACACCAGGGGTTGTTATTTCATGCAGCCCGCTTGCCCATGTCTTAATAGTGGATAAAATTGCCTGTGCAACTGTTATGTCAGTAAAGCTTATTGTGATTTGTCCAGTTCTTATGATTTTCTCAAAGTGAAATAACGGCACATAAAAAGGTGCTGAATCAAATTCATTTCTCATCCCTTCAACTTTAGCTACACGAGAGATTAAATTTATATTAATTTTGTATTCTTGAGGCCTACTTGTTTTCGGCAGAACTATCAGAAGGTTATAAGCTAAATTAATCTCATCAACTGCACATCCTTTGTGCCCGGCATGGAGCTTAAAGCGTTCAATTGAACTATAACGTTCGCTTGAGCCGTCAATATATTTAATCGAATACGTGGAGTTTTCCGAAACAATATTATACTGTTCAGTGGATTGAACAAGTCGATGGTGAAGCTGCTCAACGTCCGAAAGAGTCAGCACAAAAGAAGAATGTGTTTTCTCATTAAGACGTTCAGATTTACCAGTTATTTCATTATAGAAAGCCTGAGCGAGTTGAAAACTAATGGTTTTACCAGCTGAGTCTTCACCAATGTGCATTATTTCATTATCACCATTATCACCGTTAGTGATTAAATCACTCATATTGTCCTTCTACATTTAATTAACAAAAATATCATATTACCGAATAAAAATAAGTGTAACAAAATTATTTTTATATACTGAATATAAATAAAGATAAGTATAAGTTGGAAGAGTTTTTGTTCAGCAATAAGAGGAAGTCAGGGTAAAGATAATCTGTGTTAGGGATCGGGCAGCATGCCCCCGTTGGGGTCATACCCTTCGCGCCGGTCGACGGCGCGACCCTTGGGCGTGTGGTGGTTTTAAGTGGCGCTGCGAAAAATCCCTGAGTCTTGAAAGTTACAGTGTAACTGCCCTCCTCTTATGCTTTCTTACGGTGCCAGCCGGAGGAAACGGCCAGTTCGCAGGATTCCTTGGGAACAACTAAACGCTGGCCTGATTGGCCATAACAAACACATCCGAGTTTAGGACTCGCTAAACAGGCGGATACGATTGACCAGTCAATGTCATGTGTCAGTAATTGGACATCAAACAGGTTACGCGGTGATTCCACAGGCTGGACCGGCTGCGGTGTAACAGTAACCGGCTGCTCTATCGGTTTTTCGTCAGTTAATATAATTGCAGGTTCCGGATTGGTTTTAGCAACAACTCGCTGAACCCCAAAATAAGCAAATACGATGGTTAAAATAATGGCAACGAGAAAAATATAAAATGTCATCGGTGCGCGTTTCTTAGCTTTTACGTGCTGTGTTGCAGAATGGTATAAAGCAAAGGATTCCTTGGGGAGCTTATAGTTAAAGGTTACCGCAGTATCTTTGCTTGTTTTGGTCGAAGGCGAGCGGCAGTATTCTGACCATTCGTATATTTTTCGCCCTGCCCAGTTCACGCCAATATGCAAATGACGATCTACCAGCGCGAGGACATTGCGGTGTATGAGGTTTGGCGCTTGGGTTATCAGAAAGAAAGTAAGGCCGTAATGACGATGTACTGACAGTTCTTTGATGTCGTCCGATATCTTGGAGCCGGTGGCCGGCCAGATTCGCTGAACTTCATCAATTACAATGATTGAACCGTGTTCGATATTGAGTAATTCCGGCAAGCCCTCCTCGTTCGGCGATGTCTTGAACCATTGGCGGACTTGATCGTAAGTCAATTCAATCGTAGGAATAGTCAGTTTAGGGATTCCAACGGTGTAGATGATTTTTCCTTGTTCGTGGGCTTCTTTTATGACATTCCACACAGCGTAAGAAGTTTTACCGCCACCAGGTACAGCAGTTAGTAAGGATATGCTCATTGTTTTAGTCCCAATCGTTTAACGGTAGTCATGGTGAGTTTGAATGTCATCGCGCCGACAATTAAGCCCATGGCTTCACCTATGCCGCCCAGGCCGATCAAGGCCAACATGTCCCCGGCCAGGTTGTTGTAATTGGTTTGAGTGAAGGAAAGAGCCGCATTGAATGCAGTGGTTACAGCCGCGTAACTGATAATTCCAATTCCGGCCGCTGCTAATCCTTTGTGAACCAGTGCGCCAATGTTGGATTCGAAGAACTTGGCCAGGGGTAAAAGTACTTTAATCATTTCTGACTGCTCCTGAGATTATGAAAAGCGCAGCAATACCGGCAAGAATTACAACGAGCGGCTGCAGTGCAATTGCCGCATCACAGGCTGGCTGAAAACTAAGGTTTAAGGTTCCGTAGTGGTAAGAAACCGATCGATCACCCGGACAGGAACCGGAACCCCATGACGTATGGGTAAATATTCCGGGTATGGCTTGCTGTTCGAGTGGCTGGTCTGTCATGTTGTCTATTTCAATTTCTATTCCGTCTGTCTTGGGCTGTTGTGGGTCTGTAACAGTGGTAGAACTTGAGGTTAGGACGTTGCTGGTGTTGTAGTTATTGGTGATTGTCGTTTGCGTCAAATTGATGCGGTTTGGATTCTCAGACGTTGCGCCATCGGTAATGGATAAGGAATCAGTTGTGACTTCGGAGCCGGTAACATTTCCAGCGCCATCTTTAAGGGTCTTAGTTGAACTACCCAATGGAACAGTAACCGGGGAACCGGTAAGCGTTGGCGTGGTAATCGGTATAGCTTGCCCTTTGTCGAATAGCTCAGGAACGAAGCCGGAATTATTCAAGGCGGATTCTTTAGCGGTCCAGTCAGAGTCAGTGGCAGGGTTAGAAGATCCCGCATTTTTTAAACAATTAGAACCTGAGAGCGTATAGCCAGGGGAACAGCCAGAAGCTCTAGTAGTATTTGAGGCGGAATATTCAGATCCGGGAAACTCCGGCAAAGTGCCGAAACATTGATAAGTACCCTCGTTAAGCATTTGATGGGTGCATCAAGCGCCAACAGGCCAAGTTGCGGGGTCAAACTGAAACCATCGCTGAGCGCATGAAACGCGATACGGCTGCATTGATGGCTTTACCTGCAGTTGCTTTTGATGCCTGCCATAAGATTTCCACGCGTGTATCTTCATTATCGCTCGTGCGTTATCGAAGCAACGATTACTCGGTGCCTACTCAATACGGTCACTGGGAGGTACTGGTGAAGGGCTATGTGGATCGCGTAGATATTTGCCTGGGCACAGATACGATTGCACGTCATGCGCGCAGCTACGGTCGGGAAGAATTCATATACAACCCCTTGCACTACCTGGCATTGTTAGAGCAGAAACCGCGTGCGCTCGATCAAGCGGCACCCTTGCAAGATTGGGTACTACCTGAAGTATTCGATCGGCTGCGTCGCGTGTTGGAAGTCCGCATGGAACGCCGTGGCCGCAAGGAATATATCCAGATTTTGCGATTGCTGGAGAATTTTAGCCTAGCGCAAGTTGAGCAGGCAATCAAACAAGCGATGGGGTTCGGTACAATTGGTTTTGATGCCATCAAGCATTTGATTCTGTGCGCGATAGAGCAACGACCTGCCAATCTCGATTTGATGCTCTATCCCTATTTACCCCGTGCCAGCGTGAAATCCACTGAACCACGATCGTATTTAAGCTTGCTGCAAGGATTCAAGTCAAGCCAATCTACGGAGGTGCGTTATGACTGATACCTCTATTCCCACCACGGTCGCGCCGCAAGTCTTGCTGATCAATCACTTCAAGACCCTAAAGTTACCAACCTTTGCACGTGAATATGAAAAGGTGGGACTCGAATGCGTACGTGAGGATGTTGATTATGCACGCTATTTATTGCGACTATGCGAACTGGAATGCATTGATCGTGAACGGCGGAATACCGAACGGCGCATACGTCAGGCGAAATTCCCAGTAATTAAAAGCCTGGATACGTTCGACTTTGCTGCAATACCTGGACTGAATAAATCATTGGTACTGGAGTTGATGCGCTGTGAATGGATCGATAAGAGCGAGAACATCATTGCGTTGGGCCCATCAGGCGTTGGCAAGACTCATATCGCATTGGCTTTAGGGCTGGCTGCCTGCCAAAAAGGCATGAGCGTTTTATTCACGACAGCTGCAGCGCTGGTGCATGAGTTAATGGAGGCGCGCGATGAAAAGCGATTACGTACCTTGCAAAAGCAATTGACCAACGTCAAATTGACGATCATCGACGAACTGGGTTATGTGCCATTTACTGCAATTGGTTCAGAGCTCTTATTCGAAGTATTCAGCCGTCGATATGAACATGGATCCACTTTTAGTCACATCGAATTTACCATTTGATGAGTGGACCAGTGTGTTGGGATCAGAACGATTGACCGGTGCGCTGTTGGATTGCTTAACCCATCATGTTCATATTCTGGAAATGAATGGAGAATCGTATCGCCTGGCCGCAAGCAAGAAACGGCAAAAGCAGACAGTACAAACCAAGCCTATAGAAAAGGAGGATGCCAGACCAATATAAAAGATTTTAGGGGAAACACTGCGCCTTTACTGAAACCCAAGAAATAAAAAATCAGAGGCGCAAAACCAGAGGTTAATCCCTCTTTTTATTAACCTAACTGGTACACTCTTCGCGCGCTATTTGGTACCCTTTTACTCCGCCATTGACAACAGTACCAATGATCCGGAACATCGTCTTCCAGACTCAGGCCCAAAAACCGCATTACGTGCAGATTCGCGTTAGCCATGTCTTCAACTGATTCATCACTGAGTCCACCGTGCCAGATTCCTGTCAGCAACATTTTGAACAGCAATTAACTCAACAATATGATTAAAAACATTATCATATTATCCGCACCTGAAAATGGCTCTAGCCGTGCAAAGCTCTCTTCCAATGTCATTTTTTAACTAAATCATACAAATAAGATTCAAACTCCTGCTTGAGTTCCGGATGCTGTAGCGCGAATTCAACGGTTGCCTGCAAATAACCTGATTTACTTCCGCAATCGAAACGCTTGCCATCAAATTCATAGCCTAATACTGTTTCTTCATTTAACAACTTCGCGATTGCATCGGTCAATTGAATTTCATTGCCAGCCCCGCGCTCTGTCTTTTCAAGCAATTTAAAAATGCGCGGTGTCAGGATATATCGGCCCACCACTGCCAAGTTAGAAGGTGCTTTATCTATGGCTGGTTTTTCAACAATTGCATTGACCTTTGACAAGCTATCAGAAACCGGTGAACTGTCAATAATCCCATACCGGTTGACTGTCTCACGAGCAACTTGCTCGATTCCCAGTATTGAACAATGATGTTGGCTATAAATATCAACCATTTGATTCAAACAACTTCTTTCACTGGTGCTGATTAAATCATCCGCTAGCAATACTGCAAAAGGCTCATCACCAACGACAGATTGCGCACATAACACGGCATGACCCAGTCCGAGTGCTTCAGCTTGTCGGATATAGACGCAATCAATACGCGATGGCAGTATATTGCGAACAATATTTAGCATTTCATGCTTTTCACTCGCTTCTAATTCTGCTTCCAGTTCGTAAGCTTTATCAAAATGATCAGGAATCGAACTTTTGTTGCGGCCGATGATAAAAATTAACACATCAATTCCTGCAGCAACGGCTTCTTCTGCGGCAAACTGGATTAATGGTTTATCAACGATCGGTAGCATTTCTTTTGGATTGGCTTTGGTTGCGGGCAAAAAACGTGTTCCTAAACCGGCAACAGGAAAAACTGCTTTTCTTATCGCTTTCATTTAGAGCTCTCCTTAGTATTTAATACAGTAATATCAGATCCGGTGAATATACGGTTGACCTATGGACAGTAACTTCGATCAGTTTTGATAGCCCTTGGGATTGGTGCATTGCCAATGCCAACTGCTTGCGCACATTTCTTCCAAACCGCGTTTCGCTTGCCAACCCAACAACTCAAAAGCACGTTTCGGATCAGCGTAACAAGAGGCAATATCACCGGGACGTCTGGGTGCAATCCGATACGGAATAGACCGCCCGCTCGCCTTCTCAAAAGCCTGCACTACATCCAGAACACTATAGCCCAGTCCAGTACCTAGGTTCACAGTCAGGCACTGGCCTGATTTGTTATCTTGCGCACTTTGTGACGCTTCCAATGCCTTGAGATGCCCATGAGCTAAATCAACAACATGAATGTAATCTCTGACTCCTGTTCCATCGGGAGTGGGATAATCGTTACCCCATACGTTCAGAGATTCTCTTCGCCCTACAGCAACCTGTGCCACATAAGGCATTAAATTATTCGGTATTCCTTGTGGATCCTCCCCGATCAATCCGCTGGCATGTGCACCTACCGGATTGAAGTAACGCAATATACTAATCCTAAGTGTGTTATCGCTATGATAAAGATCACGCAGTATTTCTTCGACCATAAGCTTGCTGCGACCATAAGGATTGGTGGGTGCAAGCGGGTGAGCCTCGGTCAATGGCAACCGGACCGGATCGCCATAAACAGTTGCAGAAGAGCTGAATACCAGTGTTCTGACATCGCATTCTTGCATTGCTTGCAGCAGCCGCAACGTGCCAACCACGTTATTATCGTAATAGGAAAGCGGCTGCTCAACCGATTCCCCTACTGCTTTAAGGCCGGCAAAGTGAATAACAGCATTGGCATTACATTCTTTTAGGGCGGCTACCAAGCTCGCATAGTCGCGGCAATCGCCTTCAATCAATCCTATCTTTCTACCAGTAATTCGTTCAACTCGCGCCAGTGCTTCGGGATTGCTGTTGCAAAAATTATCAAATACCATGACGTCAAAACCCGCGTTTAGCAGTTCAACGCAGGTATGTGATCCGATATATCCGGCACCGCCAGTGACAAGAATCATGATTTTTAACCTCGATAATAGACAGATTTATCAACAGCATTGAAGACCACTGATGCGCTTCAAGACTCTACTCAGTTAACTGAAATGCTGCTTGAAGCGTGTAACAAAATTATCAAGCGAGTCTGTTGGTAAATGGTTGATACCTGCCGCAGCTTTACGCCCTCCACCTGTGTCAAATTGCAGGCAAAGCACGTCCGCACCTTGCGGGTTTGCGAGGGAAGCTCGTACGCTCACCGTATATTTTCCAGAGTGATTCGGCGTAATCACTGCATGCGCACGCTCAGGATTTTCATTTGCCAATTTGTTGGCAAAGTTACCGGTTGCACGCCTTGCCCAAGGCGCGTCAGGTAGTAAATAAGCTGCACAGCGGTCATTGCTCATTAATGGATTCAATAAGGCTGCCTGACTCATATCTTCGTTGAATCCGGATGCAAGCTGAGTAAAAGCATACGATTCAGCAATGAAATCAAATGGGTTACTATAAGATTCCAGTTCTTTGTATAGCTTTTCCGGATGAAAGTGTAGATCAGATAAACTATCACCATAACCATTGTAGTTCAAATATTCACCCAAACGAGCGAGCTGTTCTGCTTCGGCCTCTATTAATCCTGCCGTGTGCGCAAGCTGCTGCGCCTTTTTTATGAGATTATCACCAAAAGCTGCAGTAATCGCCCACAGATGAAATGCTCCATTTAAATACTGATCAACCAATAGACTGGTACATACCTCGGCCGATAAATCAATGTACGGCGTCAAATTGGGATGTTGCGGTATTTCTCCGGCATGGTGATGATCGAAATAATCAACAATTACACCCATTTCCAGCAAGCGCATCAAATCAATACGATTGCTATCCAAAGAAATATCGAGCACCGTTACCCGATCGCCTGAATTGGCTTCAACACGATCGAGTAGCTTGATATCCCGCTTAACCCCGGTAACCAAGTTGGCGCTTATCGGATCAACCAATCTCAACTGATGCAGTGCACACAATCCATCCGCATCACCATTAAACACATAATACTGAGTCATATTCTTATACCAAGGGATTTTTCATCTGGATTGCCATTAATTCAGATCTTCATCCAATTGAGAAGAAGGAAATCAAAGTTGATTAAGTGCGCCCTTGATCGTCAGATAATCGATAATGTGCTCAACAGCCTGTTCTGGAGTCTTATCCATCGTATCAATGCAAATCTCTGCATTTTCTGGTACCTCATACGGTGAATCAACGCCGGTGAAGTTTTTCAATTCTCCACGTCGCATTTTTTTGTACAGCCCCTTAGGGTCTCGCTCTTCTGCCACATGAATGGGTGTATCGATGAATATTTCAAAGAATTCCCCTTGCTCGACCAGTTCCCTTGCCATCCGCCGTTCGGAACGAAACGGTGAGATGAACGATACCAGTACAATCTGTCCTGCATCGACCATCAGCTTGGCGACTTCGGCGATACGGCGAATATTTTCAACCCTGTCTGCATCGGTGAAACCAAGATCCTTATTGAGACCATGACGCACATTGTCTCCATCCAGCAGATAGGTGTGCTTGCCCAATGAGTAGAGTTTTTTCTCGACCAGATTGGCTATAGTTGATTTGCCACTTCCTGACAATCCGGTAAACCAGAGTATGAATGGATTCTGCCCTTTAATAGCTGCATGTGCCTGCTTATTAATGTTAATCGCCTGCCAATGAATATTTTGCGACCGGCGTAAAGCAAAGTGTAGCATTCCCGCACCAACCGTATTATTGGTCAGGCGATCAATCATAATAAAGCCGCCCGTATCACGATCTTCTTTATACGGATCAAATGCGATCAGTTGATCAGAGCTCAGATTACAGATTCCGATTTCATTGAGTTCCAGCTTAGTAACCGCGACATGCTCAAGCGTATTGATGTTAACTTTATATTTCAACAATGAAATGTTAGCCGTTACCGTTTTTGCACCAATCTTCATTAAATATGGTCTACCCGGCAACATTGGTTCGTCAGACATCCATACAACAGTTGCCTCGAATTGATCCGCCACACTCGGGGGCGAGTCGGTCGCCGCCAGGATATCGCCCCGGCTGATATCGATTTCATCGGTTAGCGTCAACGTGACAGATTGGCCGGAAATAACTTGCTCAAGATCGCCATCACTGGTTACGATCCGTGCCACTCGACTCTCTCTACCAGATGGCAAGACTCGAACTGAATCGCCCGGTTTGATACTGCCACGTACAACCATACCCGAGTAACCACGAAAATCCAGATTGGGACGATTTACCCACTGCACCGGCATGCGAAATACCCCAGATTCCTCAGCCACATCTTCCACCTGTATGTTTTCAAGGTGTCCCATCAATGATTCCCCGTGATACCAAGGGGTATTCGTACTCAGTTCGGTGATATTGTCGCCTTTCAGAGCGGACATAGGGATGGTCACAATATTTTGCAAACCAACTTCTTTTGCAAAAATTCGGTACTCATTATCAATTCGATTATAAATTTCTTCCGAGTACCCCACCATATCCAGCTTATTAATTGCCAGCACTACGTGACGAATTCCGATTAATGAAACCAGATAGCTATGTCGTCGGGTTTGTGTCAACACGCCCTTACGGGCATCGATAAGAATAACTGCAACATCAGCCGTTGAAGCACCAGTGATCATGTTGCGCGTATATTGTTCATGTCCTGGCGTATCCGCTACGATAAACTTCCGTTTATCCGTCGAAAAGAAGCGATAGGCCACATCTATGGTAATGCCCTGTTCACGCTCTGCTGAAAGCCCATCCACCAGAAGTGCAAAATCCAAGTCACCAGCTTGTGTGCCAACTTTCTTTGAGTCTACTTCCAGCTGAGCCAATTGGTCTTCAAATAACATCTTTGACTCATAAAGTAACCGCCCAATCAGTGTACTTTTTCCATCATCGACACTACCACAAGTGATAAAACGTAGTAAACTCTTGTTTTCATGAGTTTTTAAATAGAGCTCAATATCTTCAGCTATCAAATTAGATACATGTGCCATTAGAAGTACCCCTCCTGTTTCTTTTTTTCCATTGAGCCGGTAGAATCATGATCGATTAGACGACCTTGCCGTTCAGATGTTTTTGCAAGCAGCATTTCTTGAATGATTGCCGTTAAAGAATTCGCTTCACTCTCAATCGCTCCCGTTAGTGGATAACAGCCAAGCGTACGGAAACGCACTTTCTTCATCAAAGGAACTTCATCCTTCTGCATCGGTAGACGATCGTCATCCACCATAATCAATGTACCATCACGTTCTACAACGGGACGTTCCTTAGCAAAATATAATGGTACGATAGGAATATTATTCAAATAGATGTACTGCCAGATATCGAGCTCAGTCCAGTTTGAAAGCGGAAATACTCGAATACTTTCACCTTTGTTTTTGCGCGTGTTATATAGCCGCCAGAGTTCAGGGCGCTGCAACTTAGGATCCCATCGGTGTTGTGCTGAACGGATTGAAAAAATACGCTCCTTGGCACGTGACTTCTCCTCGTCTCGGCGTGCACCTCCGAATGCGACATCAAAACCGTGTTTATCAAGCGCCTGCTTTAGACCTTCCGTCTTCCAAATATCGGTATGAACTGCGGAACCATGGGTAAATGGATTAATTCCCTTTTCAATCCCCTGCGGATTAATATGAACGATCAGATCAAGTTCGAGTTTCTTCGCCATGACATCACGAAATTCAATCATTTCTTTGAATTTCCATGTGGTATCAACATGTAGTAAAGGAAAGGGCAGTTTCGAGGGATAAAATGCCTTTACTGCAAGATGCAGCATTACTGCACTATCCTTACCAATAGAATAGAGCATTACCGGGTGTTCGCACTCAGCAACCACCTCCCGCATAATCTGAATACTCTCCGCTTCAAGGCGTTGTAAGTGTGTCAACATGTCAATGCTTCCTTTCATAATAAAACGGCATAGTTGAGTTATATTAATACGAATATAGATTTTTCTTATTGGGAAATAAGCTACTTTATTCCCGTAATCTTAATTCTTCTTTTATTTGGGGTGATAATTTGTATGCCCAATGGCATGTTTATTTATGGCGGATTAGATGTGCACGCGATTTCGGTTATTCTGATTTATAGTATTTTATTAAAAAATGAGAATTCACTCTAGGTTCCAGAGAAATCCTTTTGTTTATTTTAATAAGTATTGTATATGATTCTAGCGATATTATCAGAGAACAAGAGAATTACAAGCGATTTTGCTCGGCTCTACTGCTAGCGCTAATTCCGCTATCCGTTGAATCAGCGCTGTCGAAAACTGCTTGGCATCTTCACTTTTAGTGCGAATGTTTTTGAAGCGTGTGTGGTTTTCTTATTTTTCACGTCCCCGAATGTTACAAAAGAACAATTATTCTTGGCTATAGACCTAGCCTCTTATTTCCTTGTTTCCTTAAGAAGCCAAAGCAATTCAGATTTGTGACTTCGCCGCATTCTCAGATGTACTCGTAGAATTTCTTGATTCGCGAATTAGAGCCAGAAAGACGCAATCAACGGATCCAGGACTGGAACATAATTCGCTGGCAGCGTAGTTTCTCCGATGTCAGGCAGACCAAAATCCGCCATCGCGTTAACCAGTTCATCCACTTGAATATCATGTAGCGTCAAGCCATCAGAGGTTTTAAATCGTTCAATGTGATTAGCCGATCCGAGGTACCAGTCATTGATTACTATTTTATCCGTTGTTCCTATAATGCTTACCTCCAGATCATTGCCGACATGTTGAAACCATATCTGGTTAGCATTAATACCTGGCAGGAATCGCACGGCATCAATATTACCGGCTGCTGAATCATTTTCAATCAGCAAATCCACGCCATAATCCCGCCCAAGGATATAGAGGTCATTACCGCTTCCGCCTATCAGCGTATCATTACCTTCTCTGCCATTGAGCCGGTCATTCCCCGCTTCACCCCGCAATGTATTGCCAGCACTATTACCAATCAGAATATTGTTCAGTTCGTTGCCAGCCCCATTGATCGCCATACTATCGATCAAGACAAGATCCTCTATGTTTGCGCTTAACGTGAAACTAATGCTTGATCTCACTTTATCAATTCCTTGACCATTCAGTTCGATGACCGAATCTCGGATGTTATTCACCACATATATATCATCTCCGTTGCCACCGATCATCATATCAGCGCCTTCTTTGCCATCCAGCTTGTCATTACCTGATTTACCCGTCAGCGTATTGCTGGCGCTGTTGCCGATCAGTTCATTATCCAATTCATTGCCCACCCCACGGATAGCACCGATACCAATCAGATGAAGATTTTCAACATTGGCGCCCAGCCCGTATGAAATAGAAGATCGAACGGTATCGACACCTTCATCAAAATTCTCGATAACAATATCTAACGTGCTATTTATCACATAAATATCATCGCCCGCTCCACCCGTCATCGTATCGTTACCCGCGCCCCCATTGAGACGATCATTGCCAGCATAACCAGCCAAGATATCATTACCGGCTAGGCCGTTGAGCGTGTCGTTACCAGCGTCGCCATTCAGCTTGTCTGAACCCGATGTGCCATTGACTGTCATGCCCAGATCACTGACATCGATATCGAAGCTATCCGAAACTTGCAAATTGCCGATATCTGTTGCTGTCACAATCACGCTAAATATTCCAAATCTATCAGGTGTGCCGCTAAATGTACTTGTTTCCGAATCAAAACTGAGCCATGAGGGCAAAGGGTTGCCATCGGCCAGTGTGGCACTGTAAGTAAGTATGTCGCCAGCATCCGGATCGGTAAATGTATTGGGATCCAAAGTATAGCTAAAGACACTCCCTTTAGCTGCTTTCTGATCTGGAAGAACAATTGATAGCCGCGGCGCTTTATTGCTTTCCAGTTTTGTTTTAATCGTGGACAGATCCCAAATGATACTATTTCCTCTGAAATTGATCTGCCCAACCGAGAAGGGAGTAATCCCGTCGTTTTCCAAGTAATTCTGAATAGTAAGCGTATCGGGAGTCCCGATTATGGCGAGCACCAAGTTATATCCAGAACGACTGACGTGCACCTTATCCGGAGTAATACCATAGTCAAATCGAACCGTATCAATCTTTCCAGCGATCGTGTCATAACTGTTAATCGTATCCTGGCCAGAGCCTTTACTGAACAAATACGTGTCATTACCTGCTCCGCCCGTCAGGATATCGTTGCCTGTACCGCCACTTAGCAGATCGTCTCCATCGCCACCCGCCAGCGTATCGTTACCACCCTCGCCATAAATCACGTCATTTGCATCCTGACCAGCAATAATATTATCCTGGTCTTGTGGATTAAGGGTAGGAGCAGAGCCAGCAAACGTGATTAGTTCAGCCACTGTCAAAAAAGTACCATCGCCAAACCGGATAAGCTCCAATCCCATGCCGGACAGATCGGTCGAATTCGGCAGTACGATTTCTACGCCACCGCCTATCCATGCCATAGTAAGAGTTGCATGCATGGTCTGCGTATATAAGGACTCTTCGTCATTTAGAGCGCGTATTCCTTCAACTGCATGCATTCCCCAAGTAAAGGTAACATTTTCCATGTTAATACCAGTTAGTTGCAATATATCCTCTGAAATCTCCTTTGGCTCTTGTGTTATATAAGAATAAACTCCCCCTGTTGAAAAATCCCGCCATTGCTCGAGTTGAGTTCCTGTGTCCCAAATACTGTCTACTCCAAACTCTTCACCAAATAGAACATACTTATCTTCACTGAAACCACCATTTAGAAAATCATTACCATTCCCCCCTACCAACGTATCCCTGTAATATCCACCATAAAGGAGATCATTACCAGAATTGCCATATAAGAACCCACCAATTTTCAAATCATTATCGGTGTAATAAGGCACCTCATTGCTTAAATAGGGAATACCCGGCGCATAAAGTGTGTCATTTCCACTGCCGCTATCTATCAGGGAAATTTCATCTGAGTATCTGGGGTTTTTGTAACCTTTAATGATATTGTCACTATCGTCCCCCTGAATACGCTCAACTAGAGTATTAATGGTCGTAGTGGTTTGCCAGTAGTTTCGTGTCACTTCAGGTACCGGTATCGGTGAAACTTGATCGTCTGTTATGAATCCGACAATGACACTACCTTCATACACAGGTATCAGGCCCTCGATGCTCATTCCTACTGCACCGATTTCACGTAATCGTTGAACCCATTCGGAAAAAGGAATAAATTGCCGCTCCGCTGATGGATTCACCACGGGGGTGCCAGGAGATGATGATATATTGAGCAGATCAACTGTAAAGTTGGAAGAAATATCGCTATCAGATTGCCGTTGGATTACAGCAGTATCAGCAGTAGTATCCACTAGCATAAAATGTTGCAGCACAATTTTTGTTTCATTGGCAGACACTGATTCAGCACGGTAGGTTGCACCATCCACCCGTGTGTAAGAGCCGAAATTCGAGCCATACCGATTACTCAGCAAATCATTTGCCCATTGCGCACGCGCCGCATCTAAAAAATCTGCTTGTAATTGCGTAATATCGATATTAGTTTCAGGCAAATCGAGCCAATCGGCTACATTAATTACCGCATTAGTTGCTTCGTGGAGCATCCAAACATGTGGTGACACAAAATAATCTTTCAGCGTCAACATCGCGCCACCTTGCAACATCAGGATCAAATCGTTCCCCATGCGTTCGTGCCGCAGGTCGGTCAGTGCCGTGCCCTCTGTCAGCGCAATAATGCTCGTGCCCTCCAGTGGCTCCACTGCCACATCGTTTCCTGCCGACATCCAGCCAAAAAGATAGGTATCGTTGCCATCACCGCCAACGAGTACGTCATTGCCTGCACCGCCATCGAAAATGTCATTGCCCGCATAGCCTTCAATATGATCGTCAGCAATTGTCCCTAGCAGCACATCGTCACCTGCCGTACCGCCAAAAACGTCGGCTGCAAGTGCACTAATTTCGCTGGCATCCATCAGCGAATTATCATTCAGACGTAATGCCGTGATATTGGATCCGTTTGCAAACCAATTTTCGAACATAATGCTGTCCTGAGTTCCAGCAATGCGCATGAGTAAACTGTCGTCAGCCAGCCGGAAAAACCGCAGATCGCTTGCTGCAATGCCAGAACCTAGCTGAACTTCATCACCTTCTGCGTCACTGATATTAGCCGACGCAATGATGTCGGCGCCATCACCCAGCTCGAACACATAGATATCTGCACCACTGCCACCCGCTAACCGGTCGGCACCCAAGCCTCCCTGCAAAGTATCGGCGCCAGCCTGTCCATACAAAGCATCGTTGCCAGAACCGCCCACAAGCAGATCGTTGCCTGCACCACTCAGGATATAATCGTTACCGCCGTAGCTCTTAATAGTGTCATCATAAATATCCCCCTGAATTAGATCATTACCGGAACCGCTATAGGCATGCGTAACGGGTTGTCCGAAATACGCCACCGATTTCAGACTCAAGACCACATCTTCGGATAAATTCTCACTCACCCAGGATTCCAGATCGATTCCGTTGGAGCCATGGTCAGAATATATTTGCGCGTCCATACCATAGAGCGCACCAGCCAGATCGAGCGTTTCGCCGTTGCCGAGAGTTATTTGCAAAATACTGGAATCGTCCAACCATGTTGCATTGAACAACGCGGTTGCCGGTGCAGCATTGATTGCACCCAATGAATTCATCGATACAGTCTTGGCTTTAGCAAACGCAGTCGTCGACACAGCGGCATCATCTGCTAAAAAAATGATATTACGCCCTTCCAGGTCATCAATCGAATCACCCGCTTCCACGCCAAAATATGTGTCATCGCCTGATCCACCAAGAAGAATATCATTACCGGCACCACCGATAAGCGTATCGTTACCACCCCAGCCAATCAGATAATCATTACCTTCTCCGCCGTCCAACAGATCATTCCCCTGGTATTCCATCGGAGTATCTCCATCATCCGCCGAAAGAATATCATTACCTTTGTCGCCCGTCAGATAATCCGAGCCACCACCACCTTCTAACCGATCGTTTCCATCGCCGCCATTTAAATAATCATCGCCATGCAGAGACACATTCAGATTCGATGCATCCCCTACCAAAACATCGTCTCCACTCTGACCCAGAATTGTGTCATTGCCCGCTTCGCCAAAAACAACATCATTATCCGCACCTGCATCCACAAAATCATGGCCTCCTTGCGAAAATATCCAGTCATTTCCCGCACCGCTATAGATTACATCATCGTCACCGGCGCCATTATTTGCTTCAGCAGCACTGAGATCGTAATTCCGGCTGTATAAAGTTGTGCTGCCTTGGTTATTAATTGCACGGGTAACTTTCCAGTCTCGATCAGCCAACTCAATGTTACGATCCCCTTCGATCGTGTCGTTCCCGCCCAACCCCATCAGCACATCTTTGCCCATACCGCCCATCAGAATGTCATCGCCAGCATCACCGATAACAGTATCATTACCTAGTCCGCCATCCAACAGATCACCACGTTGTCCGCTGGCCGCCTGAGTATTTCCCAGCGTGTAGGCATCATCAAGGGTGTATTCAGTTTCAGCAAATAACCGGTCGTTATTTTCACGCCCCATAATAATGTCGCTATCTGCGCCGCCTAACACAATGTCATCACCCAGACCGCCATTCAGGATATCCTGCCCGGTCCCGCCTTCAATCCGATCTGCGCCATCTTCCCCTTCGACATCGTCGTTACCACCCAGACTCTGAATCAGATCGTTTCCAGCGCTCCCATAAAGTACATCCTCCCGGTTGGGTGACTCGTCCGTACCTACAACAACATTATCGAGCTCATCGACTCTGAGTGGATCTTCAGGTTTTAAGTCACCGGTGATAATACGATCGAGTACAGCGGTGCCGGGTGATGTATTGTCTCCCAGAGTGATGCCCAGATCACCGTCGCGCCAATTCTTCACCACTGCCCTAGCACTGTCTGCGCCGGTAACAAAACTGATTAGGAGGTCCTGCGCACCATTGGGTGGCGTGCTGAGCAAATAGACAAGGCCATTTTCCATATCCATCCAGCCATTGCCAATTTTGACCCAACTCTTGCCGTCAGTGACACCATTTCTACCCTCGGCAACTACGCTACCGAATTTGATAGATCCTTGACCATCAATGTCGAACACCGTATCAAAACCATCCCCGGGGTTAACAACATAAGTGTCAGAACCGGCGCCGCCTTCGAGATAGTCGTTGCCTTCGCGGCCATTAAGCGTGTCATCTCCACCACCGCCATAAAAATGATCTTCAGCCGCCGATGCAGCAGGATTGTCCGTGCCCTCACCACCGAAGAAGTACCGTGGAGTTTTTCCTGATAATTCACCTTGTGAAATCTTGTACCCTGAAGTGACATCTTCATAATAATCATTGATATTTTGATAACTATGATTGCTTGGACTGAACGTAACAGTGGAATCCAGCGGATTCTTGTCTTCGATATTGAACCAATTTTTACGCATCAGCATCGCCATACGATCAACCAGATAGGACGATGTCAGCGCGCCCGTACCGGTCTCCGGATTGAAGAGATCCAACGCACCGTTTGTATTAAAAACACCATAATCAATGTTTTCACCTTCCAGGATGAAAGGATTGAGCGCAACCAGTGCAAAGCGGGCTGCCAGACCCTGCTGACTATTGCTTTCAATTTTAGCGATGACATCGCTGGCAGCAAGCTCTGATAGCAGCGTCAATTGGACTTTTCCTGTCAAATCTTTAAACTGGACACTGTTCTGTAATTCATAAAGATTTGCATAAAACTTGTCGCGATTGCCTGTTTCAGTTTTCTGATTCTCACCCAACTCAATCTTACCGCCCGCAGGATTGATCAAAATGGTGCGCAAAGCATCGAGAGCGGATTCGAGGGTTTTACTATTGGAGGCGCTTGCAACATCCTTAATGGATCCGAAGGAATCGATCAATTTGCTGAGTTGTTCCTGATTCAGGTTGGGCGCCAACTGGGAATAGGCTGAATAGACGGCTAGCGCATCGGTTAATAAACTAATGCTATGATTATTGGTCGATGCTTCAGTTTGGATACTGACGGGCGAGCCGAGCTGGTAACCCAAACCGGCAATGATGGGAAAACCCTCAGAGCCGCGTATATTCGAAATATTGTCTGATCCTATGCTGCTTAAGCCAAGAACGCCGCTCACTGCATCCGCCAAATTACCGAGCAATCCGCTAACTCCTGGCGCATTATAGAGATAAGCTTCTGTTACTTGCGTATAGTTTTGCTTGACAGCAGCAGCCAAATAACCGCCCAGACTGTGCCCACTGACGACAAAGGTTTGGTCTTGAAGTACATTAGGATCATTCGCCCAAATTTCTAACTGCGCTTTAAGCACAAGGAATTGGAGATTAAGATTTGGAGGAATCGCTGACGCGAGAAGCCCATCAGCAGTCAAATCATTAACTGCAAGTTCAGTACCACGTATCGCAAGATATTTTGTTCCCTCTTCTTTTGCTTGAAATACGATAGCTGAAACTCCTGTGATTGGATCGGAGTATTGGGCAGCGATCTCCCATTTCTCAGCAAAGCGAGCGGCTTGGGATAACGACATACCTACGTTATTTTCCGTTAATTCAATTGTGCGTATTGCTGCTCCAGAAAATGTGCCATAAGCTGCTTGTGCTAACTCTGCCTGAGTAAAGTAACCTTTGACATTGCTCATTTTTCAGTTCCTTCAGTAGCTTTTGTAAAAATTTTATTCAGTAAAATGCTTTCATTAGCTTCCGATCTATTAGGGCAATGATACGATGAAGGCATCCACGGACCCGGAAAATCACCACCGGCTCTATGATATTTAACGAATTCTCCTAATAATTTCATATCCGATATCCTGATAATCTGAATATGATCTCGTCTCATAGAAGCTTCCTGAGCACCTTGTGATACAGGATCTCCTTTTTTGTAATAGTGAATAACCCATTTATAGATATATTCTGGCCCTAGCGTATTTTCACCTTGAGTAGGTCGATAAAAATTAATCTGCCCATGCTTATCAAATTTGTCCGGTGGCAATGTCACTATTTCATACACCTTGATGCCGCCATCAATCGCACAGAGCCGTTCTACTTCCCTATCCAGTCTGTCTTTTTCTGTAAAAAACGCCGCATAAACGGTCAATGAAACAAGCAAGAACAAAATGATTTTTCTCATGCGGCAAGCCTCCATTGGTCAGTGGCAAGATTAGTCGCCAGAATCCACCCATTCAGTAGTAAGTTACGGTAATTTATGGAAATATCGGTCACTTTTTAATCGCACTTTACTCTGTGCCGGGGGTTCCGTTACCATGGGTCATAAGAGTAATTCCCGGATACCTTATTAGCAAAAATCGTTCCTGAAAGACCGGTTGCATCGGTATAAAGAGCATCGAAAAAAGCACCGACTGAGTCACGTTGCCAGATAATCGTGGCAGTCAGGGTTTTAATGATCTATTTTGGTTTGATTCAACCCGAATGAACCTACTTGAATGACATTATCGATACAAACAAAGCCCAACATTCTATTTGCTGGGCTTCGGCTAAGATACTTAAATCTTAGGGATTCTCTGAATAATTGTCATTTCGAGCATAGCGAGAAATCTATACTGCTGTTCTCCAAAGATTCCTCACTTCGTTCGAATGACAAAGGTGGGTAATTCAGAGACTCCTTAACCAGGAAGGTGAGATAATGCCGCTTGGAGAGCATGCCCATTAATGTTTTTACGAGAGGTTTATGATGCGCTTTATTTCTTCGCCGAATTGGCATAAAAGTTCTTTAGTACTCCGATTTTTGTTGTTAGGGGTAGCGACGACAATCAGTTTCTCAATTTCGGCCAGTCAGACTACCGGCACGGAGAAACATCCATTGAAAACATTTGAGATCGCGGGTATCTCGTTAAATACACCGCTGGAAACGATAGCGAAAATTCTGCAAACGCACGATTACACCCCAGTCAATGCAACCCTCTATACCAAACAGGAACCGGCACAAAACGGGCGCAGCACCGTCTACCGCATCGAAGTCGAGGATACGGCAACGTCTCGCCAGTTGAGTTATTTCAGAAGTTTAACCGGCGGTCGGAATAAAAGCCCTTCGGCGCGCGATGCGGCTATTCCTGCAACCGAAATAACCACAGCGCAACAACTTTATGACTACGTTTGTGCCGTTCCGCAAGCACTTCAAACGGAAAGAGCCTGCATGCCACAGACACCGGCGAATATTATTTTCGGCCATGGACAATTGATAGCCATCGATGCACATTACTCGGCATTACTGAAGTCATCGGACTCAAGTACATCGATGATTATCAAGTACATTGAGTGATTTTGTACAATATGCTTACCAAGCACCGAATCTCGAGTCCAATATTGGCAACGCACACACCACCAGGTCACAAAACTGAAATCAGGCTTAATCCTTCGGATATATTCTCAATTCTAGACCTGGCTCCATGCTTTGATCCGTTAATTCTGGGTCTCTCGGCAGCAACACTTATCGAAATATCCAAGCCAGATAATACAAAGTTTGAGGTTATCGCTTTCATTATCGTCCTAATAGCTGGGATAGGGTTTCTGTTTTGGTTGAAAGAGCATTTAACATTTAAAACTGAAGTGAATAAAACGCTTAACCCATCAATCCTCCAGAGGCTGCGCGATAAAGCTGCACATCGCCGGTGATTCCAAGCGTTAAAACCCCGAGGAAATTTATGCACAACGAAACTGAGCTTATAATAACTGCAATAGAAAGCTTGAGGCAGGAAGGTAGCATTTTCAAAGATTACATATTCCCCATAGCTAGCGCTTTATTTGCATCATTATTGGGCGCTAGAATTGCTTACTATTTTTTTCATTACCAAGAAAATATAAAAATTGAAAAAGAAAAAATGAATACTTGCTAATAAGTGGACATTGCTCGCTGATGAAGCAATGTTTAACCTTATCTCAATCAAACAAAATTATCATGGTAAGTTAGAGGAGGCCCCCATTCAAAGAGCGGCTGTAATACCAACAATTCTATTAATCCCCAAACCTATCGTAGAGGACTATTCTCAGCTTTCCTTTTTGGAGCCAAAACAAGAGAGTGGCGAGCATCCAACGTGGAGCAATATAAGAAGAATTAGAACCATGATACATAACTACAACTATGTGCAAGAGCTATGGGTAATGCGGAACGAAATTGACAGGCCAATCAGAGAAAAAATTGTGCAACGGTATTCCACAAAAGGATATGCATATGTTTGTCCTGAGCAAATATATGAATGCGTAGGAGAGGCTAATTTCTCCGTGCTTGTGGATCTAACTGAGAAGGTTATAAATTTAACCGATGATTTGCTAGTTGAATTAGATGACTTTCGGGCTAATTTTCCAGTGTATGCAAAAACTCATATAAATTCCGAAATACTCAAAAGGTATGGTTCTGTTTTGACCTATTCTATCGACAAAAATGAAATACTACTTGCCATGCTAAAGAAGTCTCCAAACACCGATTACTCATCGGTTACGACTCTATTTGGCGCAACCACTGAAGAATTGAAACAACGATATTCAACTGGCTATGTCCGCAAAAGCGCGGAGCCGGTTAATTCTCCGTTAGACCACATGGCTCACCTATGAAAAACAGCGTCAAATCTTTGATCGTGGGTACTTTTATCACGGTAAGCACATTTGATTTTTCCTATGTAGCCTCTGTATTGAAACTTATTGGGCTTTCTCATATTCTCTATTGGCAAGGCTGGTGGCTGCAAACATTCATTCCATGCTTGAATATCGGTACCGCAGAAAATCCGGTCTGTGAAGGTACACCGCTAAACTTAGTTGTATTTTTATTGGGTATTCCGTTTGGCATAATTCTCTACTCTTTGTTGGCCTATGGCGTTATATCTTTCTGGAGCCGCCGTGCCGTCTAACATGGTGTTCAAGCGGGACGCACTAAAGCGCGCTCCTTAACTATATGTTAGTTGCATATATTGAGATATCAAACTGGAATCTTAATAAACCAATTACCAGATTTATCCGCTTTGGTGAACCATTAAGGGCAAAAACCAATTAAATTATGTTTGGCAATAAGGGAAAGTTAGGATAAAGATAATCCTTCAGTGCTGCGACGATCCGCACACAGTGCATCGCTTCAACAGCAGTGGGTTAAATGATCTTCTCTAGATATTCAATCGTTAATCCGGAAACTTTGGGCACACCGATACCCAGATGCAATGGATAAGTTTCAATCCTGCCGGTGCGCGAGTAGCCTCTGCGTTGATAAAATGCGATTAATTCCGGGCGCTGTGATATCACGAACATGACAAACTTGTGCACGCGCAGAGTGCTCAATGCAAAACTTTCCGCCTGCTCAAGCACATACTTGCCGAGCCCTTTTCCTTGCAGACTGGGGTGAACTGAGAAAAAGCCGATGTACGCAAAGTCGTTTTCTTTGGCGACATAGATACACGAAGCCAAACTTTCCGGTTGATTGATGACAAAGAATCGTGCATCGGGATTAGACATGGCCGTTTCCACTTCCTGCCGGTTGGTTCTGTCGCCCTGGATAATATGTGTTTCCCGGGTCCAGCCGGTTTCTCCGCGGTAGGTCAGATTTACCAGATCAGCTATCGCCTGTGCTTGATCCTGGCTGGCTTTGTCAAGACGAAAATGCGAGAGATCCATCGATTTTTAGGGTGTTTTGCAGGATAAAACAGTCTTGCCAGTTTTAGGACCAGAGACCTAACACCGGGCTTTTGGTCAGGGCAACCAACACGATATAGATAAATACGCACTGTGCTGCAATCCAAGCGGTGATTTTTGTTCTCCGGGTTTTGCCGAAGCGGATTGCTATCATGCCAAGACCGATATAGAGCAACAAACCGGTTACTTTGGCAGTTAACCAGGAATTATCGAGCGGATTTTGCTGAATAGTTATTGCCAGTATAATGGCGCTGGTCAGCAGAATGGTATCCACAACATGCGGCAGGATTTTTACCCAGCGTTGGCGCAATTTCTCCGAGTCTTGCATCAACCAGACGCCGCGCAAGAAAAACAACGCATAGCTCACGATAACGCTAGTAATATGAATCAGTTTTAGCGCTTCGTAACTCATGCTCAGCTCCCGGCAATCAACCAGCCGTGACTGCCTGCCACGGCACCGGCAATGGTGATCAAGCTCAGAGTTAATAAAAACAAATGCTTGCGCTGAATTTTGACAAATGTTTCTGCCGAAACATCTGGCTGCACAGGCACATTGGCTTGCTGACGCCGACCACGCGGTTCCATAACAAACAACATCACGCTAAACAACAGCCAGATCAGCACCATCGTGTGCATCCACCAATACTGCCATTGCGTGAAACGCTGCCAGGCATCCAAACCATACACCATATAAAAACCGCTCAGCCCAACGATTAATGTAGAAACACGAGCTTGTGCGGCAAATCGTTGCCTAAATCGAGCAAAAAATTCCATCGCTTCCGGGGGTGATTGCATGCGCGCCAGAGTCGGCAACAGTACGGTCGTCACCATGCGACACCGCCAATCCAAAACACCACGCCCAGAACATGCAATACTCTGGCAAAAACAAACTCATCCATGCGATTTCTTCTTACCGGTTAACATTTTTTAAAATGACCGAATCATCGAACCCGAATGTGCTGTAGCTAAGGTGTGATGCTTTGATACAGCGCATCCGGAGATTATGCGCAACGCGTCAACTATTCACGCTGTCAGATGCCCATTCCTCGGCTTCTTCATAGTTATGGAACACCAATACGTTCGCATTGGTAAACAAATTAGAAACCCAAGCACCCCACGCTTGCCATTCGTCATCAGTCACTATAGCCACCCGGTTAAACTCACTGCCGTGATCACGCATGAATTTGATTTCTTCCCAAGCCACATCAACGGTGTAATCCAACATGTCGCGCCAATCAAATAAAAGGTTCGCTTCACCTTCAAAGTGTGACTGGTAAAGCACCTGTTGTTCAAATTCGTTATAGTCTGCCAATGTAAATTCACCAATGACCGCAACAATAACAAGATTGTCTTTCTTCTGAATAGTAATCATGACTTCACCTCAAATGATAACAATCTCATCATAGGCAATTAAACGGGATGGTGCAAATTTTGCTTCCGGGCAATTCGTCGCGCAGTCATTTTTGTGCAACAGCAGAATTCACCTTTATACTCAAGAAACCACTGAGAGATCCGCCAAGTATAATCAATCCCATGCCTATCCACGCAATGGGTGACAACAGCTCATTCCACAGCAGGATACCCCAAAGACTGGCAAACAATACGGTACTATAACCCAGCGAAGTCACGACCAGCGTTACACCTTTATGATACGCACGGGTCATAGCGAGTTGCGCCAATGTCGCGGTCACACCGATGCCAAGCAGCAACCATAATCCGGGCCAGGTGACCGGATTCAGTGTCGTGAACATCAATCCTACCCCGGTAATCAGCGTACTGATCAATGTAAAATAAAACACCACGAGCCATTCCGTTTCGCCCAGATTGCCCAGTTGTTTGACATTAATGTACGCAATCGCTGCAAAAAAACCGGAAGCCATACCCATCAGGCTAGCAACCCAATGATCTTCCGGTAACGTGGGTTGCATCAGTAAAATAACTCCTGCAAAGCCAATCAAAATAGTGCAGATTAATGGCCAATGAATATGTTCTTTCAGAATCAGCGTGGAAAATAACGCTACGAAAAGCGGCCAGGTGTAATTCAATGAAATCGCCGTTGCCAACGGCAATTGCGTCAGGCAATAAAAGAACATCAACAGACTGACTAGCCCGGAGATCCCCCGCCAACAGTGAATCCGCCAATGCGGCGTGCACACTGGGAGGCGATAGTAGCGGAGGATCAGATAAGTCATCCAGACACCAAACAACGAGCGGTAAAAAACCAGTTCGGTACTGGAAAAATAAGTCGCGCCTAGTTTGACCAACACACCCATGCAGGCAAACATAAAGGCAGCCACCAGCATCCACAGCGAGCGCACGTGTTGATGTTTCCTAGAATACAGAAATTGCGGTTAAGCGATGATCAGACATGCGGCCCGATTTCTCGTTGCAGAAATTGATGAAAATGCTCCATTCCTGCTTCCATAGGGATTTGGTACGGTCCCGTTTCATTACGATTCTGTTCGTATAACGCACGCCGTCCGGCTGTCATCAATTTGCAGATTTCATCATCTTCGAGTGCAGTTTCTTTATAGGCAGCCTGCTCCGCTTCAACAAAGTCACGCTCAAACAGCGCAATCTCTTCCGGGTAGTAAAATTCCACCACGTTCGTGCAACTTTCAGCGCCGGTAGGAAGTATTGTGCTGATTACCAACGTATGGGGATACCATTCCAACATGATATTGGGGTAATACAGCAGCCATATGGCGCCATGCGGCGGTGTTTTTCCTTCCGTTTGCTGCAGCACCTGCTCGTGCCATTTGGCATAAACCGGGCTGCCTGGCCGCTGGAAGCGTGCATTATCGATTGCTATGGTTTGCACACTATACCAATCGCTAAACTCCCAATCGAGTTGCTCGGTATTCACAAAATGACTCAAACCCGGATGAAATGGATCGACATGATAATCTTCCAGATACACTTCAATAAATGTTTTCCAATTACACTGATATTCATCAATTTGGATACGATCCAGCAAATAACCGGAAAAATCAAAATCCTTGAGCACATTCAGTTTAGCCATATCTTGCGAAACCTTGCGATTGCCGTTAAATAACAAACCATTCCAATTTTGCAGTGGTGTCTTATCCAGATTGAGGCAAGGATTCTGCTTAAAATGCGGCGCGCCGAGCAACTTGCCATCCAGTGCATAAGTCCAGCGATGAATGGGGCACACAATACTCTTGGTACTGCTTCTACCTTTCAACAAAAGTGCTTGCCGGTGACGGCAAACATTAGAAAGTAATTCAATACCGTGTCCATTACGTACCAGTATCTTGGCATTGTTCATCCATTCTGGCACATAATAATCCCCAACATTGGGTAGCATCACTTCATGCCCCACGTAGCCAGGACCCTGATCAAAAAGGATACGTTTTTCAATCTCCAGAATTTTGGGATCCACATACCAATCGATGGGAAGCTGCACTGACAACTCTGTCAGTTGTGAGATCTCAGCCATGTTAGACATATAAATACCTTATATCTCCCGATTAAAAATTTAGCGGCGAAAATACACGAAAAGACAAAAATTTAAAACCTATTTAAGCAAGTCAGGAAAGAAAATTGAATGCTTCGCTATAATAGCAATCTTTTGGTAGTAAAATATTAGTATCCATTTGCACGTTATGCGTACAAAATTGCGAATTGTACAATATTGAATTATTTAATTAATCAAAAAGAGAGTCTCTTTAATGAAATTCACACACCTGTTAAGAAAGAATTCCTGGTTACCCGTAATATTCACCCTATTGATTGTTGGTTTAACTGCCTGTGGCAGCGACGATGAAAAATCAACCGCGTCGTCATCTTCATCTTCATCTTCAGCGTCATCTTCATCAGCGACGACGACTAATAGAACCATGCCTACCGGCCCAGCAACCGGTATTTTGGTTGACTCCCCTGTTTCCGGCGTATCCTATGCCGCATCTTCCGGAAAGTCTGGCTTAACCAATGACAAAGGCATTTTTAATTTTAATCATGGTGACAAAATCGAATTTAAACTGGGCAGTTTGACACTGGGCAATATTCCCGGTTCACAAATTGTGACACCGATCGAATTGGCCAACGGCAGTGACAATAAGTTACAGAATTTGCTGGTATTGCTGCAATCTCTCGATTCCGATGGCGATCTTTCAAACGGCATCGCCATTTCGAGTGAAACAGCCGCTGCTGTCAAGTCATCGATCAACCTGGAAAGCGATCCGGAAACGTTTTCCGCTTCGGCCAATTTAAAGAGCATTATGGAAGCCAGTAGCATTGAAGGCGATGTCAGAACAATCGAAGAAGCCCGCACACATTTCCTTTCGCAAGGCACCGCTCTCCTCAGCGCCCAAATCTGGGTTAGCTACGACACTAAAACAGCCAGCGTGCTGCGAATTGCTGCTGACAGCAGCGGAGAATACTTACAGGGCGATGCCAGACCGGATGATTCCTGTGACGAGAACCGTGTTTGTGGTGGCCGCACCATTTTCCAGGCCGGTGTCGAATATGGCATTGCGGTTGCAGAAGAATTTGATACCCGTGGATTCAAACTGACTGGAAAACCATCCATTGACACCAACCTGAAAGCTGGATTTTCCAATCCTGGTCCAACCCGGCGAGTTCGCACCGATGGCTTTGAGCTGATCAATTCCGACATCGTCATTGTGCAAAGAGCGCGCACAGAAAGCAGTGTATTCGGCGAACTGTTCCATATCGCCAAACCGATTCAGCTGAGCGATGAAAATGAAGTGGTAGAAAAAGAAGTCAAAGAAACACGCTACGCAAAAATTGATAACGATGTCGCCGGTATCGTCGGTGCTTGGGCCTTTGATGAGCATGCCATCCAAACACAAACTTTGGTTTTCTTTCCAAATGGTAAATTCCTGATGATTGATCCGACCGGCGCTACGCAGCGGGCAGATCAAGCAAAATGCGGAAAACCTGGTATCGAGTTTTCTTCCTACGCGTACAACAAAGGCGCCAGCAAGTTAAACTTATCCAGTTTCACGTACAACACCAACGGATGTGCTGGCTTCTCTGATCTGGATAACAATACAGCAATCGGCTTTTCGATCAATTCGAGTGGGAATACTGCCAAACTCGACAAGCCAGGTGAAGAATCGGTAACGATTTATCGGGTTTCCCGCTAACACGGCTACTAAAAGACCGTTGAAAAACTCACCGGAATTGCATGGATTTCCGGTGAGTGTTTTGTTTCTGAAGTAGCAAAAAGCTCTGATCGTTCTGGATCACCCTGCCTTTACATCGCCTATGCCCATCATTCGTGTCGCACTTAACGTTCCAGTCGACACTTTGTTTGATTACCAATCAAATGACGCAACCCAACTCGATATCGGCTTGCGTGCCTGCGTACCTTTCGGAAAAAAACGAGTAACCGGCATCATCATTGCAGTCGGTTCTGAAACGCGAATCTCTGTTGAGAAGCTTAAGTCAGTACATTGTATTTTCAGAGAAATCGAACCCTTGCCCGCTGCATTACTCGATTTGTTTCATTTTTGCAGCCAGTATTATCATCACCCGCTCGGGTTGGTTATCATGAATGGCTTGCCCGTCAAGCTGCGTGGCAACAAACCGGTTAAATTGAAAGAACCTTCGAACAATGTTCAATTCAGCCTTACCGAAGCTGGAAAACAAATCGATTTATCCAGCATTCCAGCACGTCAGCGTGTAGCTCGCCGTCTATTCACCGAACTCCAGCACACGACGGTGCTCAGCAATCTCCAAGCAAAAAAAATCTCGCCGCGCGCGAGCAAGTTATTACAGGAATGGATACAACTGAAATGGGTGTCGGCAATGCCCATTCCTGCAACTGCGGTGACAAAGGCTGTAAAAATCCCCTCGTTAACTGCCGAGCAGGAAATTGCTGTAAGCGCCATCACAACTGACATCAAGCAATTCAATACCTGGCTGCTGCATGGCGTGACCGGCAGCGGCAAAACCGAGGTCTATCTCAGAATCATTGAACACGTACTTGCTCACGGAAAGCAGGCACTGATACTCATTCCCGAAATCAGCCTAACACCACAACTGGAAACTGTTTTTCGCGCCCGTTTTCCCACTACCCATTTGGTCAGTTTGCATAGCGGACTCAACGATACGGAACGGCTAACCGGTTGGTTACAGGCGCAACGCGGTCAAGCTAGAATTATACTGGGCACACGCCTTGCTGTTTTTACCCCATTGCCCGTTCTGGGATTGGTCATTGTCGATGAAGAACAGGACAGTTCTTTCAAACAGCAAGATGGGTTGCGTTATTCGGCACGTGACTTGGCAATTTTTCGCGCCAAAGAAAATGACATTCCGGTGGTACTGGGGTCGGCCACTCCTTCACTGGAAAGCTATTACAATGCGCTCAATGGGCGCTACCACAGCGTACGCTTGCTATCCCGTGCCATCAAAAACGCCGCGCTTCCGTTGATTCAGTGTATTGATACGCGCACCAACAAGACTCAGGAAGGCTTATCCGAACCGCTCATCAAAGCGTTGGATAAGTGTCTGGCAGAAAAACATCAGAGTCTCGTTTTTATTAACCGGCGCGGCTATGCACCGGCACTTCTGTGTAAAGCCTGCGGGTGGACTGCCCTCTGCCAGCGTTGTTCCAGCCGCCTGGTCGTGCATTTACGCGATAAAAAACTATGCTGTCATCACTGCGGCCACCGGGAAAACTTTCCACACGCATGTCCACATTGTGGCAATCAGGATATTGCACCTTTCGGACAAGGCACGCAGCGCGTGGAAGAAACTTTGGCAGCGCATTTTCCAACTGCACGGATTTTGCGCATTGATCGAGATAGCATTCGCCGTAAAAATGCGTGGCAAGACATTCTGCATGCGATCCATGCGCAAGAAGTGGATATTTTGGTCGGCACTCAACTACTCGCCAAAGGGCATGATTTCCCGAACCTGTCATTGGTCGGTATTCTAAATGCCGATTCTTCGCTATACAGCACCGACTTTCGTGCCAGTGAGCGCTTGTTTGCACAATTGATGCAGGTCGCCGGCCGCGCGGGACGGGCGAGCGTCGCTGGTCACGTGCTCATTCAAACCGAATTTCCTGATCATCCTCTATACCATGCCTTGCAAAAACACGATTATGATGTGCTGGCACAAACCCTGCTGGAAGAAAGAAAAACGGCCGGATTCCCGCCTTTTGTCTATCAAGCCATATTGCGCGCGGAAGCCCACAACATTGCGATTGTACTGGATTTCCTTAAGCAAGCCGCCAGTCTTGCCAATCCGCCCCGTTCCGTTGAATTATTTGATCCAGTACCCGCGCAAATGCTGCGTTTAAAAGGCTTGGAACGCGCGCACTTACTGATACAATCCTCCTCACGCAGGCAATTACAAGCGTTTATGACCGAATGGTATACGAGAATTGATACATTGCCTGCGCATAAAGTGCGCTGGGTACTCGATATAGATCCGCTTGAATTTTGATTTAGATCAGTATTCGCTCGTCGTAATCAGCTCATTATGATTACTTAAACGAAAACTATAATGAGGAGCCAACCAATGATTGAGAAACATGATTTACACCATGAATTTCCAGAATATTATGACCGCATCCATGATCTAAAGATCAATAACAGCCATTTCGCGCACCTGTTTGAGGAATATCATGCCGTCAATCGAGAAATCCTCAGAATCGAAGAAGGCGTCGAAAATACTGCGGATGAATATTTGGAAGAACTGAAAAAGAAACGCTTGTTATTTAAAGACAAGCTATATGGAATGATTACCAATACCTAATAGTCGTGGCAATATCACCGCCGCTGCTGCTAATGGCGGGGCGGTATTGTTACTCGCTAAAGATCTTCACAGCTTATTGCGCCAATAATTTATCCAATTGATTAGCAAATGACTTTCGATCATTTTGACTCAAAGTAGACAACCCGCCAGTATCAACACCACTGGAACGTAAACCTTCCATAAAATCCCGCATGCTTAATCGTGCGCCTATATTTTCCTGGGTATAAAGCTCACCACGAGGACTCAGTACAGAGCCTTCTTTTTTGATGACTTCGGCTGCCAGCGGGATATCACTGGTAATCACCAGATCGCCTTTTACCAGCCTTTTTACAATTTCGTTATCCGCCACATCAAACCCAGATTCCACCTGATGCATTCGAATAAATTGTGATGGCGGGATATATACCGGATGATTTGCAATCAATACCAAATGCCGCTTGGTTCTCTCGGCCGCTCTAAACAGAATTTCTTTGATTACGCCGGGACAAGCATCCGCATCAATCAAAATCTTCATCGTCTATCACTTGCGGCAAATGAATGGTAATTAAAGAATCTTGCTGTCATCCTTGAGCACCTGTGGCATAGCAGCCTTTAAGTAATAGAACATAGACCATAGGGTTAAAACGGCGGCAATATAAATAAGCCATGTGCCTATTTCTTGTGAATCAAAGCTCTCACCAATGCGCTCATGATAAAGTAGCAAGGGGATAGCGACCATTTGTGAAGTCGTCTTGATTTTACCGAGGAAAGATACCGCAACACTTCTTGACTGACCGATTTGTGCCATCCACTCGCGTAACGCTGAAACGGTAATCTCACGCCCGATGATGATTAAGGCAATCGGCGCATCCAGCCGCCCAAGATAAACCAATACAATCAACGCGGCTGACACCATCAATTTATCAGCAACCGGATCAAGAAAAGCGCCAAACTCGGAGGCTTGATTCAAAACTCGCGCCAGATAACCGTCAAGCCAGTCCGTAATGGCTGCACCGGTAAAAATCAGCGTAGCCACCAGATTCTGATTGTCTGGCGATAACCAGGAATGCGGTAAATAAAAAATACCGACAAATAATGGAATGGCGAGTATCCGTAGCCATGTGAGTAGATTAGGTAGATTGTAAGGCATGATCGTTAGCTGATACTGATTGATTAAATGGGTAGCGATCTGGACTGGTAACAGAAATTAATCATTAATGTATTTCTTTATATATTTTCTCTGCCAGCTTCCGGCTAATTCCCTCTGTTTGTTGCAACTCTTCAATACTCGCGGTTAACACTCCTTTCAATCCGCCAAACCGGCCTAACAAGCGTTGCCTGCGTTTAGCCCCAACGCCGCTAATATTTTCCAGACTAGAGCTGGTTCTGGCTTTACCACGTCTGCCACGATGACCCTGAATCGCAAACCGGTGCGCTTCGTCACGAATCTGCTGAATCAGATGTAACGCCGCATGCTCACTGGGTAATTGTAACGGCTTTTCCAGTGCGGGAGAAATCAATTGCTCTAAACCGGGTTTTCGTTCTTCGCCTTTGGCCACACCCAATAAATTGGCGTCAGAAATACCGAGTTCTTGCAAGGCCTCCTGTGCTGCTGTGACTTGCCCTTTCCCGCCATCGATTAGAATCAGATCAGGCAATTGTCCCTCTCCGCTAGCAACCTTCTGATAGCGCTTGGAAAGCGCTTCACGCATGGCGGCATAATCATCGCCTGGGGTAATCCCATCGATGTTATAACGGCGATACTCATTATTGCGCATAGAAAAATTATCATACACAACACAAGATGCAACGGTAGCTTCCCCCAGAGTATGACTGATATCGAAACATTCAATCCGGTTCAAGCCGGGCATTTGCAATTCCTGCTGTAGTGCCAACAAACGCTTCTCCTGGCTGGCGTGCCGGCTCATCATCTGTTTCAGTGCAAGATGCGCGTTCTCGGTCGCCATGTCGAGCCATACGCGCTTCTCGCCGGTCGGATTCAAGTTAATCGTAATTTTATGCCCGCATTGCTCAGTTAGCAGATCCTGTATTGCTTCGCGCTCAATTTTTTCGCTCAGAATAATCAGAGGTGGTACGCTTCTATTCAAATAATGCTGCGCCAGGAATGCTTCAACAACGGCTGCTGCGGTGCAATCATCCGCATTTTGTGGGAAAAAACTCTTGTCCCCCAAGTGCCGCCCTCCCCTGATCATCGCTAAGTTGACGCATACTTTTCCTGAACCATCGTTCATCAGTACGCAGGCGACGACATCCGCATCCAGTGCTTTCCCGCTGTCGACAAACTGTTTTTCCCGGATTCTGCGTAAAGCTTGAATCTGATCCCGCAATGCAGCTGCCTGCTCATACTCCATGCGATCTGCAGCCTGCTGCATCTTCACTGAAATGACTTCCATCACTTCAGTTTGCTTGCCTTGTAAAAACAACTCGGCGTTCTTGACGTCATTTTGATACGCCTGCTGAGAAAGCTGACCGATACACGGGCCACTGCATCGCTTGATCTGAAACAGTAAACAAGGCCTTGTCCGATTACTAAAAACACTGTCCTCGCAGGTCCGAAGGCGGAATATCTTTTGTAACAACTGTATGCTTTCCCGGACTATACCGGCATTCGGATACGGTCCAAAATACTGATGTGTTTTATCCAGCGCACCGCGATAAAATCCTAACCGGGGAAAATTGTGACCGCTCAGAATCACATAGGGATAGGATTTATCATCCCGGAATATGATGTTATAGCGCGGCTTCAGGCTCTTGATTAAATTATTTTCAAGTAACAGCGCTTCGGCTTCGGAGCGAGTGACCGTTGTTTCAATACCGGTCACTTGCGAAACCATGAGCTGGGTTCTGGGCCCCAGATTAGTCTTCTGAAAGTAGGAAGAGACGCGTTTCTTAAGACTAATCGCCTTTCCGACATAGATCACTTCGCCTTTGGCATTTATCATGCGATAAACACCCGGCTGATGCGGTAAATTTACACAAAAATCCTTTGCATCAAAATCGGTGTTCGACAAACTGCTTAATCCTGACTACCGAGTAATTTTCCTGCAATTGCCCAATTTTCATCAGGAATCTCATCAAAACTGATATACGTATAGGATTTCGGCTTCTTGGCGATGCGTTCCAGGGTATCGGTCAGCTCGGCAGCAATTTGCTTTTTCTGTTCACGTGTTAATGTTCCGGCAACGCGGATATTGACATAGGGCATATAAAGTTTCTCCTTTGGTTTTTAGTGATATTCTTATCGCTTCATATCGGCAACAATTTTTTCAAATACTTGTTCAAACATTGCCGCTGTGAGACGTTTGGTTTGGGTATTGTAGCGGCTGCAATGATAGCTGTCATAGAGTTTCACGTCATTCTCAAGCGGCAAATGATGCACAGCGCCATGACCAAACGGATAATCTTTTAATTTGAGCCGCGCGCTCATTAACGCCGCTTGATGCGCGACTGTCCCGAGTGCAAGTAATGCCATGCCGTCTTTTTGAACAAATTCGTTGATTTCTGCTGTCAGATATTGGTTACATTGCTTAATTTCCTGAGGAACAGGCTTATTCTCCGGTGGCAGACACTTAACCGCATTGGTGATGCGGCATCCAAGCAGTTGCAGCCCATCATCCGCAGAAACGGATTCGGGTCGAGTGGCGAAACCAAATTTATGCAATGTCTGGTACAGTAAAATCCCCGCAAAATCACCGGTAAATGGCCGGCCTGTCCGATTGGCGCCATGCATACCGGGTGCTAGACCAATAATCAACAGTTTCGGACACCTATCCCCAAAAGCGCTGACGGGTCGTGCATGATAATCCGGGTGCTTGGTTTTTACGGATTGCAAGAAATCCGACAAGCGTGTGCATTGCGTACAATCAAAAAAATTTAAAGTATTGCAGTGCTGTGTTAAAGATTCGTTCGTCATGAGTGGGAATCAAAGTAATTGGTGATATTGCAAGGTTCAAACAGTCCAACAGTGAGTTTTTGTTAAACTTATTTTGATAAAGGTACACTGATTAACTATAAAAGTATAAAAGGATGTTATTTAGACTGAGGCCGTAGCCGGTTTTAGATCGAATCACTATGTCAAGCGCTCTCTCAAAAATTGATTACTGTTATATTCGATTCTGGTCAACGATCCTGCTGCTCATCGCAATCATACCCGGTATAACTCTGGCGCAAGAATCATTCGATATCACAAAAAACTCAACAACCGTGATATTGTCGGCGCCGGACACTATTAAAGAATTTCTTGTAACGTACTTTAAACTCCCAGCAGAGCCCTTTGCTGACAGTACTGCTGAAAAAACTTTCCTGTATCGCGCGCAAAAAGAAATTCGCAGCTTACTGGCAACAGAAGGTTACTTCTCACCCGTAATTTCATCATCGCACCAGACTCAAGGCGAAGTTACAAAACCAGAAATTCGAGTCGATCCCGGCGTAGTAACGCGCATTGGTGAAGTTTCCATCGTGTTTCGTGGTGAAATCATACAAGAAGACGCCAAATATCAGAAACGCATTGAACAACTTCGTGCCGCATGGCCTTTGCAAGCGGGTTCACCCTTCCGTTCTTCCGAGTGGGAACAGGCAAAAGCGACTTTATTATCTGAGCTAACACAAGAAGATTTTGCGGCCGCAAATATTGTTACCAGCCAGGCAACGATTGATCCTGATCATGCCCGCGCCGATCTTTCCGTAACCATTGATTCCGGGCCCGTTTTTTATTTGGGCGCGATACAAATAACCGGGCTAGAACGCTATGACCAGACTTTGATCACTAATCTAGCGCCATTTAAAATTGGCGACGCGTATCGACGCGATTTACTGAATCTTTTTCAGATTGCGCTCCAAAAAGCGCCACAATTTAACACGATCTCCGTCAATATTTCCCCCGATACGTCCCAACATAAATCCATTCCTGTTCAAGTCGTTTTGACTGAAGCGCAATCGCAGCGTTTCGCATTCGGTGGCGGGTACAGCTCGAACAACGGGGCACGGGGTGAAATCAATTATCGTAATCATAATTTCCTGGATCGCGCCTGGAATTTGACGAGCATGCTACGTCTGGAGCAAAAACGCCAAACCTTTTTTGCTGGCATTGATACACTCCCTGATCAAAATAATATCAATTATTCATTGATCACCAGTCTGCAAATGACTGATATTCAGAATTTGAAGACGAATGAACAAAAAATTGGTATGACGCGCAATTATCAAACACCAGAAATTCAAATGCAGTTTGGATTGAATTGGCAACGAGAAAATAAACAGCCTGCAGGTGCAATCAATCAGATTAATGAAGCATTAACACTGGATTGGCGCTGGCGACGTCAGATTGTCGACGATCCGCTTAATATCCGGCGTGGTAATGTGACCGAGATTCGCATCGGAGGAGGCAGTCAGCAACTCCTATCAACTCAGGATTTTGTACGCACCTATGCGCGCCATCAAATCTGGTGGCCAGTTGGCTCTCAGGATGTCATTTTTCTGCGGGCAGAAATTGGTTACACACTGGCTTCATCACGTTTTGGAATTCCTCAGGAATATCTCTTTCGTGCGGGTGGTATTCAATCGGTTCGCGGCTATGACTTTAAAAGCATCGGAGTGCAGGAAGGCAATGCAATTGTTGGCGGTCGTACCATGGCAACGGGCACCATCGAATACACGCGCTGGATAACTCACCAATGGGGGGCCGCTGCTTTTGCAGACATCGGTAGCGCTGCAGACAGCTGGCAAAAAATGCATCCGTTTATAGGCTATGGCGGGGGCATCCGCTGGCGCAGTCCTGCTGGACCTATCGCGCTTGATCTGGCCCGGGCGCATGAAACCGGCACGCTACGCTTCCATTTCTCCATGGCGGTTGCATTCTAAACTCTGATCATGATGACCAATCAAACCAATAGCAATCAGAATCCCAAGCGGATCAGTCAGCGCTCTACACGGCTGATCGGTTTGCTCGTTGTATTGCTGGTATCCGTCTTGATTGCCGGGTATTGGTTATTGAACAGCCAATCCGGGTTGCAAGGAACGCTCTCGACAATCAATCGATTGAGTTCCGGGGGGATTCAATTTGAAGGAATTCAGGGAACACTGCGAAACATTCAAATTAAAAGCATTCATTTTGCCCATGAAGAATTCCAGTTAACACTGCATAATACCCACGTAACCTGGAATCCCACTGATTTGCTTCAGAAGCAGATAAAAATCGATCAGTTATCTGTTGAAGCAATGGATATCCGCATACTCCCTTCACCCGCTGCAGCGCCACAGCGCACTTTACCTGAAAACCTATCTCTACCGTTCGCTCTGTCAATTCATACGATTAAAGTAGATTCAATACATTTACTTTCAACAATCCATGAGAATTCTGATTTGATTATTTCTGACCTTACGCTATCGGTTGATAGCAATGGGCATTACCACCAACTTAACAATCTGGATTTTCGTACACCTTGGGGGGGGGTCAGTGCTCTGGCAGAACTCAACGGAAATTCTCCTTTTGATCTGTATGCGCAAATCGATCTGTCTGATGCCCATCAATGGGGCGATTCGCAAGCTGTCATCTCCGGGAATCTGGAGCAGATGAATATTCAGATTCATGCCATGCAATCGGTCACAAAAAGAGATTTGACTCTACAACTGCAACCATTTGCAGCCAATCCAGTAACGCAGCTTCATGCGGTTCTAGAAAAGCTTAACCCGGCTAGTTTTGTTTCGGACTCACCCCATGCCAGCCTTTCCGTCATTGCCAATTTGACCTGGAATGAATCCGGGCAACTGGAAGGCAAGATTCTGCTTGAGAATCATGCAGCGGCCACATTGAATGACGGCGGCCTACCCTTTTCCGCATTCAGCGCGCAGGCTCGCATCACTGCAGAAATCCTGCAGTTGCAGGATATCCATGCGCAAATTAAGCCCGGCGAAATTGTAAGCGGGGATCTTATCTGGCAGTTAGAAGAAGCATCCGGGGCAGCCAATCTGCTTGTCAGCAAAGTAAATCCGCAGCATATTGATAGTCGCATCCGCGCAGCCCAAGTTTCGGGGAAAATTAGCTTGGAAGGTAGTGCGCAGAAACAATCGGCGCGCGTCAATCTTAAGGATAGTTCAATCAGTTTCAACGCAGCCATCACACGAAATGACGAGCATGTTACGCTCGAGCAATTTCAACTGCAGCGTAGCAAATCACAATTAGCCGGGCAAGGGAAATTCGATCTCGGCAATGAACAATCATTTGAACTGTCAGGGAATTTAGAAAACTTTAATATTGCTGATTTTATCCAGGCACCGAATTCCAATCTGAATGCGGCGATCCAGCTATCCGGTCAACTGTCTCCGCAAATTTCCGGAATGTTGAAATACACGATTCAAAAAAGCCGCTTGGAGAAATTCCCGGTAACAGGAGCCGGTCAGATTGCATTCAACGGGTCTAATCAGTTTAAGGGTAAGGCAGAATTAAATATCGGATCCAATCATTTTCTGGCGCAAGGCGGCACCGCTGAATCCGGAGATACTTATCAATTTGCTGTGAATGCGCCCGCTTTAGAACAAATCGGATTTGGTTTTGCGGGCGATTTACAGACGCACATTCAGTGGAATGGAAACCTAAAGTCACCCGATTTTGATTTCAAGATAAAAAGCCGGCATCTCCAGTTACCGGGAAATCAACACCTCTCAGGACTGGTTGCTGATGGGCATTTAAACAATAAAACCATTTCACTGAAAGCAGCTATTGGAAACTATGTTGTCAGCGATAAAGCAACCCTGCAACACGTGGAAATAAACGCCGGCGGAAAAATTTCTGACCACACGTTATTGGCTAAAGCACAGATAAATGATATTTCCAAAATCCAATTAAAAGCTGTTGGCGGCCTAGATAAAAGATCACCCGCTCAATCCCTGCGCTGGAACGGGCAACTAGCAGAATTCACCTCCACTGGAAAAATACCCGTTCGCTTAACAGCGCCAACAACTTTGGCAATCAATTCGGAATTCGTATCACTCGGCCAAACAAAATTATCCGTTTCCGATGGATTCTTAAACATCGATCAACTGCACTGGACACCCGGGGAATGGAAAACTCAAGGTCATTTTTCAGGCATCGCCTTACTGCCGGGCGAATACCAAAACTCAAAACAATTGTCGTTACAGTTAGGTGGTCATTGGGATTTTGTTTCCAATTCGCAATTAACCGGCAGTCTGCACATGCAATGTGAAAAAGGGGATTGGTATTTACCCAACGAAATATCACAGCCTTTGGGCTTGGAGGTGGCTCAGCTCAAAATCGTTGCACAAAATGGGAAAATAACCGGCCAGTTTGAATTAGCCAGCCAATCTATCGGCACTGCCAAAGCGCATTTGACCGTACCGGCAAAGCAATCGAACAATAGCTGGACTATTCCCGATGAAGCACCGCTGAACGGTGAAGTCATTGCCCGCATCAAGGACTTAAAATGGATTGATTCCCTTTTAGGTAACCGTGTGAGTACCAATGGACAGCTTCAGGTTCAGGCAACTATTCAAGGAACGCTCAAGCAACCGGACTTTAATGGCCGCGTTTCCGGCACGCAATTGAGTGTGGTTCTGCTGGAGCATGGCATAAATTTGCAGCAAGGCAGTTTGGTTGCCAATTTCCGCCAATCGAACTTAAAAATAGATCGACTGCACTTTATCACCCCGCACGAAGCACCACCGGATGACCGGTTGTTAAAAGATGTCAAGCTGGATAGCGCATCGGGTTCTTTAACAGTTACCGGAGACATCGGACTTATTGGCAATGAAAGCCAATTGGATTTCAAATTGAATCAACTCCCTTTCACGCACAAAACAGATTATTGGATCGTTGCATCCGGTTCAGGTCAGGCTAGGTTTCACAAAAACAGTTTGAGCGTGACAGGCAGCCTAGCGGCAGATGCCGGCTTATTGTTGCAACCGCCGCAAGATCGCCCTGAATTATCGGATGACATTGTGTTTGTCAACAGCCCCAATACTGCCCCGCAAAATCTGTCGCTACTGTTGGATATAGCGCTCAATTTAGGAGAAAAATTCTATCTCCGTGCAGCCGGATTGGAAGGCCGCTTAGCGGGTCAATTACAAGTTCAAAATGATAAAAATAATACGCTCAAGGTGAATGGCGCCATTGCAGCGCAAGATACCACTTTTAAAGCGTATGGCCAGAACCTTACGGTTCAACGTGGCATCGTCAGCTTTCATGGCCCTCTGGATGATCCCGGGTTAAATATTTTGGCCGTGCGGGAGGGTTTAGCGGTTGAAGCCGGCATTGAGATCATGGGTTCGGTGCGTCACCCAAGGGTGACATTGGTATCGACTCCGAATGTTCCCGATACCGAAAAACTTTCCTGGATCGTTTTAGGTAGAAAACCCGATCCCGGCGGATTAGATACATCGGTATTACTGGCAGCGGCGGGTTCGATATTAGGCGGGCAATCCGGAGCCGGAATTACCGAAAAAATTACTAAGGCATTGGGTGTCGATGAAATTTCATTCAAGCAAGCGGGAGTTGGCAGTTCACTGAGCGGGCAAATCGGTGTAGTCGGAAAACGTATTTCTTCCCGTGTTTATTTGAGCTATGAGCGCAGCCTGGCGACAACCACCATGGGAATCACGAAACTGACTTACAATTTGACCCCAAAAATAACTGTTGTGACACAAGCGGGCGAAGACAGTGCGATTGATCTATTTTATACATTTCAATTTGATTAGAACTAATTACTGTACTGATAAGACTGCGACATATGCCAGGAGGCGATTTTGATGCCTCTCTTCGATAACCCCATCGGTCATTTTTCTTTCCAGCCTATCATTGCGATTCCCAGCGAGAGCCTGATGTATCAGGCGGGGAAATTCCGGCAGGATAAAGACGACTTGAATATACCAAAGCAGCAAAAATAGCCGATTACAAAGCCTTTGTCTGCGATCGCAACGCAAATCAATGATCGAAAAAAGGCGATTGGAGATATTTTTCGAAAATAAAAATTCTTTACTATAGACACCCTTACTTCGAAAGCTATGTAACTTTACTGTCACTTATTCCGACACACCAAATACACATGATCTCAGCAATATAGAATCTGCCATTAAAAAGATTGATTGAAATCTCCGCATTCTGCTATCGAAACTTTGAGAATTCTTCCTGTTTAATGGCTGATTCCATAAAATTAGATCAGACTAATTACGATCCCCTTCAGGAACGTTATGGTCTGGTTTAATAGTCTTTCCATATGATTCCGTATCAGGTGAATCAACTGTTGGTTTGCTACAAGCGGTTAATGTCAATGCCAATACCATAATGATAGTAACTAATGCTATTAATTTTATTTTATCCCTTATATTTAGTAAACCTGAAGCTAACATGCTGCAGATGTAGCTATGCTGCCAATTATGGTTAAACTTAACATTGATCTACATCAATATTATTCGTTTTCATGAAGAGAAGTAAGAAAGGGGTTGCAACATCGAAAAATCATAATAATTTTGCTCCGCGTGCCCTGCCCCTATCCCCGCGGCAAGACCACGGGGAATCGCAAATTGAAAGTTTATGTGTTGATGGATAGCTGGTATATGCGACGCCGCGTGATTTCCGCCAACACCCGACTAGGTTTTTCGGTGATTGGTCAGATAAGGGTAGACACTCGCCTCTACGATCTACCACTACCGCGGCGTCACGGCAAATTAGGCGAAGTAAGAAGTATGGGGAGAAATACACGCCGAAACAAATTGATCAACTGCATCGTACCATCACAACGCTCAAGAATTACGGCAAAGTACAACGCGTGCGATTGCGCAGCCAACTTAGTCAGAACGCGCTTTCTCGATGGTCAGTTAGTGCATGCTGTTTGGTACGAATTTGAAAGAAGGAATGGAGAATGGGAAGTAGCCAGCCTGATATTGAGCTCAGACATCACACTGACGTCGGAACAAGTAATTGAAAGCTATAGCCGCGTTGGTCGATTGAGCCCATGTTCAATCAACTTAAACAAACTTGAAGCATGAAAGAAGCATGGCAGCAAACACACAAAGCCTTACAGCGCTGGGTGCATATCACTAGGGTGAGTTATGGCTTAATACAACTGCAAAGTTGCTAAAACAACACAACAATCGATGCGCTTTGTCAGCATACGCCTTGGCGCAAAGAAAATTAGTGAGGAAATCAACAGATTCAAGTTAAAAATTACCAGCTCGAACTGATGGCTCTATACTCTATTCAATAGAATTTTAGCCAGACAAATGCCAATCCCAGTCAGAAATTCGCGATTCTATATGAATAAAACATCCCGTTGTAAACCACAACGGGATGCCAAAATCGAGAGAAAACCAGAACTAAAGGATAAAGTCGCTAGCGTTGATTCCGGTTGTGGCTGCTCCGGTTAATTGGATTTCCATATCAGCCGTCAAATTACCATCATTATCCAATTCCACCTGGATAATAATGTCACTTCCTGAAGTGAAATATCTGACCTCACCCGCAGTTCCAGTGAAAGCAACATTGCCGATGAAAGTGAACGCTTGATTTCCCGCCGTGACAACATTCGCATCAATCGTTGACAAATCAATTTTGTCGACTAAATGTGTGAAATCAGTACAAATATCACGATTTGCTCCAACTGCACTTTCACTGGTTGCGTTGAAATCATAGGTATCATTTCCGCCACCATCGGTCATCGTGTCTTTGCCGGACCCACCGATAATGGTGTCGTTACCACCACCAGCACTAATGGTATCGTTACCCCCTAAGCCTGTGAGAATATTGGCGTTGCTATTGCCCGTGATAACGTTTGCTGCGCTGTTACCCGTCCCGTTAAGTGCCGTGAGAAAGCCGGCAGTATTGTCTAACGTCAGATTTTCGAAGTTGGTTTTCAACGTAGTGGAAGCATTGCGTGTGATCACAGTATCCGTACCATTGGCAAAGGCTTCGAATATTTGATCGGTGATTGAGTTGATCCTATAAATGTCATTGCCTGCACCGCCATACATCGTGTCATTGCCAGCAGACCAATTAGCGTTCAGGTCATCATTGCCGACAGTCCCCAATAAGGGAAAACCCGTGCCCGTGCTACCGTCATCACTGCTCGCTGTTCCATTAATAATAGCCATAATAAGATCTCCTTGTTATTTAGAAATACATTCCTAAACTACGCCACAAAAAGCTAAAGATTATTTTTGATGAGATTCTTCATCTCTTTGAAAGAATGAAACACTTTCCGATTCGGATTGGTTAATCGCTAAAGCAGTTTCACTCTATACTTGTTCGAATTGGGTGAATATGATTTTTTTGCTTTTTTACTAGGCTTTTTTTGCAGAAGCTATCGATGTAACTCATTCAGTTATTATGTTTCCTCTGATAGCACGACGGTACCATGCCAATATAACGGCGAAACAAACGTGCGAAGCTGGATGCATCTGCAAATCCACTCAGTTGCGCGACATCGGTGATCGTTATTTCCGGATTACGCAGGAATTCTTTGGCCTGCATGATGCGATGTTTTATCAGAAATTCACGAAAAGTCATGTGATGTTCATTGTGGAAAATTCTGCTGAAAGTAAAAACACTCATCCCGCAGATGGAGGCCACTTCTTTCTCGATGATTTTTTCCTGAAAATGCGCTTGTACATAGTTAATAGCTTGAATTGTGCGTTTCGATAGCAGCACTGTAGGACTACAATGAAATTCTTTGGGGATCTGACAACGTCTAAGAAGATTTACTCGCGGCTTAGTGGACCGAGATCTGGATTGAATGGAAAGCTGGTTAATTTCTTCGATGACCGATTCTGCTTTAAGCGGCTTTATCAGGTAGTTTCTAACACCGGTTCTAAATGCCCAAACCGCTAAATTTTCATTGTGCTGAAGAGTCAACATGATAACGGGGATGCCCGGGTGATCCAACCGGATCTGCCTGAGCAATTGTAAGCCAGACACGTCAGGAAAATCGTAATCGAAACAAATCAGATTGGGTTTGTTTTCTGTAATGGTGCATGTGATTTGATTCGTATCGACCGAGTAAATTTTGTGGACAGCTATTTCGTTTTTCCTAGAAAAAATAGGCTGCGCATTTTTATTATTTTTACACAAAGCTATCCATAAGATATTGATATTTCGCATTTCATATCGCCTCGTTTGAATGGTAATAACTGAAAACCAAAATCTCTCGATATCAGTTTTCAAACATTCTGAACTTCGAAGTGAAAGGTGTTATACCGATCCTTTCAATTGATATTTACTCAAAGGCCTCTCTAAAAATCCATATTTCGTCACAACACTTTGTTGCTCGAAAAAAATGTTTCCTTGTGATTACGGTCACATGATTACGGTGATAGTTTATTAAATGTACTTAACTCCACCCTTTACTTTTTTTTCGGGCTGCATTTCTCGCCTTAAGTTCACGACCAGTCATGGGAGTTACAATACGAGGTAAGCGAGCCATACTGACAATATGGCATATTAGTGTATTTAGTAAACTGTCACTGTAATTCGATTTGATAGGGAGAGTTCAGACTGAGAATATACTCACTCGCGCCGACACGGCTTGCCACTCAATCACTAGTGTGCGTAAGCTACTGGTTAAATGGGAGGAGAGATACCATACCAAAGAACAAGAAAATTGATCGTAACCTACTGAATAATAAAGGGTCAAATGCGTGCGCATTTTGCTGAATAGAAATTCTTTATTCTGGACTTGGCCCCGTTCGTTTCTAGCACCGACTTTTTGTTTCATAAAGGAGTACTCAGTAGCTTATCGATTGACTCGCCATCTAATTTCATTAAGCGAATTTCAGTTTTCAGCTGTTCATGTACAGCCCCATACTCCTTGCCCGTAAATTGTGTGCGCAACTTTTGAAGTCCGATTGCTACATTCTGCCCAAATTCTGCGATATCGGACGTCGATATAAAATTGAGCCCATTGACGAATGGTCTCACTACTTCATCGATTTCATTCCCCGTAGAAACAATGAGCGGTTGTATTGGAATGTCACTTAACTCTTGATGCTGTGCTCTTACCCAGTCAGGGTGGCCTTTAGCCTGTAGCACGTATTTCTTTGACAGCTGATTTCCTGCCTTTGCCTCAAATGTGTAACAGCGTCGATGAAAAATCCACACAATATCCGGAGCTCCTCCCGCTGTAGACCTTATTACCTCCGCCCCAAGACATTGACCAAGGTGCTCTAAACCAATGTGAAATCTTGTGTGTTCTCTGGGCGCCGATAAGCCCGCAAGCATTTCATCGATTTTCCTGCCAAATGCTGGACCTTGCCACCCCCAACTTTCTATCCGATTCCAGATTGATTCTACTTGCACATCCAGCTCATCTGATTTTTCTGGTATTTTTACGCCCTTACTACGAAGCCGAAGTATCCTGTCCAGAAAGCCTGAGTTAATCCCTATTGCTTTTGCTCTTTGCAAGCAGTCAATTTCACCAGTGTTCTCATCGGCTAAGTGCGCTGCAATAGATGCGAGAAAAAGCCACCAAGCGCGATAGCCTGCAAGCTCTGGCTTATTTATATTGTCAATCGTTTGGCGTGCCACTTGATAAGCACCTGAATAGTCATTACTCCACATGGCACGAAGATAGAGAACTTCTGCTTTGCCGGTTACATCATCTCCAAACTCATCAGGTTCCTGATCTGGAATATTCAGCTCCGCAATGTTTTCGTTCGCATTTCTCCGATATTCTTCATCTGTTAGCAAACCGATGATCATTTCGGTTAAACCTTCAGGACTCTCTCTGGCAACTTCTCCCTGTTCGATACCCCAAGAAAGTTCCCGTTGAATCTCTCCAGGAAGTTTTTTCGCGAATACCGGCGAAGTAATGCTATCAATTAATGATTGCCCAAGTAGAACTATAACGGCAAAATCGGTTGCATCGCGCGTGCAACGACCCATACCCTGAATCAAACGCGTTCTTTCGCGGCGGCGAAGCAAAGGTCCCAGCTTCCAGCGCTCACGAAGATTGCGTTCCAATGCTCCAACAGCGCCAGGACTCTCGGTTATAACAAGCAGACGACAATCATCGCCGGGAAGATCAACACCATCGTACCGCCCTGCAAGGCACAGTACCACACCTTCCATTCCAGTGAATGATTCAAGACTATTTTCTATATCCCGCGCATCAAGTTGTTTTGGTTCTGGACTCATACCGGCGGAAACCATTTTGTAGGTACGTTCCGCTATCGGAAACGATGGTGCAAGGATGAGTGCACGATGTTGGCTTACCCCGTTCCAAATTGATGAAACGACACGGGGGCATTTCTCTTCTTCGAAATAAAGGCTAGGCATAAAGATGTAGCGCTTGCCCCATTGCGCATGTTTTACTCGAATTGTCTCGATGTTTGTTATCCCATATCCACGAAGCAGGTCGCCTTCCCCGCCAAGTGTAGCCGACATATATATGCGCTGTTTTGTTTCACTGAACGGATTATGAGTATGCGTCGGTGAAACAATTGGACGTATTTCTATCTCACGGAAAGATACGAAGAACAAACATGCCGGAAGATTATTGCGGATTACGGTCCATGGATAATGGATACTTGGCTCGCTCGCTTTATCAAGCACTGCCGTTATGCTTGAAAGAACATCTGCACGCGAATGTACATCTGCTAACTCGACCGAAGAATATTCTCTCCCATCGGTGACAATACGATATTGCGAGTCAGATAATGAAGGACGAAGAGCAGTCAAAACATCGTCATAGATTTTCTTATTCTCCCGAGAATCAATCTTCACTGTCCACATTGCAGCAACATACTGTTCACCACCGTGCGCATCATCGAACACTAAAACATTCGAAGCTTGCACAACTGGATTGACGTTAAAAAAATTCGAAAACGTAGTTACGCCAATAGCATTTCCCGTCGTATAACGACCAACTTCACCAGGATCGCGAGTCTCTTTAGAGCCAATCAGATTAGCGCAATCGATTCCGAGATTTTTTGCCTCACGCAGCACCTGCATCGCCAATTGGTTAGTAAGAGTGAGATAAGCCACACGCTCACTTGTTTGGCGTCTGCGCCATTCTGCAATGAGCAGTCCTACTATAGTTTTACCAGTACCTGTTGGTAACTCACATGCTATGTTGCTCTTATCTTGCAGATTCGTATAATCGCGCAAAGCATCGGCTTGTGGGCCGCGAAGATAACCATGAGATTTCGCTCGATTGGGAAGCTTGGCAAACAATTCTTCGGGTGTCGCGTAAGTCTGCGCGGCTTTTGGTTTTCGAAACTGCGGTCTGCTTTTTTCCATAACTTATGCTCCACCTAATTACCACCATCGCTGCTCTTTCTTTGTAATTTATACTGAAAAAATACACTCAAAACGTTGCCCGCAGCATCAGTAGTTTACGCCATACTGACTCCGGTAGCGTTGCACTGCTTGTAAATACTGCGACAGCTCCGGATGGTGATGCAAATAAGCGACCAAATCATCCAGATCAATGATCGGCGTGACCGTCAGGCCGTGCATTTGCTGCACTTCCTGCACCGCTGAGCGCTCACCTGTGCCACGCTCCATACGATCGAGCGCGATCACGACACCACCGGGTACCGCACCTGCGGCTTTGATCAGTTCGACCGATTCGCGCACCGAGGTACCGGCGGAAATCACATCGTCGACGATCAGCACGCGGCCTTGCATCGGCGCGCCGACCAGCACCCCACCCTCGCCATGATCCTTGGCTTCCTTACGATTAAAGCAGAACGGATAATTCTTGCCCATTTCCGCCAGCGCGATAGCGATGGTACTGACCAGCGGAATCCCCTTATAAGCGGGACCAAACAGCATATCAAACGGAAGCGCTGCAGCGACAATCGCTTTGGCGTAAAATTGCCCGAGCTTGCGCAGTGAATCGCCATCGTTAAACAAGCCGGCATTAAAAAAATACGGGGACATGCGCCCTGCTTTGGTTTTAAATTCACCAAAGCACAGCACATTGCGCTCAATGGCGAACTGAATAAATGCCTGCCGGAAATCGGACATAAACTTGATCAACCCAAAAATAAAGATATGCAAATTATAACGCTTAACCTGAACGGCGTTCGCGCGGCCGCAAAAAAAGGCTTTTTTAAATGGCTGGCCGCACAATCGGCGGATATTGTGTGTGTTCAGGAATTAAAAGCGCAATTGCCCGATCTTTCCGGCGATATGCTGTCGCCCGACAGTTATCACGGTTACTTTCATTGTGCGGCGCAAAAAGGCTATAGCGGTGTCGGTATCTATTGCCGCAAGCAACCGGATAACGTCATTGAAGGTGTCGGAATCCCGGAAATTGATGCGGAAGGCCGCTTTATTCAGGCGGATTTTGGCAATTTGAGCATCATTTCGCTCTACCTGCCATCCGGGTCCAGCGGCGAACACCGTCAGGCCGCGAAATTCTTTTTTATGGAAAAATTCTTTCCGGTATTGAAAGCACTGATCGCCAGTGGCCGGGAGATTATTTTATGCGGCGATTGGAATATCGCGCATAAGGAAATTGATCTGAAAAATTGGCGTTCCAATCAGAAAAATTCCGGTTTCCTGCCTGAAGAACGCGCCTGGTTATCCAATGTTGTGGATGATATCGGTTTTGTCGACGTGTTCCGGCAGCTTAATCCGGAACCCGACCAATACACCTGGTGGTCCAATCGCGGACAAGCCTGGGCAAAAAACGTGGGGTGGCGGATTGATTATCAGATCGCCACACCGGCGATTGCGCAAAAAGCGCGTAGTGTTTCGATTTTTAAAACGGAACGTTTCTCCGATCATGCGCCATTGATTATCGATTACGATCACATCTTATGAAATCCACAGGATTTTCCGGTTGGTTGCAGGCATTGCGCGTTTATACGCATCCACGCGTGTTGGGAATGCTGTCGCTGGGGTTTTCCGCCGGACTGCCATTGTTGTTGATACTCGGCACGCTGTCATTCTGGCTGCGCGAGGCGGGCATCGACCGCACCACAATTGGACATCTCAGTTGGATTGGCCTGGCCTACAGTTTTAAATGGCTTTGGTCGCCGTTGGTCGACCGGCTGTCGTTGCCGCTGTTGACACATCTGCTGGGCCGGCGCCGCGCCTGGTTGTTACTCTCACAAATTATCATTACCGCTGCATTAGTGGGTATGGCCAGCACTGATCCCGTCGTGAATCTGACCCAAATGGTGTTTTTTGCGCTCGCGGTGGCCTTTGCTTCCGCCACGCAGGATATTGCTTTGGATGCCTACCGTATCGAAGCGGTCGCCGCCGAGCTGCAAGGCGCTATGGCCGCGACTTACCAAGCCGGTTATCGCGTCGCCATGATCCTGGCCTCAGCCGGTGTGCTGTGGATCGCTGCGGCGGTGGATCTCTCTGCGGATGTCTACGACCATGCGCCGTGGCGCTTCGCTTATCTGGTGATGGCTGCCAGCATGGCCGTCGGCATTATCTCGACGCTGATCATCCGTGAACCGGACGTTCCATACAGCAAACTCATTTCAGAAAACGAAGCAATTGCGCAACAAGCGATTGCACACTGGAACCTCCCTCCGCGTATCAGGGTCATGTTGATATGGCTTTACGGTGCACTGATCGCCCCTTTCCGCGATTTTATTGTGCGTCATGGCCGACAAGCCTTGCTGATCTTAGGGTTGATTGCCATCTATCGCATTTCCGATGTGGTGATGGGCGTGATGAGCAATCCCTTCTATGTGGATATGGGCTACAGCAAAGACGAAGTTGCCACGATTTCAAAAGTGTATGGCGTGATCATGACTATCGTCGGCGCGGCGATTGGCGGTGTGCTGACCCTAAAAATTGGCATTATGCGCACATTGTTCCTGGGTGCTGTGCTGTCCGCTGCAACCAACTTGTTGTTTGTCTGGCTGGCAGGACGCGGTCATGATGTGAGCGGATTGATTTTTACCATTTCAGCAGATAATCTGTCTGCCGGCATTGCCTCCTGTGCTTTCATTGCTTACTTATCGGGTTTAACTAATTCCGCCTACTCGGCCACTCAATATGCCTTATTCAGCTCGGTGATGTTGTTGTTGCCTAAATTCATCGCCGGTTTCAGCGGTCAGTTTGTTGATGCGTATGGTTATGAAAATTTCTTTATCGCCACGGCACTATTGGGTTTCCCCGTTTTGATACTGGTCTGGCTTGCCGGACAAGCAAAATTTGCAACTTCTGCCAAGTAATCAACCATGCAACAGAATTTAGAAAAAACAGGCCCGGAAGCAGAATACCAAGCACTGATGCAGGCCGGTGAATTAAAACCGGATGACGATCAAGTCAAGGCAGTCTCTACACTAGAGAGATTACACTGCGCGCTCATCGATTACCCGGAAATCGGAAATAAACGCGATGGCTTCGCTTTCAAAAGCTGGTTTCCTGCCGGTATCTTGCGTTGGCCGGGTAATGACAAACCTGCCCCCAAAGGCATCTATCTCTATGGCGGTGTTGGTCGCGGCAAGTCTATGTTGATGGACTTGTTTTATTCCGTCGCTCCGATACCATCAAAGCGACGGGTACATTTTCATGAATTCATGCTAGATATTCATGCCCGACTCAAGGAATGGCATGATCTTTCCGTACGGGAACGCGCACAGCACGGTAGCCGTGCGAATGACGATGACCCGATGCCATCCATCGCACGGCAAATAGCCGGTGAAACAACATTGTTATGCTTTGACGAATTACAAGTCACTGACATTGCCGATGCCATGGTTCTGACCCGATTGTTCAAGGAGTTGTTCGCCCGAGGCGTGATTGTGGTCGCCACTTCCAACCGCCCGCCCGATGATCTTTACAAAAATGGACTGAACCGCCAGCGCTTTCTGCCTTTCATTGCGCAACTCAAGGAAAAACTTGAAATCATTCCGCTCGAAGGTACGGTAGATTATCGCTACAGCCGTTTGAAAGGCGCAGAAACTTATTATTTCCCAATCAATGCAGAAACCACGGACCAATTAGCAGCAACTTTTTTCCGCTTGACCGACCGCCGAATTGAAGACCGGGCGAAAGTTCCCAGCGAAGTATTGAATGTGCAAGGACGTACACTGTTTGTGCCCAAATCAGCACGCGGGGTTGCGGTTTTTTCGTTTAAACGCCTGTGTGCAAATCCATTAGGGGCAGCAGACTATCTCGCTATCGCCAGAACCTATCATACCGTCATTATGGTCGCGATCCCGCAATTCAATAGAGAGAACAGCGATGAGACCAAGCGCTTTGTGAATTTTATCGATGCGCTCTACGAACATGGTGTCAAATTCCTTTGTTCGGCCGCCGTACCGCCCCAATCACTGTATACCGGAGGCGATGTCGGTTTTGAATTTGAACGTACAATTTCCCGCTTGATGGAAATGCAATCGGAAAGCTATCTGACAAGGGGTCATGGCAAAAAAATGACTGCTTAGCAAAACCTTCTAGACAGAACATTCTTGAAAAATCATCAATAAGAACAAGAACCCAGCCACACACTTCCTCTTTTATCGATGTATACGGCCCTGGCATCAAATTTTTGATGCTCAATCATTGCACCCATTCAATCACTGCGCGCCTGTCTGTTGCGTTTAAATTTCACACATTATTAACATTTTTAATGTTATCCTTGAATCAGAATAAGTGTTATCACTTATTCTTAGTTACATTACTTAATTACTTTAGAGATCATGTCCTATCCTTTTAGAAGATTAAGTTTGTACGAATAGGTAGTCTTCTAAAAGCATATTTTCTGTCTTTGGAACAGCAGTTTAATTCCAGATAAAGATTGTAGACTAGGTATGTGACTTGTAGCTGATTGAGTTTCAACGTAACGCTGAAATATCTATTAACATCATTTGATATAATTACAAAGGAGATTATTATGAAATACTCACTCTTCGTTATTACCCTCATCGCGTTTACTTTTACAGCTGCACTCACCGGATGTGGTGAGCCCAAGCCAGGCTCAAAACCACCAAGCTTGTATGAAAATGAAAAAGGCGAAAGATTGGGCGCTCCTGCTGGCAAGTAATAATTGGTTAATTTACTATCAAACGGCTCCTATTTGTTATGAGGAGCCGTTTTTTATTTAGGATTATCTGCAGGGACAATTCCCTTAACCCCAATTCCAATCTTCTCTTAGCAATCGCATCATCACGGCTATAGTTCAAAATCGTTTCTCTAATGTAACTATTCAGCGTTAAAAAATAAAAAAGTACTTGTCAATTTTTTTGTGCAAAAGAGCTGAAGTGAAAGCGCAGTTTGAGCTCTCGAATAGTAGCTATGCAAACAGTCTATTAAGGCATGTTCTGTAGGATAATAATCAGTCTACATACTTGAGGCAGGGGATTCATGCTGAAACCTTTGCAAAAAGATGCAAATTTTTTATTTCAGTGTAATTCTGGGTTAATTTGCAAGGAACCGATTATTATTTAGTTATTTTCCCGCATATGAATCAGGAATAACCATACTTAATCGGCGCTGCGAAAGTGTTTTTAATGATGCAATGTGTCCTACGGTTATGCACCCTACTTAGCTAAAGCCGAACTCGAAAAAAATGAACAAGAAGCCGCAGGGAAAAATGATAACTAATTGTCTCTATTTTCTTATTCCTTAATATTTGATAGGGAATCGATTCAGAAGTATCAGCAACAAGCTAAAGACACAAATAAATTAGCATTTTTTGTGTATAAGCAAAAACTATAATGAACAGATGAAATGTACAGATTGTTCTCCAAACGACCTCAATGCAACAACAATTACATACATCCCACAACTACAAATTCGGCACGATTTATCTATGAATCTTTGTACGGGCAGATGCTTATCCTCTATGTTTATAGAGAATGCGCGGCATCTTGAATAATTCGTTCCGGAGCAATAGTAATTTCAAGTCCTTCTATTTTTCGAAAAAAACGACTCTAGCATTGCTACCAGAATCGTAGTGATCTATACAGCTTTAAAGCTTTCCTTGTATGACCTCCTCCTTAAGGAAATTCTGATTTATTTCTTTCTGTCTAAGCACTTAATCAGAATCTCCTTGATAGCCACCACGGACGTGCTGCATCTTCGGAAAGTGGGTTTTTTAGCTTTTTCTAAATTGTGTTCTTATTCTGATTTTTCTTTCGAAGTTTTGGAATCTTCGGTGGAATCAGTTTTTTCAACATTATCTTCTACCAATTCCTCATCTGATTTAGCATGTGGTACAGCAGGATCATCGGCGGGAATAGCTTTCTCTGCTGCCTCTGCAGCTTGTTTTTTATTTTTTTCGAGTTCGGCATCAGACAGTGCACCTTCTCGTTCTTGATACAGGCTTGGCGGATATTGACCTGGCTTGCCCTCGCCTTTACAGGCAGTCAACATCACGGCAATCAGCACAGCAGTAAGAATTGGATAGTTCATTATGATCTCCTTAAATTAAAAAAAGCTACTAACGAATACAAAATACACATTTATGATTCCTTCTGAAAAATCATATGCTACTGAAGATTTAATTTCTCGGAAGAAGAAAAACAAATGAGTAAATTGCCTATTTATTCCCGGCCAATCTTAATAGACAAAAAAGTACAGGTGATGCCAAGGAGGCAGCTTAATCCTGTATTGCCTGTTGTATCGCATTGCGATGACGCCCATTCCAAATCCCTCACTGTATTGTGACAATAATCACATACACAACAAAACAATTGCTGGATACTGTTCCTAACGTACTGCAGAACTCTCTCTCCTACTGCTGCTACGTTCTCCAACTTTTGGCGATAAAGTTTGAGATACCTCCCGGTCAAATGGACTTAACGGTTCATTTGACCTTTTTTATCAGAAACGCATGTGAATTTTGTTTTAAGTGCCCGTTGCATCAGCCAAAAGCAACCGCCGCTCGAAGGATTTGATACACCACCAGGCATGATTCTTGATTCCGATACTCGCTGAGTAAAACTGAGAAATTGCCTACCCTACCGTGGGATGAGTCGACCGAGGGTTACTACAAGACGTTATGTTCAAGACTGAGAAGCCCAGCCAACAATGCCGGAATTGTGATTGGGGCGGTGATTATTAAATCATAGGTTATCGGTTTCAGATGAAGAGACGATTGAACAGATTCGAGAAAATCCGTACCTACACTATTTCATTGGCCTGAAAGGTTTCCAAGCGAAGGCGCCGTTTGCGTCATCATTAGTGGTTGAGATACGTAAGCGCATGGGTCAGACGGTATTTGATGAATTCCATGAAGCGCTCATCGAAACGATTGCGCGCAGAAGAGCAAAGAAGTCAGTCAAAGCAGTTGATGATGACAACGACAGCGATGCAGGTGCAGGCAAATACATCTACATTTCCATAAATGTTGATGGTGCTACTGTCTTAGTCAATTAATACTCTAACTTCCCATTCCCTGTTTTTCTCAGGTCTGCTCCTCAACAGAATTTCCATACCTTGCTCGAATCAGGTTGCTAATTATGGTTGAGCTGGTACACTAATTTACAAGTAGTAATCTTGCATATATGAGAAATAGAAATACTTAGTATTAGTTAAGTTTTCTAACCATCATAAGACTTATCGTTGTCACACGAGAGGTTGATCATGACAAACATTGATTATAGAAGACGTCAATTCCTGCAATATGCCGCATTAAGTACACTAGCCACCACATTGCCCGGATTTGCATTAGCAGAAAACCGCGAGCTTAATCAGACACCCAACAAACTATTCAAAGCCGATGTTGAAATCGCATTAACTGCTCAAACCACTGATGTCTCTATCTTGCCTGGTGCTCATACCCATGTTTTTAAGTATCATGGGAAACTATTAAAAGGTCCCCAAACCGCACTAAAAGAACTGCCAGGTTATTTAGGACCGATTCTCAATTTCGAACAAGGCCAGAAAGTTCGGATATATTTCTATAATCAATTACCAGAACCGTGTGTTACCCACTGGCACGGAATGCATGTACCGCAGGTAATGGATGGACATCCCATGTACGCCATCTATCTCGGTGAACAGTATGTCTATGAATTTGAAGTGAAAAACCCTGCCGGCACTAACTGGTATCACTCGCACGCGCATGAATTAACCGCCACACAAGTATATCAAGGCTTGGCGGGCCTCATTACCATCTCCGATGAAGCTGAACGAAAACTGGATTTGCCCAGTGGTGAATTTGATATCCCGCTTATCATTCAGGATCGTAGCTTCACCAATGGCAACCAATTACGTTACATGCTTAATAGGCACCAGCGGATGAGAGGTTTTTTGGGCGACACGATTCTGGTTAACGGCCAGGAAAACAGTACTATTCCGGTAAAAACCAGAGCCTATCGCTTGCGCATACTGAATGGATCAAATTCCAGAATCTACAAACTGGGCTGGAATGACGGCACACCGATGACAGCAATCGGTACGGACGGTGGATTACTGGAGAAACCTGAGACTTTACCCTATATCATGCTTGCGCCTGCTGAACGTGTTGAGTTATGGGTTGATTTTAGCGGTCGCAAACCCGGCTCCGATCTTATGTTGCAAAGCTTGGCCTATCAGGGATCTGCAGCGCATATGGGAGGTGGCATGGGGGGTGGAATGCGCCAGGGCATGGGCAGGATGGATGGTGCGCCGGTCCAAAATGAAGTTATATCTATCGCCAAGTTTCACATTGCCGAACAAATCAGTGATTCACCCAAGTTGCCGACAGAACTGGTTCCCATGCGCCGATTGAACTCTCAGGATATCTCCAATCCCGAAAAAACTATTCCTATTGCCATTGGCATGCGTCACATGGCATTCCAATTAAATGGCAGAACATTTGACATGCAAGGCCATACGGAACTTGAAAAGATTCCCGTCAATAGCGTTCAGAAAATCAGGATATTCCACGACAACCATGGAATGGGTGGAGGAATGCGCGGTGGTCGGGGCGGCATGGGCATGATGATGGCGATGCCACATCCCATTCATTTACATGGTCAGCAGTTTCAAATTCTATCGCGCAAGCAAAACAATCTCAGCGGTGCCTATGAAACTGTCAGAGATGGGTTTATCAACAACGGCTGGAAAGACACCGTCTTGGTGATGCCAGGAGAGGAAATTGAGATTATTAAGCCATTTAAAGACTATACCGGTTTATTCCTCTATCACTGCCATAATCTGGAGCATGAAGACATGGGTATGATGCGCAATTTTTTTGTGAGCTGATTCATCCCGAATTTAAAGTGTTTTCGTAAGCATTTTTCGTTCACCTCCAGTAATACATTGTGCTTGGGACAGCGTGAAGGATGAACGAAAAATATATTAAATCAGAATCTGATTTATTTATCTGTAATTCGCTTGATAGTAACCAGAAACAAAAAATACTCCCAACACCAAATTTACTTTCCATTCGATAGTTCAACAAGTTGACGTGCAACAGACAATCAGATTTCAGTGCCTTCAATCCTGCTATTGGCAGCATCCAATCGATAAAAGATTAAAAAACTCTCCCATTTTATGTGGCGCAATGCCAATCCAGGATCGTTAACGATTATCTTAGTAACCTGGATGTCTGATTTCCTTAACTCGACAGGTACTTTAATGCTCGTACGATTGCATTTAACAGCATTGGATTCCCGATTCGATTAATCAATGCCAATATTTTATCGCGTGCTTTGTCAAGGATGATGAGCTTCCTCAGAAAAGATAACATTTCACATCTCTATTTACCCAATACACATTAGGGATACTTTCTATAATGATGCATCTTGGCACCTGCTCCAGTGATTCGATATTCATTGAACCTCACCAAATGCCGGAGTAGATAGTTGTGCTGTGAAATTCTAATTATTTGAAAATTTCTCATGGCAATAGGGTGTGCCAAACCATTATTGTTACATTGATTATAGGTATCCGTCATGAGTAGAACTATACTAAGAGAAATGGAATTTACGCCGGAGGAACGCACTATGTCTCACAGCATTATTGACTTACAGCAATCTCTTGAGCGTATTAATACGCTGCCCGCTATGCCGGTCATTGCCCAAAAAATGCTTGCATTAGCGTTGAATACAGACGAAGGTGAAACACAATTGCTCAAACTCATCGCGCAAGATCCGCAGATCTCCGCCAAGATCATTGGGCTGTCAAACTCTTCCCTTTTTGGAGTACCAGGTACAATATCCTCGATCAGCGATGCAGCCATGTTCTTAGGTCTGACTCAAGTGAAATCAATCGCTATCGGTATGGCCACCCTATCAGCCTTGGCTAAACCACCTGAAGGTAAATTTAAATCTACTGATTTATGGGCTCACAGTATGGCCATTGCCACTATGATGCGCGCTATTGCCAGGCACATACCTGCACGAAACCGCCCGATGGATGATCAAATTTTCCTATCAGGACTCTTGCATGACATTGGATATAACGTACTAAACTTTATTGCAAAAGATATCAGCGATACACTTTATGAAAGACTGAGTACTGCTTCCGTAATATCACTTTTAGAAACAGAGCAAGAGCTATTTGGCACACATCACGGTGAGATCGGCGCACAGCTGGCCGCACACTGGGGATTACCGGCGGAAATCATTGCTGTGATACGCTATCACCAGATACCCGACCATGCGAATGCCGAAGTCGGCCAACCCCTGGTCAAACTTGTCAATATTGCAGAAAAAATGCTGCCGGATTTTGCGGACGCCGAACACACGACACAATCAATTACCGAACAGGAATGTACCGATCTTGGCATAGATCCTAGCAAGGCCGATGCTATTACTGAAGAGATTGGAATCGTTGCTGAGCAGGCCAAGCAGCTTGCCGATATTGTTTGAAATGCACCGAATTGAACAAAATATCTGACTTCCTGCCTCCGCATCGAAAGTTGAATTTTCTATTCGCGCTTAGAAGTTTTGTAGTCAAATAACCATCCTCCATCCTCAAACTTTTTTACTGTCAGTACCAAATTTACTTATAAGAGCCTCAGGAAAAGCGACTTTTAGTACTTCTATTCCCTTCAATACATTTCAACGTGCCTTTTTATAATGATACGGCTTGATGGTCGATTGCAGTCATTGAACTCGTAACCTAATCAAGTGATATCAAGGATATTTAGCACTCCAGCATGATGCGGCTGGAATTCTTGATTCAATCGATACTTTTTCTCCGGACCCAGTCATTTCAGTCGTCTTATTCATGACTGGTTAATCAGCAACTCATTAGGAATAATGAAATGAAAAAAAAAAGCCTATCAGTTATTTACCATCCAGTTAATCTTCTTTGTTTTTCTCGTCATGACGATCGCATTGACACATGCGCTTGTTCACGCTGCGCCACTGCAAATGCCTGTATCAGCCAGTTCCGGTTCCACGAAATCATTAAGTGTGCAATTGGATGTTGAGTCCGCCCAGTACACACTGCTTGGCCCATCGCCGACTGCCAAGAACGGCCCCAGCGAGAATCCGGTGGTAAGTGCGCGCGGAGCAAAACTCGCTCATAGCAAGCCAACCGCTTCCCAATCTGCTAACCATTTACTGGTTGGGCCTACGTTACGCGTTCGCCCTGGAGACAAGCTGAATATTCTTTTCCGGAACAACCTCGACTATGAGAAATCTGCTGGAGATGCAAGCCATAGCACCACTAATCCGCATGGATTTGATGTCATCAATCTGCATACCCATGGATTGCACGTTTCACCCAACAGTCCGAGCGATAATGTATTGCTGAATATTTTTCCTAAGAAAACACCTAAAGAACCACTGAACGAATGTTACGCTGAATTCGGCAAAGAAAATTGTGTGACAGAGAAATTTGCTTATGCGTACAAAATTCCCGCCAACCACCCTTCCGGCACCTACTGGTATCATGCGCACAAACACGGTGCGGTCGCAATGCATTTGGCCAATGGCATTGCCGGCGCCTTAATCATTGAAGATCCGGTGCATGGTTTGGAAAGCTTGCCCGCAGTGCAAAAAGCGCGCGAACAAATTATCCTGTTGCAGGAAGTCGCTTACGGCGGCAATTATCCGGATAACACCGGCTCAGGCACTGAAAAAGATCCCTATCGCATCGACTGCATGAGCGTCTACGGCAATCAAAAAGGTTGCGCATTCGGTGGACAAAAACCACCCGCCCCTGGTATTACCAATACCGAATTATCCGTCAACGGCCAGTTCCAGCCATCGATCACCCTATCGACCAACGAGGCGCAGCTTTGGCGCGTGATTAACGGTAGCATCGGCAATGTCATCCCGATGTGCCTGATGCCTGTTAATCAGCCAAATGCTAAAGCCGCCACAGCAACACTGTCGGCGTATGTTCTAGCGGCAGATGGGGTCCCAGTGCAAAATCCCAATGCCGGAAAAAACGATCTACCGATACTCTTGACCAACCCGGTTGTGAAACCAACTGATGGCGCAGGAGTATTGAACAATGAACTGCTCTTCCTGGCCGCAGGCCAAAGACTCGATTTAATGGTAAAGGCGCCATCCACACCGGGCACTTATGCTCTGTATGATGGCGTTGATCAATCCGGCAATGCGATTCCCAGAGATCAATTATGCCAAGCATCCACCTATGCGCAGCTAACTCCGATCCTCACCGTGAATGTCGAGGTCAGCACGAGTGAAATTGTCTACAACACCGACGTACCAACGCAACAAGCAGTCAACAAACTAATAGCACCAGCAACGATCACATCCGCTGAAAGCCCCGAGTTACCTACCCAAGGTGCTGTCTTTGGTTTCACCAATAGCGAATTCGCCCCAATTGACGGTGGCGCATCGGTCATCAACGCCAGAGTTTTCAATCCCATCCGCAGCCAGCGTAATCTCGAATTGAAACAAGTTGATCTATGGTCAGCACAAAGCGCCGTGGGAACGCATATGTTCCATATCCATATCAACTCATTTCAATTGGTTTCGCGCGGGCAAGTGAAATATCCGTTCCCCATCTGGCGGGATACTTTGCTGGTAGAGACACAATCCGATAAGGAAGGGAATGCAGAAATCGGTGATATCGTGCAATTCCTGCAAAAACCGCTAGACTACACCGGCTCCTTGGTCATGCACTGCCATAATGTTTTTCATGAAGATAATGGCATGATGGAATTGGTGAGGATTTTACCGTCTTCCAGCAGCAGTCATAAGCCTGCGCACAAGAAACATGCGGGAGTGCCCTGATTCGGTTGCTGCTATATATGCGGTTCAGATTTTAGAATAAAAATTTGAACCGTATTATCACTTTCACAACAAAGGAGACCTAAGGAAACACTGATTTAATAAAGAACCTCGCCGCAAGAAACCTGGAATATAGCCCGAAGAGATTTAAATTCAATCAGTGCGCCAGTTAATAAGTACGCCAATTCGAGAAGCATTCCTGTAGCGTTTTTACAATCCTTTGACCGGCGCCAGATTCTCCATATACAGGTGGAAATGGTTGATTGTGGCAATGTCGTTGCGAACGTACTCTGTCGCGGATAATTGTTGGAGAAAAACCGGTTAGAACATTGGCACCCGCTACGATGGTTTCCGATCGTTCCGTATTGTCTCGCACGGTCACACAAGGTACACCTAGAATATACGCTTCTTCCTGAATACAGCCGCTATCGGTAATAATTAATTCTGCAGATTTCTGATAAGAAAGTGATGTCAATGGATCTACGGAATCAATCACTTCTATTCGTGACAAAAGATCTAAGCTAAGTCCATGCTCTTTCATAGTTGCCCGTGTCCTTGGGTGCATGGGAAAAATCATAGCATCGAATTCATCAGCTAATGCATTGAGTGTTAAAAAAACATCAATCATTCTTTCACGGCTATCGGTAAATTCTTTGCGATGCAAAGTGATATAGGCATAGGTATCGGAACGCAGTTTGACAAGCTCGTCAGAAAAATCCTGAATAAGATCAACAGTCGTATTACCTACATTGAAAATTCGTCCACGCAAATCCGGAATTTTATTTAAATATTCGGCATGCTGCTGGGTATAAGTAAAGAGATAATGAGCTGCACTATCCACCATGATCCTGTTGCGTTCTTCGTACATGCAATTATCAAAAGCACGCAGACCTGCTTCGACATGTACCAATCCAACATCAGAATAAACAGCAGCAATCCCTCCGATAATGGATGCGGCAGTATCTCCATTGACCAGAATCAAATCAATCTGGAGCAAGTGAATGAGGTCGCAAACCCAGTCAATGGCGGCGCCAATACGATATGATTGAGGAAAAATAAAGTCAGGCACATAACCCATTTGAGAGAATATGGCTTCTCGCAGCAGAGGATCTTGATGTTGATTGGTATGCAGAACAACGAAATCTACTTCAGCCGCGCGTAGCGCCTGAACGATAGCATAGTTCTTCATCACCTCGGGCCGGGTCCCGAGGACAATCCCAACTTTCACCGTGCGAGGATAGCTTGGGTAAATGATTCGGCTACAAGACGATTTCCTAATTCATTGAAATGAACAGAATCGACATAGCAATTACGACTGAGCTCATTGAAAGGTACCCAGACTATATTTCTATTTTCTTCTGTAACTTTCATGATAGCTGCATTGTATAAATTACGTTTCTCAGCGGTTTCTTTGCAGAAAAAGATATGCCCATCTGGATAGATAGGCGGAATCTCGCCGCAAAAAACTGCTTTGTATTTCTTGATCAGAAAGGTTCTGATAATTTGACGATAATATTCTTCGAACAAATCTAAAGGTGTTTCGTTGCCAACATCATTAGTACCGATAAGTATGCATGCTTGATAGGTATCACTGACAATTTCAATTTCGTTATTAAGTAAGAACCACAGATCTCGAGCGGTATATCCATTAACGCTGCGATTGATCGTTCGCCACTGATACGGAGTATGCTCAGTCAATATCCGAGCTAAATACAAAGGATAGCAACCATAAGTTCGAGCGCCAAAAGTTTGACTATCTCCGATGCAAAGCAAGTTTTGGTAATGCATATCACGACTTCCTAACTTATTGATAAATTGTAAAAATAAAAGATATTGGAGATTCTTTAGAATCTGCACGAATACTCCGAGTTAATAACAGAATGGTTCTATCATCCTGTTATTCCTTGAAAAAATGTTTGTACTCATTGTTGAGAAGTAAGTTTGAATCATCTTATTACTACTCTATAAATCAGGACCAAGCTGAACATATACCGTAGTCTTTAGCTTACAAAGGAATTGATTCCATTAGTTGAATTAGTTATGAAGTTATTCCCTACACAGAGAATAGTGTGTATCTCTTGGGCAACTCTTATTCTCCGGGATACTTCAGTCCGACTTTCGCTCTTATTTGATCCAATATCTCCATTCGAGCAAGCGTATCTGCAAGAGAAACGGTAGTGCTTTCCAGTTTATTTTCTCTGATGCATCGATTCACCTCAGCCGCTTCAAAGTGATATCCCGCCTGATTCCAGGTAATCCGAGGTAATTTCTTAGCGCGCCATAGCAAGGATAACCGGGCGCGCCAAAACAAAGGAATCCAGACTATCCCCTCCGTGCCAAAAATAAATGCATTATGCAGCGTGCGTGTACGAACAGCGCTTGACAGCAGGGCAAGTTGACCATGAGGATACTTCAGAACGATTCCGGCCTGCTCGTCAACCTCAGTTATACCCAGACAGGCAAGTGCCTGAATATCAGTTGGCTGAGAACCCAATAGTTGAGATGCCAAGGCAATCGGGTAAATACCGACATCAAGAATCGATCCGCCGCCAAGCATCGGATTAAGAATTCTATATTCAGGATCCCAAAGAGCGCGGAATCCGAAATCGGCTTTCAGCATGCGTACTTCTCCAATCATGCCATTTTTGATCCAATACATGGCGCGCTGATAGGCAGGGTTAAATCTTGACCACATGGCTTCCATCAGAAAAAGTTTCTTTTGATGTGCGCAGGCAATCATCTGGCTGGCTTCTGCAGCATTTAGTGCAAATGGTTTCTCGCAGAGAACGTGTTTGCCGTTCTCGAGACACAACAACGTATGTTCTTTATGAAGATTATGTGTTGTTGCCACATAAATAACATCGATATTGGGATCTGTCGCCAATTCCGCATAAGATCCATAGGCATGTGGAATATGATGTTTGGCAGCGAATTTTGTCGCACGCTGAAGGGATCTTGCTGCTACAGCCATGATTTCCGTGTCTGGAACTTTTCTGAGATCGGTAGTAAAACGATCGGCAATCCGTCCAGCACTTAAGATACCCCATCGAATGGGCACGTTCATGGAATTTTCCTTGGATCGATGTGACAAAATATCTCTCAGTTTTGAGATGCCCGAACTGTCTGCATTCAGACTAGTATTGAAATTGGACAGCATTGTATCGGTGCACCAAAGTTTCTCCTAGTTGTATTTCAACAAAATGAGGTAACTCCCTATTTGCTAAAGGGTTGCCAAATCTGTTAATTACTCTACACTCGTTGGGCGATTTACGACTCATCATGATTCAATCAATGGAAACAAGATAACCAACATATGCCGAGTCACACAAAGAAAGTTGAGATTAATCTGGGGTATGCGTGCAATGCGAAATGTCCTTTTTGCTATTACTATGATTCCGTAGTCACCAGAACCAATGAAGATACGTTGACTACCGATGAAGCGATGCAGCAATTAAAACTAGCCAGAAATCTGGGTATCACAGAGATTGAGTTTACCGGTGGCGAAGCTACGCTGCGTAGTGATTTACCGGCGTTGATCACTTATGCCAAGAAAGTGCTTGGCTTCTCCATTGTTTGCCTGATTACCAATGGTATTCGGTTGTCCAAAATGGATTATGCCGTCAGTCTGGTTGCTGCCGGTATCGATGACATTCTGTTCAGTATTCATGGGCATGATGCCCATACGCATGATGATTTGACGAAAGTACCGAGAAGTTTCCATCACATCATGCAAGCCATCGATAACGCCAATGAGCTAGGTATCCGTGTGCGCACCAATACGGTAGTTTGCAAATCGAATCATCAGCATCTGACTAAAATCATGCGGCTATTAATTGATAAGCAAGTCGATAATATTAACTTTGTGATGTTCAACCCGGTATTGCAGGCAAAAAACATTGATATCGTTCAAGAAGTGTATGTCAACTATGCTGATGCAGGCCGGGAAATCATTCGCGCCATCCAGTCATGCGAAGCTGAATTGCCCCACTTCAACGTAAGATACATGCCTTTTTGTTTTCTACCGGGTTATGAGCGATATGTTACCAATATGGATCAAATGACGTTTGATCCTGATGAGTGGGACAATTATGCGAGTTTTAGAATCAGAAAGGGCCGCTTGATATCCTGGCTATCTGCGGCGATGGGTATTTTGAAAATACCCTACCTTCCATTTATTGTTCGACATGGCTGGAAAGCTACCTTTACGGCCGCGATCAGTCGATTTTATGTGATGAAAGATCGTGTCAAGACAAAACAGTGCAAACAATGTGCCTATGAGAATGTATGTGATTATCTTTATCGTCATTATTACGCTATTTATGGGGCAGCCAATATGATTCCGATAACAGGGAAGAAAGTGAATAATCCCGCGTGGATTATGAGCTCGGCGAAGATTCGTCAACCGGGTGTGTTGCCACAAAAGCCCAACCGATCGGCAAAGACACAAGATTCCTTACCATGGAAGGATCCGGAAATCACGCGGCAAATCACTGGTGAATGATGAGGATGATAGGGGTTGCCATTTTGAGATTCAATGTTGATCGATACACACAACGAATGCGCTGATATCATTCATGTATCTCGAAGAATTCAAGTATCGCATGGTGAGAAAGGCATCGCTTGTCGGTATGTGGATCAGAATGCGGATAGGTTACGGATTGCCATTCAAGAAAACGATCCTTGCAGACAATTACGGATTTTGTAATAGCAAACAACCCTGTTTGCCTTCTTTGCCTTGGAGTTACCCGGATTTTGACATATCAAAGCTCTCCGCAGCCGATAATGAATCCCTCGAAGGGGTCATTACAACCATAGCCGGGCCGCAGGACAACTGGCATAAAGAACCGGATACCGGATTATTCTGGCCTGTTCAATTTTTTCCCCGAATCGCTTTCCATCCTGGCAATCCCGTTGGAGACATTCAGCGGGTTTGGGAGCGATCCCGATTACAAAACCTGGTTACCCTTGGTCTGATTTGTCGAGTGACGCAGCATGCGAATGCGCAACACTTATTGATCCGAATGCTAGAAAAAAAAATGTTGTCATGGATTGACGGGAACCCATGGCTTCTAGGCATACATTATATTTCCACCATGGAGTGCGCACTCAGGCTAATCAGTATTTGTCATGCATTGGATCTAATCAGAAATCAAAAAGTCAGTCTGCAAGCCTGGCAAGGCGTGGTGTATCTGGTGCATAGCCATGCCTATTTTATCCGGCGCAGATTATGTCTTTATTCGTATGCTGGTAATCATACACTTGGAGAATGCGCAGGATTGATATATGCCGGCTTACTCTTTCCTGAACTACCCGACGCGCAAGATTGGTTGCAAACCGGATTGGATCACATGGAGCGGGAGGCCAATGTGCAAATACTTGCCGATGGCGGCAATCGTGAGCAATCGTTTTGTTATCTGACCATGATGGTCGATCTGTGTGGATTGGTAACGGCGCTATTAAAACATTACGGCAAATCTGTGCCTGATGGCATTGAGCAAGCCTGGATACGCGGCAGCTTTTTTTTGCAAGCATTCGCCGCTTCTCCTGACAGATTGCCCGCTATGGGAGACAGTGATGATGGGTATGCGCTATCTCGCCACCTTCAATTATCATGGCAACCAAACAGTCAATTTCCTGAATTATGCAGGAAACGCTTGCAAGTTTTTGAAGCATCAGGTTTTTCAAAGATCCAGGGTGAAACGGTGCATGGCAATATGCGTTTCACACACGGACAGCTTGGTATTGCGTGTGGATCCGGTCATGGACATGCTGATGCCTTGTCGGTCTGCTGGGATCTGGGTGATAAGCCGACCCTGATCGACCCAGGAACCTATCTCTACGATCGAGATCCGCATTTTAGACGCTATTTCCGCGGCACATCAGCGCATAACACGATTATCGTCAACGCCTTTGATCAGGCGCTGCAAAATACCCAAACATCCTTTGGCTGGCTACAACCCTATAGGGCCGAATTAGTTTGGCAGCAAAACGATCTAGAGGGGAGAATCCTACTATTAGCCTGTCATAATGGTTATGCCGGAATGGGAATCACACACTGGCGAGCGTTGATCTATGATTGTCGATTCGGTTGGGCAATTTGGGATTGCGTCCATGGCACGGGAGAACACCATTTGGCAATGCACTGGCACGTGGATGCGCCGATTGAAAGATCTCGCGGTGAATGGATAGTTGATTGTGCGAGTCAGCCCTGGTTCATCCGCATAGAAGGCGGAAAATCCGATCGTTATTGTGGTAACGAGGATTTGCCATTAGGATGGATTTCCAGAAAATATGCATCGCGAGAACCGATAAACACTATTAAAGCCGAGGTACGTACGCAACTGCCACATGAATTCCTGACCATCATCAGTCCGCAACTAGTCATTCCAACGGAATTGTTTATTGATGATACATTGATCCAAAAGCTGCGGAATCATTGTAAGCGCGGAGTTGGTGTTCAAGTCCAGCATTGAGAATTTTATTTCTTGCTTACTCTCGCAAAAAATAACCATACCTGTTGTTGTGAAGCTTTGTTCGAAAAAATATGCCGACGAATGGAAGTACCTACCTGCCAATATTAAGGCGATTGTGGCTTTAAGTTTCTCCTAAACAAATCCTAACACTGAATTTCGTTTTAACCGGCATCGTGTTACTCTTTATCCTGCATTTTTCAATTTTTTCTGCTTAAACTTGCTACTTTCAAAATCCAATTACACTAACAATTTGCTATGAACCAGAATAAAAAGATAAAAGTATTATTTGTCTGCATGGGGAATATTTGCCGGTCGCCGACAGCCGATGCGGTTTTCCGGCATTTAGTCAAAGCAGCCGGTGTTGATCATCTAATCCACGTGGATTCTGCGGGCACACACGCGTATCACATTGGTAATCCGCCGGATCACCGCGCCCAAAACACAGCACTGCAGCGCGGCTACAAAATGCATGATTTACGGGCTCGTGCAGTTCAATCAAACGATTTTGAGGAATTCGACTACATTCTTGCGATGGATAAGGAAAATCTTTCTTTACTGCAACAACGAAGCCCTCAGCAACACCTCAGTAAAATTCAATTATTCATGCAGTACAGTACCCAAGCTGAACCGGATGTCGAGGTGCCCGATCCGTACTTCGGCGGGAATCAAGGCTTTGAACTGGTATTGGATATGGTTGAGGAAGCCAGCCAGGGTCTGTTGGTGCATCTTCGCAATAATAAAAAGGAAACATTCTGATGAAAACAAGAGCCGCAGTTGCCTGGAAAGCCGGTCAGCCGTTAACGATTGAAGAAGTTGATTTGGAAGGCCCGAAATCCGGCGAAGTATTGGTAGAAATCAAAGCCACCGGCATTTGCCATACCGATTATTACACGCTTTCCGGTACGGATCCCGAAGGTTTGTTTCCTGCCATTCTCGGTCATGAAGGCGCCGGTGTGGTGGTGGATGTCGGCCCCAACGTCAAATCTTTACGCAAAGGCGATCATGTCATTCCGCTCTACACACCGGAATGCCGCGAATGTAAATTCTGTCTTTCCAAAAAAACCAATCTGTGCCAAGCAATCCGCAGTACGCAAGGGCGCGGCGTGATGCCCGACAGTACCTCGCGTTTTTCTCTGGGTGGAAAACCACTGTTCCATTACATGGGCACGTCGACCTTCTCCAATTACACCGTTGTCCCTGAAATCGCATTGGCCAAAATTCGCAAAGAGGCACCATTCGATAAAGTGTGTTACATCGGCTGCGGCGTGACGACAGGCATCGGCGCGGTCATCTATACCGCCAAAGTGGAAGCAGGCGCCAATGTCGCGGTTTTCGGTCTGGGCGGAATCGGTCTGAATGTAATTCAAGGCGCACGCATGGTCGGCGCCGACAAAATCATCGGCATCGACATCAATCCGCAACGCGAAGCGATGGCGCGCAAATTCGGCATGACGCATTTCATCAATCCGAATGATGTGCCTAATATCGTCGATGCCGTGGTGCAATTGACCGATGGCGGTGCTGATTACAGTTTTGAGTGTATCGGCAATACCAAAGTCATGCGGCAAGCCTTGGAATGTACGCACAAAGGCTGGGGGCGCAGTATCATCATCGGCGTGGCAGAAGCGGGTGCTGAAATCAGTACCCGTCCTTTCCAACTAGTGACCGGCAGAAAATGGGAAGGCTCCGCTTTTGGCGGCGCGCGCGGCCGCACCGATGTACCGAAAATTGTCGATTGGTATATGGAAGGCAAAATTGACATCGATTCGCTGATCACGCATACCCTGACGCTGAATAATATCAATGAAGGGTTTCGTTTAATGAAAACCGGCGAATCGATCCGCTCAGTAGTGATTTACTGATCATGACGCCACTGGAAACCCGCAGTCAGCATTCGTGTTTCGACGGAATACAAGGCTTTTACCAGCACCAATCGACTGTTATCGGTTTGCCGATGCGGTTCTCAGTGTACCAACCGCCGCAAGCAAAATCCCAGCGCGTTCCGGTGCTGTTTTTCCTCGCTGGACTGACCTGCACCGAAGAAACCTTCATGATCAAAGCCGGTGCGCAGCACTATGCCGCTGAATATGGGCTGATGCTGGTAACCATGGACACCAGCCCACGCCAGACCGGCATTCCGGGCGAAACCGGTAGCTGGGATTTCGGTGCGGGTGCAGGATTCTATCTGGATGCGACGGTTGAACCCTGGTCGCGCTATTACCGGATGGAAAGTTACGTCACGCAGGAACTGCGCAAAATCATTATCGAAAATTTCCCTGCCGATCAAAACCGCATGGGTATTTTTGGTCATTCGATGGGCGGGCACGGCGCATTGACATTGGCCCTGCGCTACCCGGACATTTACCGCTCGGTGTCGGCATTCGCCCCGATCTGCGCACCGATGCAATGTCCCTGGGGACAAAAAGCCTTCCGCAATTACTTGGGTGAAAATCAGGAAAACTGGCAGAAATACGATTCGACCGCACTCATTGCCGCAGGTCATCGTGTTCCGGAACTATTGATAGATCAGGGATTGAACGATCAATTTCTGGACGAACAATTGCATCCGGATCGATTGGAAAATGCCTGCGCCGCAGCCGGACAGAAACTGACATTGCGTTACCACCAGGACTACGACCACAGCTACTATTTTATCAATACGTTTATCGGCGAGCATTTGAGCTATCATCGAGAGCAACTTGGATAGTTTGCGTGTTACATTTCAAATGTCATGGGGGATAGTATTGTGGATAAACAAGATTCGCGTTATTGCAATTCATTGACAATATTCTTGATTCGCGACCTAACCCTGTCTTGCTAATTGCCGGAAAAACCAAGAGAGATACAAAGTGAATAAATATCTATTGGCATTATGTGCAAGCTTTATGCTTTTTTCATCATCAATCCTCGGCGCAGCTGAAGCTGATAGGTTTTTTGATGCTGCTTCAACACTTAATAGTCGAGGTAGTTCAATCGGAAAAACTATGAGTAAGTATACAAGTGAAACAAAGAAAAGTGGCCATGAACAACGACAGGCTGATTTGGTTTTACTTTGGTCAATAGCAGAAACAGGGAGCATGTGCGCAATTTTGAACGCAAATATAATTGGCGCCGCAGGGATGATGGATAAAAAATCTAGAAACAGCTACATGGAAATGGTCAATGATTCTATTACTATATGCAAGAAAATTATAATAGAAAAGGCCAGATTCTTAGATGTCCTTCCACAGGTTAAAGATGACGAAGTAACCAAGCTATTTGCCACAGAACTCGCTTTCCAATTTCGGGAAATGGATCGAGAGTTCAATGCATTTACATCCAAGTAGTTTTGCGCAAATACTCATAACCCGGTGTTCGAGCGAGACGCCGCAAAAGTACGACGCCCCTCAACTTTACGGTATGAGTAATCTGGAATTCTGGCTTACCTGTAAGAATAGTAAATTCAATGATTGATTTGGAAAGGTCAAACAGACAACGATTTGGATATGAAGCGATTAGCTCTCATGTTGAAGGAATCGAAAGAATTTATTCTAAATCAAACATTCGTATTACTCATCAATTATTTAGTCTGCTAAAAGATGCCAAAGATTTGGCTGCGCAATGGGCAGAAGGAAACATTGTTGAAACTGATATGAATAAATTATTCAACTCTCTTCATATTGAGAGAATCTATGGCGGAATTAAGCTATTGGACGGTTATGATAATAGAGAAAAATATTTAAAAGATCTTCTCAATGGAACTCTGGATTTTTTTCTTAGAGAGAGTTCGCATGCAAAAAGTATATTTTGGGAGCTGGAAGTATTTACAAAAATCAAGAAAGTCATACCTGATACTCATTTAAACGAGCCAGACATCGTTGTTGATATTGGCAGGTATAGTATCGCCATACCCTGTAAAAAGATATTTTCAGAGAAGGGTGTTCCTAAGGTGCTCTCGAACGCAGTCTCCCAAATTGAAAAACAGCATGAGTTCGGTATTGTCGCTATAAATGTAGATGACCTTATCCCAGAAAGGGTGTTGTTAAAGGCGAGGACATTCCAAGAAGCTGGTAACAAATTGCACGACCAGAATATAAATTTTTTAAAACGATATGAACGTCATTTCTTAAAATATCTTTCTGCTAGCAGAATTATTGCAGTCATCGCATCTACATCTATGGTTACTGACATTTTGGATGAATCACCAAAATTCAACAACTTTAGCCAATGGTCTATTTGGACTATCCCTGGATTGCAATCAGATCATAAAAAATCAATAGATGAATTTCGGAGCAAAGTAATCGGATGACATTGTGTAATATTCCTCATAACAATCGCGTCAAATTCGACGCTCGTACCTCGTGTGCTTTACGCTAACGCTAACGTTATGCCTACTGACACCCGCATTGCTGACCAAAGCCTGGGACCAGGTCTAGAATTAAGAATTTTTTGTTTCTGTGAAGAACTACCCTGATGAGCCAAGGAAATTTTGTAAGTTATTGGTTTTTAGAATTTCCCAGCACGTAAAATTTCCGCCAATTGTGCCAGCGCCTTACCGCGATGACTAATTAAATTCTTCTGTTCAGCAGAGAGCTCAGCCGATGTTCTACCAAACTCGGGCAAAAAGAAATACGGATCGTAACCAAACCCCTCATCTCCCCGCGGTTGATCAATAATTTCACCATACCACGAACCATCGACGATAATCGGTTGCGGATCATCGGCATGGCGTACCAGCACAATCACGCAATAATAATAAGCGCGCCGGTCTGAGTTATTTTTAAGCGCTTCAATCAACTTCAGGTTATTGCGTTCATCGGACTTTGGCTCTCCGGCATAGCGCGCGGAATTCACGCCGGGTGCACCGTTTAAGGCGCTGACACAAATCCCGGAGTCGTCGGCCAGCGCCGGTAATCCTGAACAGCGGCTGGCATGGCGTGCCTTGGCTAGCGCATTTTCAACAAAGGTGCTATGCGGTTCATCAATTTCGCCCGCGTTAAAAGCCGATTGCGGTATTACTTCGATGGATAAAGGTGCCAGCAAGGTATTTATTTCACGTAACTTGCCTTGATTATTACTCGCGATAACCAGTTTTTCCAGCTTAGCCATGACTTGCCGTGTCCTGTGCCAAAACTTTTTTCTGTAAGGCGATGAGTTCTTGTATGCCCTGCTGCGCCATATCCAGCATGCTATCCAATTCCTTGCGGCTGAATGCGGCTCCTTCCGCGGTTCCTTGTACTTCGATCATCCCCAGGTTTCCAGTCATCACCACATTCATATCCGTATCACACGAAGAATCTTCAACATAATCCAGATCCAGCACTGGGATTCCCTGATGAATACCCACTGAAATCGCCGCCACATGGTCAATGATCGGCGTAGTTTCAATCAGTTGCCGGTAAATTAATTTCTCGACTGCGTCGTGCAAAGCTACAAAAGCCCCCGTGATACTGGCGGTCCGGGTGCCGCCATCGGCTTGAATCACGTCACAGTCGATTTGAATGGTGCGTTCTCCCAATTGCTTTAAATCAACAACGGCGCGCAAAGCACGTCCGATCAGACGCTGAATTTCCATCGTGCGCCCCGATTGTTTGCCTTTAGCCGCCTCGCGTTGCATGCGTGAATGCGTTGAGCAAGGCAACATGCCGTATTCGGCAGTCAACCACCCCTGCCCCTGGCCTCTCAAAAACGGGGGGACTTGTTCACTGATGCTGGCTGTGCAGACGACTTTGGTGTCGCCGCACTCGATTAAAATGGAACCGTCTGCATGCTTGGTATAGTGACGTGTGATTCTAACGGGGCGGATTTGAGCGGGTGTGCGCTGGTAACTTCGTGTCATAGTCAATAAAATTCCGGAGTGAAAAACTGAAGGAAATGCTGATTAATTAACTGCACGAGCGAATCACTTCGTTGCGCGGCACTCACTCCCTCGCCTATCATATTGATATGTCTCGGTTGTTGCGTTCCGTGCGCCTCGTGCTTCATCTCGTTCGCCG
>NZ_JAIEME010000025.1 GCF_019752415.1 Nitrosomonas sp.
GCGGTCTTTCACGTCGCGTTTGTTGACGAACGGCTGAAAGTTGGAGCCGTACTTGATGCCGTAAGGCGGGTCGAGGTAGATCATCTGTACCTGCCCGGCCATGCCTTCCTTTTGCAGCAACGAGTTCATCACCAGCAGCGAATCCCCGGCAATCAGCCGGTTCGCCCAATCGCGGTCGTGTTTGTAAAAATCGATGGCTTCGCGTAGCGGCAGGTTTTCAAACGGCGCATGGAACAAATCCGGCTGAATTGCGGCGCCGGGTTTTCCTTTGCCGTCTTTCAGCTTTTTCTGCACCGCAGCCAGAATCGTCGCCGGATCAATGCGTTCGTGCACATGCAGTGACACAGTGTCCACTGAAAAACTGGTGCGTTCGGCCTTGCCGCTCCAGTTCAAATACGGCGACTGCATGCGTTTGAGCTGTTCCAGTGCCGCTTGCATCTGCTCTTTGTCTCCCGATGCCAGCGCATCATCGATCAAGGTTTCAATCGTTGAGCGGCTGCTATCAAAATTCAGCGCCGGATCGATATGCGGGTCGTATTGCCAGGCGGTTTTTCCTTCCACGCCGTCGGAATGCGTGTCGACCATGCCGACATGCGGATTGTTGGTGCGTTTATCGTCATGCCGGTAACTGAGCACTTCGGAAGACTGATTTTTGCCTTTCTTATGATCGGGCACAGTCTTTCCGGAGGATGATTTTCTCGGTGTCACGGCTTCTGGCGATGCTTCTTGCAACTCGAGTGAGAATTCATCATCGAGCAGGGTCTCCTGCTGTGGCTTTTGGTTTGAACCGTTCACTGCTGTCTTGTCTTCGTTTGCTGCCATGATTGAGTTCAACTTCCTAAGGTGAGATTTTGCCTGGTCGCCACTTTATAACAACAAGTTACTAATGATGGATCAATTCTACCAGTGAATAAACGCATCGCATCAAAGCATTTGGGCATCACATCATTGTTTTCTTTCTTCTGATAGAATCAGGCTGTTGGGTGAAATTCTGTCAAATTCTTGATGCTGGCAGTCTGACACGCTATTGGTTGATCCATTAAGTCATACTTTCCACATCAATAAAATCCACTCACTATGAATGCTCCTTGTCCGCTTGATAATGTTCGCATCGTTCTCAGCCACACCAGCCATCCCGGCAATATCGGCGCGGCTGCACGGGCGATGAAAACGATGGGATTGGGCGCGCTGTATCTGATCAATCCCCGGCTTTTCCCGGATCGAGAGGCGGATGCGCGTGCGGTTAGTGCGCGCGATATTCTGGATAAAATTAAGGTTTGCACCGAATTGGATGAAGCGTTGGAAAACACCGTGATGGTTGCTGCGATGACGGCGCGACCACGCGACCTTTCGCATGATGTGTTCAATGCACGGCAGGGTGCACGAGAATTATTGCGTTATGCGCGGCAACAGCCGGTCGCATTGCTGTTTGGCGCAGAAACATCCGGACTGACTACCGCGGAAGTGAATAAGTGCCAGATCATTATTCATATTCCCGCCAACCCGGAATTCACTTCACTGAACCTGGCAAGCGCAGTGCAAGTGATGGCGTATGAGTTGCGCATGGCGCTGATAGAAAACGAAGAACCTGCATCCCCGATTGGATCACCCGTTAGTTTTAATGATCTGGAGTTATTTTATGCGCATCTTGAACAGGCGATGATTGCCAGCGATTTTCTTGATCCGCAAAAACCCAAGCTGTTGATGCAGCGCATTCGCCGTTTGTTTGCACGGGCGCGGCTGGAGAAAGAGGAAGTGCAGATTTTGCGCGGCATTCTGACGGCTTTGGGCAAGCGCTGGTAGCATCCCAAGGCTTCTTTGCACCTATAGAACTCCTGAAAAACTCACATTGGTCATTCCGAACGCAGAGAGGAATCTTTGTAGATTTCTCGCGGTGCTCGAAATGACAGTCAGTCAAAGATTTTTCTAGTTTTCCTTAATCAAAGTACCCACACCTTGATCGGTCAATATTTCCAGCAGCAGTGCATGCTCTACTCGCCCATCAATAATGTGACAGGATTTGACACCCTTCTTGACGGCATCCAGGGCGGATCCAATCTTGGGTAACATACCGCCGGAAATAGTGCCGTCAGCAAATAACTCATCGACTTTCTGCGCGGTCAATCCGGTCAGCAAATTGCCTTCTTTATCCAACACACCGGGGATGTTGGATAATAAAATCAGTTTTTCCGCCTTGAGAATTTCAGCCAGCTTACCGGCAACCAGATCCGCATTGATATTATACGACTCACCTTCGGCACCCACACCAATGGGTGCAATGACCGGAATAAAATCTTGTGTATCGAGCAGCGCAATCAATGAGGGATCGATCGATTCAATTTCGCCCACCTGACCGATATTGATCCATTTTCCCGCTGTTTCGCGATCTGCCATGAGCATCTTCTTAGCGCGGATAAAAGCGCCATCCTTGCCCGTCAACCCAACGGCTTTGCCGCCGTGGCGATTGATTAGGCTCACGATGTCTTTGTTGACCGATCCGCCTAATACCATTTCTACCAAATCCATGGTTTCCGCATCGGTGACACGCATGCCTTGGATAAATTCACCTTGCTTACCAACACGTTTGAGCATGTCGTCGATCTGCGGACCACCGCCATGAACCACCACCGGATTCATACCAACCAGTTTTAGCAGCACGACATCGCGCGCGAATCCATGTTTAAGATTTTCTTCAACCATGGCATTCCCGCCATATTTAATCACGATGGTTTTGCCATGAAAACGCTGAATATAAGGCAACGCTTCGGATAAAATTTTGGCTTTATCTTTTGCTACGGAGTGGGGAGTCGACATGATTCTCTCAATCACTTATCAAATAATTTGTAATAAAAACGTATCGGCATATCTTCAAACGGCAATTCATTCACGCGCAATCTGCAAGAATTTTTCATCACGGATCAATTCATATAGGCTTAATTCTCGCCATAGCCGTCCTTCTGTATCCTTATAATTTGCGGTAACACCCTTAGGCAGTTTCTTTTTGGCCGATTTAACCGGTGTAAATTCAGACAAATTTCTAATACCCAGCATACTGTTGACTATGAAACCACCGAACATCTTATTCCCTGGAGAAGCAAGTAAGATTCGTGATTTTAGGTTGAATTGCGTTGGATTTCCGCCTAGATAGACACCTATATCTGTGATTCCGTAGAGATTCCCGCGCACATTGGCCAAACCAAGAAACCAGGGCTGCGTTAACGGAACGTGCGCTAATTTGGGTATCTGTATGACTTCACTGACTTCAGTCATTGGGATCAAATAGCGATCCTCTCCCACTGCCACACCCAGCACCGTAGATGAAGCATCACCTTTACCCGCGCTTTGGATCTGTTCAGTTAAAGTATGTTGGTATTCTTCTATGCTCATAATGCCTGTTAAGTCACTTTGTAATGCTGTGTTTTAGGCTATTGATTATTCGTGATCCGGCTATTTTACTGTATTATCAGGCATGCAATTTTGAATTCTGTGGAGTAAATTAAATGAAATATCTCAATCAAACTTGGCTGGCTCTTTTTTTAATCTTCCCATTTCTGGTAGGTTGTGTTCCGATGTTTGCAGTTGGTACAGCAGCAGGAACTGGCGCATATATCTCCGAGGATCGTAGAACCAGTGGCATGTTCATTGAAGATGAGGGCATTGAATTAAAAGGGTCGCGGCGTATTTATCAACAATTTGGCGATAAAGTACACATTAATATCACCAGTTATAATCGCATGGTTCTGTTAACGGGAGAAGCGCCGACAGAAACCATCAAGGGGGATATTGAGAAACTGATTATGGGTGTTGATAATGTGCGCAAAATCTTCAATGAAATCGCTGTTGCCGGAAACACTTCACTGGCTTCCCGCAGCAATGATACATTGATTACTTCCAAGGTAAAGACTCGCTTTTTAACCGAACGCAAGTTTCAGATTAATCATGTCAAGATTGTGACAGAGAATGAAGTAGTGTATCTGCTCGGTGTGGTTACCCGACAAGAAGCCGATAATGCAGCTCAAATTGCCAGTGCTACATCTGGCGTGAAGAAAGTCGTCAAAGTATTCGAATATCTGAATTAATTTCATGATACCAGCTAATTTGATAGCTGATTTGCAGGGAGCATTTCCTCCCGATCGCTTTTATACCGATCCGGTAGATTGCTATTCTTATGCTTATGATAACAGTCGCAAAATATTTCCGCCTGATGCCGTACTGTTTCCGCTAACCGGAGAGGAAGTGCAACACATCGTAGCGCTTTGCAACCAATATCAGATCCCGCTTATTCCCCGCGGGCGTGGTACCGGTACTGCGGGCGGTAGCTTGCCAGAATTTGGCGGCATTGCTTTATCGATGGAACGCATGACCAATATCATTTCTATCGACCCTGCGAATCGTGTTGTCGTGGTTGAGCCTGGTGTATTGAATCAATCCGTACAAGATGCTGCCAAGCCATTTGGTTTTTTCTGGCCGCCCGATCCTTCCAGTGCCATGTTCTCAAGTGTTGGTGGAAATATCGCCACCAGTGCAGGTGGCCCTCATGCGGTTAAGTATGGCACGACCCGTGAACATGTTCTGGGTTTGAAAGCTGTGACCGGCGCGGGAGACTTCATTACAACCGGCTGTTACACCACCAAAGGTGTCGTTGGATATGATCTTACGCGTCTTCTAATTGGTTCCGAAGGAACACTCGCTGTGATTACCGAGGCAACACTTAAACTAACTGCTTTACCCAGTGTCGTCGCTGGCATTACAGCACATTTCCACGATCTTTCAAGTTGCGCAGAAGCTATAGTTAATATTATGTCACTACCACAACTGCCAAGCGCTCTTGAATTTCTCGATTCCGGCTCGCTAAACCTGATACGTGGCCGCTATCCTGACATGCTACCAACGAATACAACCGCCATGCTGATGATAGAAGTCGATGGTTCCAAGAATGACATTCCTGATGCGTTATCCGCAATACTTGCGGCATGCAGAACCGGCGGATTGATTCATGCCAACCAGGTGAATGATACTGCGGCACTATGGAAAGCCCGCAAGGCTTTATCCCCTCTATTACGTGAAATTGCGCCTAAGAAGATTAATGAAGATGTTGTAGTACCGGTTAGTACCCTGCCCCAATTTTTACACGGATTGACACAACTAAGTACGCAACATCACCTGCACAATGTAAATTTTGGCCATGCTGGGAATGGTAATATTCATGTCAATTTGTTGATAAACCCTGATGATGCTGAAGAAGTTGCACGAGCCGAATGCTGTTTGGATGAAATATTTGACTTGGTTATCACGCTTCGAGGCACTTTATCGGGAGAACATGGTATTGGTAGCGAGAAACGTGCTTTTGTAACAAAAGAGATAGACCGTGCAACACTGGATTTAATGAAGAGCATCAAACATTTGTTCGATCCCAACAATATTCTTAATCCTGGAAAATTGTTTCCTAAGACTGAGTCAATCTGAGAACTATATTTAATTTTCGCTTGTAATATGTGACAACCACATAATAACCACATATTACAAGCGCAATATTTCTGATACTTAAAGCTTAAATTCTAAAAAAAGAAATAGTGATCTACTAACAGTGCCACGAATAGCAACGCTAAATAGAGTATCGAATAACGGAACGCTTCCCGTGCCAATTGGTCACTATAGTTTCTGTAAATTTCTACTGCGTAGTACATAAAAATTCCATTTAACACAATAGAACTTCCCAAATAAATTAGTCCACTCATTTGAGTTATATAAGGCAGAGTTGTCACAACACACAAAATGATTGTGTACAACAATACTTGCAATTTTGTAAATTGATCACCATGTGTCACTGGAAGCATAGGCATACCAATTGAGGCATATTCATTTTTTCTGTATAGCGCAAGTGCCCAAAAATGTGGTGGTGTCCAGGCAAAGATAATCAAAAATAACAACAGCGCATCTGCGGTTACATCACCCGTCACTGCAGCCCAGCCCAATACTGGCGGCATAGCGCCTGAAGCGCCGCCTATTACGATATTCTGCGGCGTCAGCGGTTTCAGAATCACGGTATAAATTATGGCATAGCCTACAAAAGTGCCAAGCGTCAGCCACATAGTGAGCTCATTGATCCAGTGATACAGCATAAAAAGACCCAATCCTCCGACAATCAGCAGAAAGAACAGAGTTTCTGGAACACTCACTTTGCCTTGTGGAAGGGGCCTTCCTTTCGTTCGCGCCATCACGGCATCCATTTTTTGTTCTACCAGGCAATTTAATGCTGCGGCAGCCCCAGCCACTAACGCAATACCTATCGTTCCAAAGATTAGGATATCCAAAGGTACCGCCCCGGGGACTGCCAGAAACATTCCAATCACTGCAGTAAATACAATCAACGATACAACGCGCGGTTTCGTTAAGCGGTAAAACTGATTAATACGGGTTGCTGTTTCATGCCAAGTCATACTAGTAGACATGTCTTTGATCTCCTTTATCCATCTTCATTGAATATTTTTATATTTGATTCAAGCGAATCCTGTCTGCTGAGACACAATCAAATCTTAATGCTCTATTTGCGAAACATGTAACAATCTTTTTATGTCATGACCCATTTTTGTCCCATCTACGTTTTCTGGGAAACGCATCATCAAATTACCTATTGGATCAATTAAGTAGATGTGTTTTGTTTGAATTTCTTTGGTTTCAATAAAACTAAGAATCTCGCTATCCTGAGCTTTAACAAAGAATGTGCCATCATATTCTTTAACTAATTCCGCATCTGGAATGACATCGTCATTAATTAGCCAAAGCCGTTCAATTCGATGTTTTTGTTTTCCCTGCACTAACCGTACTTGTCGCATAAAATATAATTTTTTCTGACAAGCTTCGTCACAGTGCCCAGAATCTACTGTCACCAGAACCCACTTTCCATGCAGATCCTTCATACGCAGGATCGTATTATCAGCTTGGTTGGTTGCTTTTCCTGTCACCTTAACGATCGGTATTAAATCACCATAGTGCTTACTTTCTGGTTTATATTCCAGAAAATATAAGGCATAAGAAATTACAACCGGAGCACACATTAATGCCAGAAGTAGTAAAAATTTACGCCTATTAGACTTTTGTATTTTTTCGTTTAACATTCAACACTAAGAAAATAATTATTGCTGTAGTTGCTAGTAAAAACCATTGAACTGCATAGCCTAAATTCTTGGCAGCACCTGAGTCTGGCCTATCCCAATCACGCATCAGTCCATCTTCTACATTATTCTTTTGCAATACCATCAGAGGTTGAATTTCTTGCCCTGTCTCCTCCTGATAGCGCTGCAGATTAAAGTCATTCCAGACCTTACCTGTTGTTACCATTTCAGACAGCTTGAATGTCCTCAATTCTGGTGCTACCACTAACCCAGTTACATTAATAACACCATTAATTTCATTGACATGCGGCAATACTGATCTGTCATATCCTGTCGCGACCCACCCTCTGTTGATCGCAACAAGTAACGCGCTATTCACAATCTTAAGTGGTGTAATAACGTGATAGCCCGCATGACCCTGATGAGTTTTATTATCCAGAAATATTGTGTGTTCAGAAAGAAATTCACCCTGCACTTCAACTTCTCGATACTGAAAATCTTCTAGCTTGACCAAAGTATTTGGCAATGTCACTGCGGGTTGCTTTGCATATTGTTCAAGAAGCTCATGCCGTGCATTTTTTTCATCAGCGCGAGATAACTGCCACTTACCCAATTCAATGAAAATGATAACAGACACTGCGGTAACTAAAACCACCCACAGCTTTGGTTCAAAGCGGTATCCCAATACAATCATTTTCTGTCTGTATAAATTTTGATACTCGATTGACTGTTATTTTTAGGAAATGTATGTCCTATATTTTTAGTCAGTTTTAGAAGAAATACTAACTGAATTTCTTATCTTTTATCTCGCAAATAAAAAATTCCAGACTTTTACACCTCACAAGAAATCTTTTCTTCTAACTAAACTCTTAGTGTCTGTGTGCAAAAGCTGGAATCTTCTCTACCACCTCTGTTTCTTTTACATCAAATAAACAAAAATAAACAGCCCTAACCATACCACGTCAACAAAGTGCCAGTACCAAGCCACTCCTTCAAAACCGAAGTGATTCTCAGGAGTAAAGTGCCCGGCTAAACTACGGAAGTAGATTACTGTCAGCATGATTGCACCCACAGTTACATGGAATCCGTGAAATCCAGTCAACATGAAGAAGGTTGAACCATAAGCACCTGTTGTCAATTTTAGATTCAAATCATTGTAAGCGTGAATATACTCATAAGCTTGGCAGCCTATGAATAATGCGCCTAAAAATATGGTAGCGAGCAACCATTTTTTGAGTCCATCGCGTCTGTTTTCTTTCAGTGCGTGATGTGCCAGGGTACAGGTTACACCCGACAATAACAGTAACAGTGTATTGAAAGCAGGCAACCCCCATGCTCCCATCGGGGTGAATTGTTCGTGTACGCCAGGTCCCGCGGTTGGCCATGCACCATTATATGAGGACCAGAAGCTATTTCCCAATACTGAGCTTTCTGCTTCTAGCCAAGGAATCGAAAGGTTACGCATATAAAACAATGCACCAAAAAATGCACAGAAGAACATTACTTCTGTCAAAATGAACCAGCTCATTCCCCAACGAAATGAACGATCTACCTGCTGATTAAATTTACCACTTTCACTTTCCCTTGCTACAGTTCCAAACCAACCAAATAACATATAAATCAGTATGGCAAAACCTACTGCTAACAGACCATATCCAAGCTCCATCTTATTCATGGTCAGGGCTGCGCCTGACCCTAAAAATAACAGCGCGGTCGATCCTATTATTGGATATGCCGATGGTGCTGGGACATAATAGTGTCCGGATTCTTGACTCATTCTTATCTCCTCCTACTTATGATTTATTTAATTTCTAACTACCAATTGAACTAATAACAACACACAGATTACAAATACCAAGCCTCCAATAATCCCGCCTATGACAACATGAACTGGCTTCAAAGTTGCAGCATCATTCTCAAGATCACTCTTTGTGCGGATTCCCATAAATGCGGCCATGACAGCTTTAGCAATCTGCAAAATACTAACGCTACTTTGTTTTTCAGTAATCTTATTCACTTCCTCTGCCTTATTTTGTAGCCACGCTTCCACTACCGGGTAATTCAAAGAAAGTATATGAAATAGTCACCGTATTTATCTCTGGCGGCAATCCAGGTTCAATTACAAATTGCACTGGCATTTGTCTAGTCTCATATGGCTTAAGAACTTGTTTTGTAAAGCAAAAACATTCAAACTTCTTCAAATGTTTATCCAGAAAACGCGGGCTGTAACTGGGTATCGCTTGCCCGTTTATTTCACGATCTGAGTCATTTGTAATTTCGTACATCACACTGATTGCTTCACCAGGATGAATACGAGCGCTGGTTTGCAGTGGTTTAAATTGCCAAGGCAATCCTCTTGTATTCGCATCAAATTCCACTGTAATCCAGCGCTTTTCATCCACCCAATTCTCTTTAACCAGTACGTCTGGTTTTAGCAGATTATTAATTCCAGTTACTTCACAGAATTTTTCATAAAATGGTACAAGAGCATATCCAAAAACAAACATTATTAATGTGAAAACCAACAACTTTTTCATCATTACTACATTAGCTTTCGATAAGTTAGTTACCATATTGTTTGTAAATAACCGTTAAATAAAGTGCTACCACCGTAAATAACAGAAACAATCCAGTTCTTAGCTTTTTACGCTTTAATTCTGTATCTTGTGACATACGCTTTTCTCTGACTGTCTTTACTTAACAATCGGTGGTGTTTCAAAACTGTGGTATGGCGCCGGTGATGGCAAATGCGTCCACTCCAGAGTTGTTGCTCCATCCCATGGCGACTGAGGTGCTTTTTCCCCATTACGTATACAATCAATCACGAGGTAGAGGAATAGAAGCTGCGTCAGTCCAAACCCAAACGCGCCAAGGCTAGAAATCATATTAAAATCCGCGAATTGCAAATTGTAATCAGGAATTCTACGCGGCATACCAGCTAATCCCAAGAAATGCTGAACAAAGAATGTCGCATTAAAGAAAAACATCGATAACCAGAAATGCCATTTACCAAGCGTTTCACTGTACATATGACCGGTCCACTTTGGAATCCAGTAATATACGCCAGCAAATAAGGCAAATAAGGCACCTGACACGAGAACATAATGGAAATGGGCAATTACATAGTAAGTATCCTGTACTTGGATATCAATAGGTACAATTGCACAAATCACACCGCTAAAACCACCAATCACAAACAGGAATATGAAACCTATTGCGAATAACATAGGAGTTTCGAAAGTCATCGAACCACGCCACATTGTTGCTGTCCAGTTAAACACTTTTACACCAGTTGGAACTGCGATCAGCATCGTTGCATACATGAAAAATAGTTGCCCAACCGTTGGCATCCCTGCTGTGAACATGTGATGCGCCCAGACTATACAAGATAAAATCGCAATAGATGCTGTTGCATAAACCATTGATGAGTATCCGAATAGTGGCTTTCTTGAGAATGTTGGAATGATTTCAGAAACAATACCAAAAGCTGGCAAAATCATAATATACACTTCTGGGTGCCCAAAGAACCAGAAAATATGCTGAAACAGAACTGGGTCTCCGCCACCGGCTGCATTGAAGAAACTTGTGCCAAAATGACGATCTGTCAGCAGCATAGTTACGACACCAGCCAGAACCGGCATCACCAAAACCAGCAAATAGGCAGTGATCAACCATGTCCATACAAACATTGGCATCTTCATCATTGTCATACCTGGCGCGCGCATATTTAAAATGGTCGTGATGATATTAATTGAGCCCATAATTGAGGAAGCACCTAAAATATGAACTGAAAAAATCATTAGATCCACGCCCAGACCACCTTGTGTTGAAAGTGGCGGGTAGAATGTCCAACCACCTGCTGCTGCACCACCTGGTACAAAAAATGAACCTACAAGCAGTGTTGCCGCTACAGGTAACAACCAGAAACTCCAGTTATTCATCCGAGCAAAAGCCATATCGGGCGCACCAATCATCATCGGTACTTGCCAGTTAGCAAAACCCACAAACGCTGGCATGATGGCACCAAACACCATTATTAGCCCGTGTAACGTAGTAAATTGATTAAATAGTTCTGGCTGTAAAATTTGAATACCGGGTTGATATAGCTCTGCTCGTATTCCCATAGCCAAAAAACCACCTACCATAAACATAGTAAAACTAAACCAAAGATACATCGTACCTATGTCTTTATGATTGGTCGTTTTAACCCAGCGCATTATTCCACTGGGATGATGATCATCATGTTCGTGACCATGTACGTCACCGTGTACTGCTGCCATAGTTATCTCCTTTTACTTATTTTCTATATGCATTGATGTCTTAACAGCGGATGCACCTAACTGTGCAGCCACCCATTTAGAATAATCATCTGCATTCATCACTTCAACCACAATTGGCATAAATCCATGATCTTTACCACACAATTCAGCACACTGTCCACGATAAATTCCAGGAGCATCTGCTGTAAACCATGAATCACGAATAAAACCTGGAACAGCATCTTGTTTAACGCCTAATGCTGGCACCCACCATGCATGAAGCACATCATTTGCTGTGATAATTACCCGCACCTTCTTACCTACAGGTACAACGACACGATTATCTACTTCTAGCAAATAATTTTCGCCCTTAGGTTCTTTATTTTCATATTGAGCTCTTGGTGTCGACAATTTACTATAGAAACTAATCCCCTCTCCCTCCCCTTGGAGATAGTCATAACCCCACATCCATTGATAACCAGTTGCTTTGATGGTCATATCAGGACTAGATGTGTCCTTCATAGAAATAACTGTCTTAGTCGCAGGCAATGCCATAACCACAAGAATAATACAAGGTATTACAGTCCAGATAATTTCTACTGTAGTGCTGTGATGAAAGTTTGCTGCTTTGTATCCCACAGATTTGCGGTGCTTGAGTATGGAGTAAAACATGACACCAAACACACCAATAAAAATAACCAAACAAATCCACATAATCCAAATATGCATATCATAGGTTTCTCTCGCGATGATACTTTGCGGCTCTGGAAAATTATATTTAGACCCTACTGCCATACTTGAATACAAAGCGAGAGTGGATACCCCCGCCAGGGTTGCTACTAATTTACTTCTCATATTCCCCCCCACATGATTACTAATTTTACAGATTTCAGGTACGACTACAACGCTACAAACCTGAACGCTTATCCTGTTCAGCCAGCTACGGAAGTCATACGCCAAAATCCTGTTTTGTTAAAACCACACCATTATTGACGATAGTTACATTTCCTTGGCCGAATTCCCTTACTATCCGCAACTTAGATTTTCTTAGTTATAGAATCTTCTACACGCTAATTAATCGAATGGAAATTCTAGCACGGCGCTGCTGCCCAAACAAGGAAAAATCATGATTTTTATAGCAATATTCCCCTTCTTTTAAAATGGTATTCTTGTTTGGATACACATAAAGAGCATTGATAGGGCGCAGAATTCACACCTTACTTTTCTTTAGTGAATATCGATATTCTCAGCTGAGTTATTAGCTTTAACGTTTCAGTTTCAAGTTTGACTTCTTGTTGAAAGTTTACCGCTACAGATATTTAATATCTACAAGTACACTTAATACTCAAACAGCAAAGCAACTTAATTAGAGTGTGATGTCCATTGAATATTAAATCTAACTGAGAATGCTCAACCTTAGAAGAAATAAGTTTGCCAAAAAAATCTCTCTCTTGAATGCCTGTAGATCCAGAAAATCTGTATCACACTAATTTAACCAAAAGCATAATAAATAAAAAAACCACAACGACAGGGAAAACAAAACCCATCCAATCTGCCAATGTGCCCTTTGCGCTATTCTTCATCATATTCCGGGTAGCTGGTAACAGGACAATAATGAACATTAGAAGCGCCAAAGCAGAAACAATTTCCATCCAGTCCATATATTCGCTCTTCCTGAATGCTTTCTTCTACAAAACTCTTTGTCTAAAATAAAACCCCGGTTCAAACCGGGGTTTTAAATGTTCATACCCATCGTTGGGAACTAGTCATCATTTCCCATAATACCCAATATTTGTAGTAAGCTAATAAAAATATTGAAGATTGTCATGTACAAGCCAATGGTCGCCAGCACATAGTTAGTTTCACCACCGTGAATAATGCGACTGGTGTCATACAAGATAAAACCGCTCATAATCATGATAACTACAGCTGAAATCATCAATGACATGGCTGGTATCTGCAAGAATATATTCGCTAGTGCTGCCAATAGCACCAAAAGAAAACCCACCATCAAGAAGCCACCCATAAAACTGAAGTCTTTTCGTGTAGCCAGCGCATATGCTGACAATCCCATGAAAATGGCTCCGGTGCCTCCTAGCGACAACGTAATGATATTTCCACCATTAGGCAATGATGCATACATACTCAGTATTGGTCCCAATCCAAATCCCAGCATACCAGTAATGAGGAAAACAATTCCTATACCGGCTGATGAGTTAGCAAAACGAGGCAGAACAAACATGGCAATCACCATTCCACCAATAACAGATATCATGTATGTCATCGGTGGCATATTCATGAACATTGAAAGTGCAGCAGTAAGCCCACTGAACAATAATGTCAGGGATAAAAGCATATATGTACTGCGTAACACTTTGTTTGTCGCAATGGCTGACGATGATCCTTGAGCAGCTGTTGAGTAATTTTGATTCATAAAAACCTCCACTATAAAATTAATCCAAGACTATTCTAACGACAAATAAGACTATAATAAGCGAGATATAGTTCAAGGCATAATAGCATGAATTATACTGATCTATTAATTACCCTATTCTTGTGTAGCTTTTGCTAATGTAAAGTTGTAAACAAGAAAGAATCCTCCTCGCTCTAATAAAGTAATATTCATATTTACGGGCCCGGCATCAAATTTTGCAATGCCTGAATAATTGATGCGCTTCTCACCCACAAGTGAGAATGCACTGACTGTACGCGAAAAATTAAGTTCTTCAATAGACTGAAATCGACCAAAACCACGATACAGATTCATCAGTTTATCCAATTGTTCGTCACTCACTGTTTGCTTAGCTTCTGGTGCCAAATGCGTCAACAGCACGTGCTTTTCCCAGCCAGATATTTCAGTCAGTATCCTGGCAACAGCTGGCTCTGCGCTCTTAGTGTAATAATCTTTTTCTCGATTGGTGTAAAAATACAACATAACAACCAATGTAAGCAATAAAGCTACGATGATGCGTAATGTTTGAATTTGCATAAGCCGTGAACGATAAAATGATTGATTATAAGTTATTATCTTCCCAGAAAGCGCCGCTTAACCCATTTCTTGGCAATGCGATGCCAAAATGTTGATAAGTCGCTGCAGTTGCCATGCGCCCCCTTGGCGTACGCTTCAGGAATCCTTGCTGAATCAAATAAGGTTCTAGCACATCCTCAATTGTGTCACGCTCTTCACTAATTGCCGCCGCGAGATTATCCACACCGACTGGCCCCCCACTAAATTTTTCTATTACAGCCAACAACAACTTTCGATCCATGACATCCAACCCGATTGCATCCACATCCAACATACTTAATGCTGCTTCGGCTACTGCATATGTCACATGCCCATCGGCTTTAACTTCTGCAAAATCACGCACACGACGCAATAATCGATTAACAATCCGTGGCGTACCGCGCGAGCGACGCGCAATTTCAAATGCGCCATCGTGCGATATCTCCACTTTTAATAACCCAGCAGATCGGATGACAATTTTGCTAAGCTCTTCCGGTGTGTAAAATTCCAAACGTGAAACAATACCGAAACGATCGCGCAATGGATTAGTAAGCATACCTGCACGCGTGGTAGCACCAACTAAGGTAAATGCGGGCAAATCCAATTTCACAGAACGCGCGGCTGGCCCCTCACCAATCATAATATCAAGTTGATAGTCTTCCAGAGCCGGATAAAGTATCTCCTCGACCATCGGAGACAAGCGATGTATTTCATCAATAAATAAAACATCGTTAGGTTCCAAGTTTGTCAGCAAAGCTGCCAGGTCGCCCGGACGTTCTAAAACCGGACCAGACGTTTGGCGCAAATTAACGCCCATTTCTCTGGCGATGATATGTGCAAGTGTAGTTTTACCTAAACCTGGCGGGCCGAATAACAAAACATGATCAAGTGCTTCATGGCGATTTCTGGCTGCTTCAATGAATATCTGCAATTGCCCACGAATCTTTTCCTGACCGACATACTCTTCCAACTGTTTTGGGCGTAGCGCTCGTTCAAGAATTTCTTCTTGGGATGACGCAGGTGCAGCAGCAACAAGTCGATCTGTTTCAATCATTCATTAGGTCCGTCCAAGTCACATTCCGATTACTTTTCCTTAGATAGTAGTTGCAACGCTTGCCGTATGCCATCGGATACGGTCGCATTCGATGCGATTTTCTTAATGGCCCAATCGGCTTCCCGATCATTGTAACCTAATGATAACAATGCATTGAGTATGTCATTGTCATTGGTTCGCTTCGACGAACTCTGATTTAAGTCAGTCCCTGTAGTGCCCAGCTTATCCCGCAACTCAAGCAATAAGCGCTCAGCTGTTTTTTTCCCGATACCGGGCACTCGAATGAGTCGCGTACTATCCTGTTCTTCCACAGCACGATACAAATCAGTCACACTCAAACCTGACAAAAGCGACAGTGCAGTTCTTGCACCCACACCAGAAATTTTGATCAGTTGACGAAAAGTCTGACGCTCTGATTCTGTTGCGAAACCAAATAACAGATGCACATCTTCACGTATCAGAAGATGCGTATACAATGTTGCTTGTACACCTATCACCGGAAGATCATAAAAAGTACTCATTGGCACATCTATTTCATAACCAACCCCCTGAACATCCAACAGTACCTGCGGTGGGTGTTTTTCCAGCAAAATTCCGGTTATTCGCCCTATCATACTAAACGCCCTCGTTTCATGCGATAGCCCGTTGTCGCAATCTTTCCAAGCCCCATTCCACCATGGGCGTGACATATCGCACAAGCCAATGCATCTGCAGCATCAGCACTTGGACTGCCAGCTAGATTAAGTAACCGCATAACCATTTCTTGCACTTGATCTTTTTTGGCATGACCATTACCCACTACTGCTTGTTTTATTTGCAACGCGGTATATTCAGCCACAATCAAATCATTCATCACTGCTGCGCAAATAGCCGCGCCACGTGCTTGACCTAGTAATAATGTAGACTGAGGATTGATATTTACAAAAACCTGCTCAATAGCAACATGTTCGGGCTTGTATTGCGTAATAACTTCACTCAAATTATCCAGAATTAACTTGAGGCGAGAAGGCAATTCACCTTCAAAGGTTTTAACACTGCCACTGCTGACATAGGTTAAGTTACTTCCAATTTTATCGATCACACCAAAGCCGGTAATACGTAAACCAGGATCTATGCCAAGAATACGGATTTTGTCACCTGCCGATACAATACTTATTATTCTTCAAGAATTGCTGTGGTGTATACATTCTGCACGTCATCAAGATTTTCCAGAGCATCCAGTAATTTTTGCATTTTTACAGCATCATCACCAACCAATACAGCCTCATTGCTTGGTTTCATGGTCACTTCCGCCAACTCAGCCTTAAACCCCGATTTCTCCAGTACCTCTTTAATGTTTATAAATACATAGGGATCAGTAATTACTTCAATACTACCATCCTCATTGCTGATCACATCTTCGGCTCCACTCTCCAATGCGACTTCTATGAGCTTATCTTCATTAGTTCCAGGTGCAAAAATTAATTGACCGCAGTGTTTGAATAAGAAATTGACGGAACCGTCCGTACCCAGATTGCCACCATACTTAGTAAAGGCATGGCGTACATCAGCCACAGTGCGAACACGATTATCTGTCATGCAATCAACCATCACAGCAGCACCCGCTATGCCATAGCCTTCATAACGAATTTCTTCATAATCAGCGCCGTCCAGAGTGCCGCTGCCACGCTTAATCGCACGCTCCACATTGTCCTTCGGCATATTCTGATCGTATGCTTTATCCACCGCTAAACGCAAGCGCGGATTACTATCAGAATCCCCGCCACCCATGCGGGCAGCCACAGTAATCTCCTTGATGAGCCGAGTAAATACCTTACCGCGTTTAGCATCTTGTGCGGCTTTTTTGTGTTTGATATTAGCCCATTTGCTATGACCTGCCATTTATCTGTGCCCTTTATGAAAGTAGACTTCTGTTACCACCCGATAGCTTATGGATAAAGTACTGAACTCTAGTCACTTAAAACGATTAATTATTTTATATAACATGCTTCAGAATTAAATATATTTATTCCCATCTTTATCAGATTATTCTTATTCTACTGTTACTGCTTTAGCGAGATTCCGTGGTTTATCCACATCAGTTCCCTTCTCTAAGGCAACATGATAAGCCAATAGCTGAAGCGGTATCGTATGAAGAATTGGACTGAGTAAACCAGCATGCTCTGCTAATCGGATTACGTGCAGATTCTCTCCTTGCGCTATCTGGGAATCTGCGTCCGCAAACACATAGAGTTCGCCACCTCGCGCATGCACTTCTTGCAGATTCGATTTTAGTTTACCCAACAGTTGATCATTGGGCGCAATTGCAACAACTGGCATTTCGCTATCTACTAAAGCTAACGGACCATGTTTTAATTCCCCAGCCGCGTAGGCCTCAGCATGTATATAAGAAATCTCTTTGAGCTTAAGTGCGCCTTCCATAGCAACAGGATAATGAACACCTCGTCCAAGAAATAATGCATGGCGCTTTTGTGCAAAGTTTTTAGCCCAAATCTTTACTTGCGGTTCGACTTGTAGTGCATGCTGCAGAGCTACCGGTAAATGACGTAGCGCCATGATCATCCGTTGTTCATCTTCATTAGATAATTTATGGCGCATCTTCGCTAGTGTCACCGTTAGCAGTAAGAGTGATGCTAGCTGCGTAGTGAACGCTTTAGTCGAGGCCACACCAATTTCCGGACCTGCCCGGGTGAGGAAACGCAGATCAGTTTGCCGTATCAGAGCACTTTCCGGTACGTTGCAAATGGCAAGGCTATAGTGATGGCCCAGTTTCTTCGCATAACCCATGGCCGCTAGAGTATCTGCGGTTTCACCCGACTGGGAAATACCAACCACTAATGTAGTGGGGTCTGCAATGGGGTCACGATAACGGTATTCGCTCGCTATTTCAACATTACATGGCAATCCAGCAACAGTTTCCAGCCAGTAACGAGCAACTAAGCCTGCATGATAGCTGGTTCCGCATGCTAGTATCAGAATGCTGCTGGTTTTATTAAATATTTTCTCAGCTTCGCTACCAAATAAATTGGGTGAAATTGATTGCGCACTAAATACCATTTCCAGCGTATTTGCCACAGCACTTGGTTGTTCAAATATCTCCTTCTGCATGAAATGTGCATACGGCCCCATTTCTATTGCTTCACTCGCCAGATTACTTTCATGAACCGTACGTGCCACTTCTTGCACTAAACTGCCATTAAGACAGTTGACAATGCGATATCCGTTGCATGTCAGTTCAGCAACATCGCCTTCTTCCAGATAAATCATATTCCTGGTTGCTTTTAATAATGCAGATGCATCAGAAGCCGCATAATTCCCGCTTTCACCTAAACCTAGCAATAATGGCGCTCCGTTACGTGCAACAACAAGCTTTTCAGGTCGAGATTCTTCCATTACAGCAATTGCGTAAGCACCTTGTAATTCAGCAATAGATTCACAAACTGCTTTTAATAAATCAGCGGTCCGCTTAAGATTAAATGCTATGAGATGTGCAATAACTTCGGTATCGGTATCCGATATAAATTCAAACCCTTCCGCCTGTAAGCGCTTGCGCATTATTTCATGGTTTTCAATTATTCCATTATGCACGATAGCAATTCTAGTATCTTTTCCTACAGTTCCGGAAAAATGGGGATGCGCATTACGTTCTGACGGTGCTCCATGCGTCGCCCAGCGTGTATGGGCAATGCCCGCAAGCCCCTGTGTCTTCTGCTTAATTGCAAGTTTCTGCAGTTCGGTTACGCGGTCCGTCGTGCGTAATCTTTGCAGGCCATTACACGTCACCACCAGTCCGGCAGAGTCATACCCTCGGTATTCTAAGCGTAGCAATCCTTCCAACAACATTGGAACGACATTTGCATTAGCTACTGCACCAACTATTCCGCACATAGTTCACCCTCCTCACCATTCAAGCTGATAAATCAAAATCTACTGCATAAATAATTCTATTTTAAATTTTTAGCTTCTGCGGTCGCTTCCACCCAGCAATACTCAGTTGCTTCGATCTGGATAAAGTAAGTTGTCCCTCCGGCACATCCTTAGTGATAGTCGATCCAGCTCCGATTGTGGAACCTTTAGAAATTCTCACTGGCGCAATAAGCTGTGTGTCTGATCCAATAAATACGTCATCTTCTACGATTGTTTGATGCTTATTAGCCCCATCATAATTGCAAGTAATTGTTCCAGCACCAATATTGACATTTTTCCCTACTATGGAATCGCCAATATAGCTTAAATGATTTGCTTTACTTCCTAAAGCGATCTGACTATTCTTCACCTCGACAAAATTACCGATATGCACTTTGTTAGAAAGTTTGGTTCCAGGACGTATTCGTGCATACGGTCCAATCTTGCAATTTTCACCTATCTCTGCATCTTCAATCATGCTATATGGTAGTATAGTAGTGTCTGTATCCACCTTTACATTCTTCAAAATGCAGTGCGCCCCCACTTTTACAGAACCACCCAGCTTAACCATTCCTTCAAAAATACAGCCAATATCAATTTCAACATCCGATCCGCAGACAAGCTCTCCTCGTATATCAATTCGAGATGGATCTATCAAACTAACACCCAGATGCAGAAGCGCATCAGCACAATGTCTTTGATAGACTCGCTCAAGCTCTGCAAGTTGAGACTTGTTATTAATACCCATTACCTCCCAAAGATTTTTGGCTTGTGACGATTCGACTTGAATGCCTTGTTGAACTGACAAGGCAATGACATCGGTCAAATAATATTCATGCTGCGTGTTTTTGTTTTCAATTTTTGGCAACCAGTTATGTAAATAATCATTAGGTACCAGCATTATGCCGGTATTAATTTCATGAATCTCTTGTTCCTCAGTATTGGTGTCTTTTTGCTCTACAATAGCTTTAATTGCTCTTGTTTCAGGGTTGCGCACAATTCTGCCATAACCAAAGGGATTCTCGACTTCAGCAGTTAACAACACACAGTGCTTTTCCTCTGCTTTAACTATTAACTCTCGCAATGTTTGAGTGCTGATTAATGGCACATCTCCATACAGAATAAGCGTCAATCCATCTCTATCAAGATGCGGCAGTGTTTGCATTAGTGCATGCCCGGTACCCAATTGTTGGGGTTGCAGAACCCAAGTTAAATCATCACCGGCAATTGATTGTTTTACTATTTCCCCCCCATGCCCGATGACAATGCAGATTTTATCAGGTGATAACAATCGGGCCGTGTTAGTAACATGCATTAACAATGAACGTCCTGCCAAAGTATGCAATACCTTTGGAAGAGAAGAGCGCATGCGTTTTCCTTCACCTGCTGCAAGTATTACTATATTAAGTTTAATCACAATATTGAACTCCCTTTATTTTTAAGTTTATTCAATTCGATTCATCATGTATAACGAAATATACACTCTTCATTTATAAGGAGTATAGCGTGAGGATATGATCAGGAGCGTGTTTTGTTTCTCAATACTTTATCATTTATTGATCTAACCGGAGATATTTGGTTGAAATAATTAGCTAAAACTCAGACAACATACACAAAAAAGGCGACATAAGTCGCCTTTTTTTCATTCCGTATTTAATTAGTGTCCACGTTTTCTTAGTTTATCAATTGCGGCCAATTGCGCCATGGCTTCGATTAATTCTGCCTGGGCTCTTGCATAATCTAATTCAGACACTTTATTCTTCATAGCCTCTTCTGCTGCACGTTTTGCTTCAATAGCCTTGGCTTCATCAAGATCATGACTTCGAACTGCAGTATCTGCCAGTATGGTAACAATATCAGGCTGAACTTCTAACATTCCTCCTGAAACATATATCAGCTCTTCCTCTTTTAATTGTGCTTTTATCCGAACCATCCCAGATTTAATTCTTGTCAACATCGGAGTATGCCGCGGATAAATACCTACTTCACCCATTTGTGCTGGTGCAACTAAAAATTCCACTGGACCGGAATAGATAGATTCTTCAGCACTAACGATATCAAGATGAAAAATAGTACCCATTGATATTTTCTCTCAATTTATTGAAGGGTTTTGGCTTTTTCAACGGCTTCTTCGATGCCACCAACCATGTAGAACGCCTGTTCTGGCAGATCATCGTACTCGCCTTCAACAATACCTTTAAAACCTTTGATTGTATCTTTAAGCGATACGTATTTTCCTGGAGACCCGGTAAAGACTTCTGCAACGTTAAATGGCTGTGATAAGAAACGTTGAATCTTTCTCGCACGACTAACTGCCAATTTGTCTTCAGGTGATAATTCATCCATACCTAAAATAGCAATGATGTCTCTTAATTCTTTATAGCGTTGCAATGTTTGCTGTACAGCACGTGCAGTATTGTAATGTTCTTCACCTACAACTTGTGGATCAAGCTGGCGTGAAGTAGAATCAAGTGGATCCACAGCAGGGTAAATACCTAACGATGCGATATCACGAGACAATACCACGGTCGCATCCAAGTGACCAAAAGTTGTTGCTGGAGATGGATCTGTTAAGTCATCAGCTGGGACATATACAGCTTGTATTGATGTAATTGAACCTGTTTTTGTCGATGTGATCCGTTCTTGCAAACGCCCCATTTCCTCAGCCAGTGTCGGTTGATAACCCACTGCAGACGGCATACGCCCAAGCAATGCTGATACTTCAGTTCCTGCCAAGGTATAACGGTAAATATTATCAACAAAGAATAACACATCACGACCTTCGTCTCGAAATGACTCTGCCATGGTCAATCCCGTCAGCGCTACGCGCAATCGATTTCCGGGTGGCTCATTCATTTGTCCATAAACCAACGCAACCTTATCAAGAACTTTAGATTCTTTCATCTCATGATAAAAGTCATTTCCTTCACGAGTACGTTCCCCCACACCCGCAAATACCGAGTAGCCACTGTGTTCAATCGCGATATTGCGAATTAACTCCATCATGTTAACGGTCTTGCCAACGCCCGCGCCACCAAATAATCCGACTTTTCCACCTTTTGCAAACGGACAAATCAAATCAATAACTTTTATGCCAGTTTCTAATAATTCGGTCGATGCCGATAGTTCGTCGAAAGCGGGGGCTTCTCGATGAATGGACATGGTTTTTTCTGCACCAATTTCACCCATCTCATCGATTGGACGACCCAGCACATCCATAATACGTCCCAATGTTTTTGTCCCGACAGGTACAGTTATTTGTTTACCCGAATTTTTAACCATCATTCCACGGCGCAATCCATCCGAAGATCCCAATGCAATTGTGCGCACCACACCATCGCCCAGCTGCTGCTGTACTTCCAGAGTAAGTTCGGAACCTTCCATTATTAACGCATCATATACCTTTGGGATGAATTCACGTGAGAATTCCACATCAATCACCGCTCCAATACACTGAACAATTTTTCCTTGACTCATTGTTGTTCCCTAACTAGATACTAAAAATGTTTTAAACAGCCGCCGCACCGCCGACAATTTCCGACAATTCCTTGGTAATTGCCGCTTGACGAGATTTGTTATAAATCAATGTCAATTCATCAATGACACTTCCTGCATTATCAGATGCAGCCTTCATCGCCACCATCCTTGCAGACTGCTCAGACGCCATATTTTCAGTGACTGCCTGATATATTAACGCTTCGACATAACGTACCATAATATCGTCTATAACAGGCTTTGCTTCGGGCTCATAAATATAATCCCATGTAGCTTTTGGTTTATCGTTAGTTTGATCTCCCTTCTGCATACGCTCATCTGTCAATGGCAGCAACTGTTCCATCACGGGCTCTTGCTTCATAGTATTGATAAAGCGATTATAAAAAACATACACTCGATCGAATTGGTCCTGCGTATAGCCATCCAATACCACTTTAACCGCACCTATGAGTTTCTCCATATCAGGAGTATCGCCTAACCCTATAACCTGCGACGTAACACTTGCACCGATCCGGCTCATGAAACCCAGGCCTTTATTGCCTATGCAACAAACTTCAATTTGTTCACCATCCGCCTGCCAAGCCTTCATTTGATTAATAGCTTTACGTAGAACATTAGTGTTCAAACCACCACAAAGCCCTTTATCTGAAGTCACAATAATAATGCCAATACGTTTTACCGTATCCCGCTCTATCAAAAATGGATGTCGATATTCTGTATTTGCCCGACTCATATGTGCTGCGACATTACGTATTTTTTCACCATAAGGCCGCGCTTTTTTCATACGATCTTGCGCTTTACGCATTTTAGAAGCCGCCACCATTTCCATGGCGCGCGTTATCTTTTGCGTATTCTTTACACTTTTTATCTTATTTCGTACTTCTCTGCTGCCAGCCATTATTAATATGTTCCATTTTGCTTGAATTCTTTGATTGCAGCGGTTAAATCCTTTTCAGTTTCCGCATCTAGCTCTTTAGTATTTTCAATCTTATCAAGTATTGCTCCATGCTGATTACGTATATAGCTCTTCAGCGCAGATTCGAATGCCAATGCCCGCCTCACTTCAATATCATCAAAATAACCATTATTAATGGCAAACAAAGTAAGTGCCATTTCTGAAACACTAAGTGTTGCATATTGCGATTGCTTCATCAATTCAGTTGCCATTTTTCCACGCTCAAGCTGCTTACGTGTCGCCTCGTCTAAATCAGACGCAAACTGAGCAAATGCAGCCAATTCACGATATTGCGCTAATGCCAGGCGTATGCCACCGCCTAATTTCTTAATAACTTTAGTTTGTGCCGCACCACCAACCCGAGAAACGGACACGCCTGCATTAATTGCCGGTCGAATACCCGCATTAAACAAGTCTGTTTCCAAAAATATTTGCCCATCCGTGATTGAGATCACATTGGTTGGCACAAAAGCAGTTACGTCACCGGCCTGCGTTTCAATGATTGGTAGAGCAGTCAGTGATCCGGTCTTACCCTTTACTGCCCCTGAAGTCGCCTTTTCGACATATGCGACACTTACTCTTGCTGCTCTTTCAAGCAAACGTGAATGAAGATAAAACACATCGCCTGGATACGCTTCACGGCCTGGTGGACGTCTTAATAACAATGAGATTTGTCTATATGCCCATGCTTGTTTCGTTAAGTCGTCATAAACAATCAACGCATCCTGACCCTTGTCTCGGAAATATTCACCCATCGTGCATCCAGAATAAGGTGCTATAAATTGCATTGCTGCGGATTCTGACGCGGTTGCTGCCACTACAATGGTATATTCCATTGCTCCATGTTCTTCCAATTTACGTACCACGTTTGCTATCGAAGAAGCCTTCTGTCCGATCGCGACATAGATACAGAACATGTTTTGACCTTTCTGATTTATGATCGCATCAATAGCCACAGCAGTTTTTCCTGTCTGACGATCGCCGATAATCAATTCACGCTGCCCACGTCCAACTGGCACCATCGAATCTACCGACTTCAAACCTGTTTGAACTGGTTGATCGACAGACTGACGCCAAATCACACCCGGCGCTATCTTTTCGATAGGCTCAGACCTTACTGCAGTAATTGGTCCTTTCCCATCAATAGGCTGCCCTAGAGAATTCACAACACGGCCCAACAAGCCTTCTCCAACAGGCACTTCGAGTATACGTCCAGTACATTTAACTGTATCGCCCTCACAGATATGTTCATATGCGCCCATAATAACTGCGCCTACTGAATCTCGCTCAAGATTCAGCGCCAAACCGAAGGTATTACCGGGAAATTCCAACATTTCACCTTGCATCACATCTGACAAACCGTGAATACGCACAATACCGTCCGTTACAGAAACAATAGTTCCTTGTGTACGGACTTCTGCTGTATCAACAAGTCCTTCAATCCTTTTTTTAATCAGTTCACTGATTTCGGATGGATTTAACTGCATTTCATTTAACTCCTAGCTTTTAAGGGCAACGGCCATGGCTTCAAGTTTACCGCGAACTGAGGCATCAAGAATCTCATCACCAATTTCAACTTTAATTCCACCTATTAATTCTGGATCCACACTTACTTGTGCCTCTATCTTGCGCTTAAATTTTTTCTCGAGATCATCGATCAATTTTTTCAGTTGCTTACTTTCCATTGTAAATGCACTTACGATATTCGCGTCCAACACACCTTCGTGCTGCGCTTTTAGTTGCTCAAACAATTGATTAATCTGCGATAGTACTGTTATCCGTTTATTTTCCGCCAATAGCATCATCAGATTACGAGCATCAGAATTAAATTTATTTCGCCCAATCTCCAGAAACAATTCTCCGATCTGCTTTGCAGAAACCACCGGATTGCCAATGAGTGGCTTTACATGCTCATCTTCTGCAATCTCTACCGCAAGCTGTAACATTTTTGACCATTGATCCAAACTATCACTAGCAACTGCCAGCTTATAAACAGCCTCTGCATAAGGTCTTGCAACTGTAATCGCTTCAGCCATTATTTCAAATCTTCCCCAATAGAAACGAGCATATCGGCATGCGCTTTGGCATCGACTTCACGTCGCAGTATTTTTGCTGCGCCGGCAACAGCTAGTTCAGCAACATGTTGACGTAGCGCTTCCTTTGCACTAAATACCTCATGCTCTATATCTGCCTTTGCGCCAAGAATTATACGATCGCCTTCTTCTTTTGCTGTTCTTTTAGACTCTTCAACAATCTCTGAGGCTCGTTTCTCAGCTTGTAAAATTATTTCTGAGGCACGCTGTTTGGCTTCTTTCAATACATCAGAAGAGCGTTGACTTGCCAACTCTAATTCATGACGTCCGCGTTCTCCAGCCGCCAATCCATCGGCAATAGTTTTTTGACGCTCTTCAATTGCACGCAATAACGGCGGCCATACAAATTTAACAGTAAACCAAATAAATACTGAAAAGGCTACCGCCTGAGAGATTAAAGTAAAGTTAATATTCATGACAAGCCTGTAAAATCTGATCTATCCAGCAATAACATTATTATTGAATAACTGCCAGCAATGGATTACCAAATGCAAACAGCATTGCCAAACCCACGGCAATAATAAAGGAAGCATCGGTTAAGCCGAGCAACAAAAATACCTTGCCTTGCAAAGTAGGTATCATTTCTGGTTGACGTGCCGCGCCCTCAAGAAAACGGCTACACATCACACCCACTCCGATACACGCGCCTGCCGCACCAAGTCCAATCATCAAACCAATACCTATTCCGGTATATGCCTGAATCATTGCCAAATACTGCAAATTCTCCATTTTAGATTCCCTTTGTTAAAGATTAAAAATATACTACAAAAATAAAGCTTATAAATCTAGTGAGATTCATGTGCCATGGATATATAGACTACTGTTAGCATCATAAAAATAAAAGCCTGCAAGGTAACAATCAAGATATGAAATATCGCCCAACCTGCTCCTAGAATTGCACCAAAAATTGCACCCGATACACCTGTTGCTGCCCACATACCTAATAGCAAGAAAATTATTTCACCCGCGTAAATATTCCCGAATAAACGCAACGAGTGCGATAGCGGCTTAGAAACATACTCTATGAAATTAAACAACAGATTCAATACCCATAGCAGCGGATTTTTCCCAAATGGCGTACAAAAGAGCTCATGCATCCACCCCCCCCAGCCTTTGATCTTTACATTGAAGTAAAGCATCAAGAACCATATTGAAAGAGCCAAAGCGAACGTTGTATTTACATCTGTCGTCGGCACTGTCCGCCAATTATGCAAACCGAATGCATGCTCATAGATCCAAGCCATAATGTCTATTGGCAGAATATCCATAGCGTTCATCATCAAAACCCACACAAATATCGTTAACGCTGTAGGTGCAACAAACACATGTCGATTGCCATGAAATGTATTTTTAACCTCATTATCAATGAACTCAACCGCAAGCTCAACAAATGCCTGGCGTTTTGATGGCACACCAGGCGTTGCCTTACGAACAATCAGCCAAATAGATCCAAAACTAATAACACCGAGAATTAAAGATGTAACCAGGGTATCAACATGCAGAACCCAAAATGAGCCTTCGCTGACTTGCGTTGTTAAATTAGTTAAATGATGATTAATGTATGATGTTGGAGTAAGTTCTGTATCTGATGCCATGCGCTGCCTGCTCTACCATTAAATTTATCTTATTTTGTATCGTCTGATACAAATAACGCCATGCTATAGACTAAAACATTGAGGATAAACGTTCCAATAAACGCGAATGCATTTACATTCTCATAATTATTAAACACCATCCATAACATGCTCACAGTCAATATTATTTTTACTGCTTCAGCCCTTAATGCCGTTCTAATTGTTCCTTCCGCAGTATATCCTTTATGCCGAGATACAATTATCGCAAATGCTGCCGAGGATATCACGCTTACTGCCCCACCTAGTACCGCCGATACTGCGCCATGAATACTTAGGAAAAACCAAATAACAATTGCTGCTATCAATGTAACAAACAATTGCAGACGCAGAACAATATTGAGCGGCCTATTTTTTATCCAAGACATGCTATCTACCTACCCTTGGAACAGACAGCGTTATCTACGCTTAAAAAAGGCGTCACTATAGCTGAACCATTCACCTCAGTCAATGAAAATTCGGATCCATCAATCTATAACAGACCGTTAAAATATTCTCCGAAGTGTAAAGTCAAGCTTTTATAGTCTTTCAAATACTGCGGCCACTCCTTGACCGCCACCTATGCACATGGTCACCAGGGCATATCTGCCGCCACAACGATGCAGCTCATAAATAGCCTTAATCGTCAAGATACTGCCAGTCGCTCCGATGGGGTGGCCTAACGCAACAGCGCCACCATTCGGATTGGTCTTTTCCGGATCAAATTGCAGCTCTTTTGCTACAGCACACGCCTGTACAGCAAAGGCTTCATTGGATTCAATGACATCAAGATCCGCTATTTCAAGATTCGCGCGCCGCAATGCACTCTGAACAGCCGGTATGGGTCCGATGCCCATATATTTTGGATCAACACCGGCATGACCATAAGAAACCAGCCGTGCTAATGGTTTCAAGTCGCATTTCTGAGCAGCTTTACTCTCCATAAGCACCAGTGCAGCGGCGCTATCATTAATACCGGAGGCATTGCCTGCTGTTACGGTACCGTCTTTTTGAAAAACAGGACGCAGCTTAGCCAAAGTTTCCATATTTGTGTTTTCACGGGGATGCTCGTCAGTATCAAAAAGGATTTTTTCTTTATGTATTGTTATTTCAATAGGCAATATTTGCTCTTTAAAATAACCGTTTGTTATCGCATGAAGGGCGCGGCGATGACTTTCTACCGCAAATTCATCCTGTACTTCACGGCTGATTCGCCATTTAGTGGCAATATTCTCGGCAGTAATGCCCATATGCACGTTATCGAATGGATCGGTCAATGCCCCGATCATCATATCCACCGTACCACCGTCATTCATGCGTTGCCCCCACCGCAATTCGGGTAACAAATAGCCTCCCCGGCTCATGGATTCAGCACCACCGGCGACCGCCACATCGGTGTCATTCAGCAGAATATTTTGACTCGCCGATATGATCGCTTGTAGGCCACTTCCACACAGCCGATTCACTGTCAATGCGGAAGTACGCTGCGGTAAGCCGCCGTTGACACAAGCAACGCGCGCCAAATACATATCACGAGATTCTCCATGTATCACGTTGCCAAAAACCAAGTGTCCGACTTCATCTGGATCAATCCCCGCTCGCAACACCGCTTCTTGCACAACCTTTGCCGCCAAGTCAGCTGGAGCAACCTGTTTAAGTGCGCCACCATAGTCACCGATAGCCGTGCGTACACCACTTAGAATGACAACATCCCTCATGAATTTTCCTTTATTGATCCCTTAGAGTAGCTTCGCAAGAAATACGAATTCCCTTAAAATTATGTTCTTACATCGGATCTAATTGAGAATGGATCACGTTTGTTTCGATTAAGTAGAGAATTATTCTTTGAATAATTTTTGTTATCGGAAACGACCAGATTTTATCTAAGATTATGATTTGTTGAATTATTAGTAACGGTTTAGGGCTTATGCTACAGATCATTCATCCATATTAATAGCTCAAAAAACATCGCACCATCTGTGAGAAGACGATCCGTACCAACAAGATTGTCTTCTCAATTCATTTGGATATATTATTTCTTTACGAAATCAACCAATTTCTGATACGTGAACAAGTAATCCTGTGCTTGTAATGGCGTATGGCATTGCACGCAATTCAAATCATTACTTTTTGCAGTGCCGTCAGGATTGTAAACAGCAAATCCCCAGTCGCCTGTACGGTTTTCCTTAGGAAAAGCGGCATCCCAGTTATCCCTCTTTTCCATCACAGCAACTGCTGACAACGAATCGATTTCAAAGGTACCGTCACTACCTGCAATAGGTTTACCATCTGCATCTTTTTTTGGCGTATATATTTCCATAATCATGACAGCACCAGAGGCGCTCATATTTCCTTGTGTATAACTGGAAATCGCAACCTCGTTGGCATACAACTTAGCAACCTGCGTTTGATTCGCGCGATTCATAGTTGCATATTTTGTAAAGGTTTTTTCATAACCTTCTGGAAATTTAACGTGTTCAGGATCTCCACCTGCATTGGCGTAAAGCGGAGCTATGACAAGTACTGCGGCAACTGCTTTCAAAGTAAACTTCATATCTTTCTCCTTCTTAGATGTTGTTTCTGGATTTGGGCTACTATCATACCGCATTCGATGAATATTGATGACTGGGTTACTATTTTCGTTCTGCTATTTTGCAAGATCAAGGACCAGCGTGACAGACAAATAAATGACCAACAACGCAAGTGCCAAATGGATCATAAAACGCACAGGATTCTGCGCAACAGAATCCACGAAGGTTTTATTCTTTCCTTCTTGTTTTAAGCGATCGTACTCCTCCCGCATTCTGACCGTTCGTTCATTTTGATAAGCATCGAGTAATGCTTTCGCCTTCTCAAATTGATCGTCATCGCTGAGCCATATTGCCGGCATTGATACTCCCCAGTTGCCCGGCGATGTTTCATAAAAATCAATCGCATTATTGGTTAACAATTCGCGCACATCATTCGTTTCATCATCGGGTACGCCATTAAGTCGGAACAAAATTTTTGCCATAGACGGTCTTTTCTTATGTTATTTTCTGCTATAGAAAGTTTTGCATTGCAATTTGATGCTATCTTCACATCAAATCTGTTGTCAAGTTATGAAAAATAGCCGGTACATAAATTACACACTCACAGGTAAATCTGAGCAAATGAAAAAAACCATACTCATTACAGGATGTTCAAGCGGGATCGGTTACTGTGTGGCCAAAGCACTGCATGCACGCGGCTATCGCGTGTTCGCCACAGCCAGAAAACGAGACCGTGTTGAAATGCTTCTGGCCGAAGGTTTGGAAAGCTTCCGTCTGGATTTAACCGACTCAAACTCGATTCACTTCGCATTTGAAGAGGTTATGCGTCGTACGGATGGTGAACTGTACGCCCTATTTAATAATGGCGCATACGGATTGCCGGGTGCCGTGGAAGACTTGAATCGCGATGCCCTGCGTGCACAATTCGAGACCAATGTCTTTGGCTGGCAGGAACTCACCAATCTGGCGATACCGGTCATGCGCCGCCAAGGTTACGGAAGAATTATCCAAAACAGTTCGGTGCTGGGCTTTGTTTCTCTACCTTTCCGGGGTGCGTACAATGCTTCCAAATATGCCATTGAGGGACTCAGTGACACGCTCAGGCTAGAGCTAAGAGGTACTAACATTTACGTCAGTCTGATTGAGCCGGGGCCGATCGCCAGTCAGTTTCGCATGAATGCCGTCAAGGCACTGGCAAAATATATCGACATTGAAAACAGCTTTCACCGCGAAAAATACCAGGGTGTATTAGCACGCTTGAATAAGCCGGGTCCAGCCGTTCCCTTCACACTGCCGCCTGAAGCTGTACTCAAACGGGTAATCCACGCATTGGAAGCTGCCAAACCACAGCCGCGCTATTATGTAACATTTCCCACTTATCTTTTTGGTATTCTCAAGCGCATTTTAAGCGCACGTGCTTTGGATGTGCTGCTGGCCAAATCCGGGAATAACAACTAACAGGTTCTATAGTTATGAAACCAAGGTCTTTGCTGCTGAAGCCGCACACGCTTGCAGGATTTTCCAGGCTATATTACCCATGAATGAATCTCCCTTCAGGGATGCGTTGACTGTTGTGTCATCAATTTTTTGTAGCAGCAGGGCAAACGCGTAAACAGATTTGTCATTTTCACCGCGTTGTGCAGCTGACAGAATTTCCGGGGCCGGATTGCCATAGATGAGAATAGCATCGGGATTCGAGGGGGCGTAAGTCGAATAAGCGTTATGCAGATACCTTGTATCGTACGCATGAATCTCCGACGCTTGCATGTCTGGATATTGCCGATTCCTGAATTGCAGGGCACGCATAAATGACCTGCCATCGGACTGCAGTTTATTCGCCACACAACTTGCAAGCGCGGAATGTTCCCCCACAAACTTTTCTTCAAAAAGCTCAGCTTTTTCTTTTGAATCGGATAAGCTCGCACATGCCGTTATGAAGAATACGGTTAACAACATAATCAATATCTTCAAACAAACACTCCTGAGAAAAATCAGAGCATGATGCCGGATTACAAGAACCGGATCTTTACGCAATGCTATCCATTGAAATAAACATAGGGCTTCATGGGAACTGAAGATTCATTAAATTCCTTGTTTTCTTCTCTATTCTGATTTTTATCCCACCACATACTTCTTGCGGCCAGTCGCTTTTCTTGTATATGCGGATTTTTTTCCAGAAATTCACGCATAAATTTTGTGTGCTCAGATTCGTAACTGTAATCCATAATTTCACCCTACGCTTTAATGCAAAAGCAGAACTTTAGCACAGACCCGATTTTCTATACAGCTCAGGTTGTTTGATTCATCTTGTAATCACACTGATTGCTTGCAGCAATGCTAGAATAGCAGCAAAACATTTTATAACCTGCCTAGAACATACCCAACTTGAATATCTTTCATCACAAAGCTTTTTTCAAAATTATTTCTAGATTGGAAAACACTAACAGGCCATTACGCCACTTTTCCTGATGCTAGTTTTAGGCATTGAAACTTCTTGCGATGAAACCGGAATCGCACTGTTTGACACAAAACGCGGTCTGCTGAGCCATACACTCTATTCCCAAATTGAAATGCATAGTGAATATGGCGGCGTCGTACCTGAACTTGCATCGCGCGACCATATCCGGCGTGTACTGCCCTTGATCAAGGAAACGTTGCTTTCAGCCAAATGCGAATTGCACGAAATCAATGCTATCGCTTATACGCAGGGTCCCGGTCTGGCTGGCGCTCTTCTGGTAGGTGCCAGCATCGGCGCTGCACTGAGTTTTGCACTAAAAATTCCTGTGCTGGGCATCCATCATCTGGAGGGACATCTGTTATCGCCGCTGTTATCCACACCGGCACCGAACTTTCCATTTATCGCGCTGCTGGTATCGGGAGGTCATACGCAATTAATGCAAGTGGATGCGGTCGGACACTATAAATTGCTGGGTGAAACGGTTGATGATGCAGCAGGCGAGGCTTTTGACAAAACCGCAAAATTACTCGGACTGGGTTATCCGGGCGGCGCCGCCTTATCAAAACTGGCTCAGCAAGGCCAGTCAGGACGATTCAAACTTCCGCGGCCAATGCTCAATAGCGGCGATCTCAATTTCAGTTTTAGCGGGTTAAAAACTGCGGTACTCACCCTGATCAACAAACAAGAAATCACGCAACAAACCAGCGCGGACATTGCTTTAGCTTTTCAAGAAGCGATTGTGGAAGTATTAACAGAAAAATCACTGACCGCTTTATCACGGACCGATCTTACGCAACTGGTTGTCGCCGGAGGTGTAGGCGCCAACGATCAGTTACGTCAGAATCTCAGCAGCAAAGCCTCTGCAAAAGGAGCGACCGTTTTTTATCCGGAGCTTGAATTTTGCACCGACAATGGCGCCATGATTGCTTTTTCTGGTGCAATGCGCTTGCTAGCTTCCCCTGATAAAAATTGGCCACCAGCAAGTAGCTTCACCGTCAATGCGCGCTGGAATCTGGAAATGCTTGATGAACCGGATGATTGATCAAGAATCGGGGGATTTTTTCTCGCCGATACGGCCTTCTTTCCCTGCCAGCAAATTGACGATATTCGACCGGTGACGCCAGATCAGCAGCAGTGACATCGCCGAAACGGCCAGCGTCCCGGCTTCAAAACCCAGCAGGACGACGCTAAACAGCGGCGCCAATACCGCTGCGATCAAGGCCGACAGCGACGAAATGCGCCAAGTGAATGCAACCGCCAACCAGGTCGCCATCGCTAACAGCCCCAGCCACACATTCAAACCGAGCAATACGCCGACCGCAGTCGCTACCCCTTTGCCGCCCTGGAAACGCAAAAATATCGGGAACACATGCCCGAGGAATACCGCCAACGCCGCCACGGCCACCGCTTCATCGCCCAGCCCCCACACCGGCGAGTAAGTTTGCGCCAAGAACACCGCCAGCCAGCCTTTGCCAGCGTCGCCGAGCAAGGTCAAAACCGCCGCAGCCTTCTTGCCGCTGCGCAACACGTTGGTCGCCCCCGGATTCTTTGAACCGTAGGTGCGCGGGTCGGGCAATTTAAAAACCCAACTGGACACCACCGCAAAGGAAACCGACCCCAGCAAATAAGCCAGCAAAGCAAAAACCAATATCGTCATGAGTATTCGCACCACCCGAACAAAATAGAATAGAATCCCGTATCGCTCACATCCGCAAGACTTCCGGAAGCTCCCGAATAACCCGCACATTTTAGCGCTTAATCACCAATGGATATTATTTTTCTGCACGACTTTAAAGCCAAAACCTTGATCGGCATCTACCCGTGGGAGCGCATCGTTCCGCAAACGATTCAATTGGACTTGGAAATCGCACTTCCCACCAGCCGCGCATGCCAATCCGACAAAATCGAAGATGCTTTGGATTATGCATTGATCATTGAAAGAATTAACGAGATTTTAGCCAACAGACACTTTTCTTTATTGGAAGCATTGGCCGAACATATCGCGCAAACCATTCTGACAGAATTCCATTCGCCGTGGGTTAAAGTCAGCGTGGCAAAGCTCGGGATTATACGTGGGGTAAAAAAACTGGGCGTTTGCATTGAGCGGAGTGCTGATGTCGCATCAGCACAGTAAAAGTATAACCACAAACACGGCGTTTCATTTCTATCGCAATATAATCTTCCATTAAAGGTGTTAATTGGAAACAATAATATTAAAAAGATAGAATTGCATCGCTTCAAACGCTATAGGGATAAAACAATATCAACCCCTGAAGGATTCTGCCTATTAGCAGGTTCAAACAACTCGGGAAAATCTGCCTTTATTCAGGCATTCGCTTTATGGGAACTTTGCGAATCAGTAATTTCTTCAGAGCATGGTTTAAATGGCTTGCTTAACAAATATATTGTTAAGAAACAAGGTTTAGGTGTTAACGGAGAGAATTTTTTGCCTCTAAACATACCTTCCTTTAACACCTTTGGACTAACCTTAAGATTAATCCTGAGCAAGATCAGAAAGGTGATAGAGAAACACACGGCTATACCTTGTAGTTCGAAGTAAGGTGGCAAAATAGTTCCTATGTTCCTGAGCGTTATCTTAGATTCTCATTATCTTTGGCTAATGAAAGATTATTTGCAAAAACAACCAAATCAAATATAACTACCACGGAGATATTACCCAAAATTGCATATATCCCTCCATTCGCTGGAATATTGGTTGGTAAAGTTTTTCTTAGTATCAGATTCACGAGATATCTTTAAGAATCTTCAAAAAAATACGACAGATAACTCTTTATTTGATAATATTAATTCACTCATCTTTGCTCAGGAGGTGTTCAATGCGTACGTTACAAGCTATTTTGATCTTTTATGCTGTTGCACTAATGCTCTTCATGAATAATGCGGTTGCCGCTCAAGATTTAAGCGAGATTCAAAACCGATTTAATGCAGAAACCACCAACAAGCGTTTCAGTGTTCCGACTGATGCTGCATTAACATCAGCTCTCAAAGAAGCAACACAAAGAGGCACACCAACCAGAACGCAAAGCTTCGCACCCGGTTGTTTTGGTTTGGGTTGTATTTTGGGACAAAACAACTTTGGCTATGGCAGTTACTTTGGAGGTTATTCCCGCCCGTATTATGGTGGTTCTTATGCCGCCAATAATTATCTTCCTTATTATTCTGGTTGGTAATTTTCTGAACCGTGGTGAATGTAATTCTGGTATAAGCCATAAATAGTGCATTCGCTAATTGACAATGAACTGATAGATAATTTGCGTTGATCCTAAATAAAAAGTTTTTCATTTAATTACTACAAAAAGGGAGATGAAATGGGGCGCTTCACCAGCAAGAATACCTGGATACTGACCGGAATCATGATGTTTTCTTTGATTTTAAGTGGGTGTGCGGCAGTTCATACGTCCATTGCCAAGAAAGATCTGGATGTTCAAACTAAAATGAGTGACTCCATTTTTCTAGATCCAATTGAACCAAGCCAAAGAGTTATTTACCTGAATATCCGCAATACCTCCGACAAAACCAATTTTGATATCACACCTCCGGTTGCCAGAGCGTTGGAAGGCAGAGGTTACCGCATCACCACTAATCCCAAAGAAGCGCATTATTGGCTGCAGGCTAATATTTTAAGTGTTGACAAGGCCAGCCCTACCGCCGCAGAAGCTGCTTTAAGAGCTGGCTATGGTGGTATGGGGAGCGCCGCACTGGGTGGGGCAGTGGGTGCAGCCGCTGGCGGTGCAATGGATGGATGGACAGGTGCGGGGATTGGTGGATTGGCCGGCGCGGCTGCGTTTGGCATCGTCAGTACAATAGCGGATGCCTCGGTAAAAGATGTCACGTTTATGGCGATTACTGATGTTGAAATAGCTGAACGCGCCGAGGAAGGTGTCATCGTCCGTGAAGACCGGCAACAAGATGCTAAGCAAGGTGTGGGGGGTGCAAGAAGACAGTCTTCCACAAAAGTCAGCGAAATGAATAAATATCGTACTCGCGTAGTCAGTACGGCAAACAAGGTGAATCTGCTGTACGAAGAAGCTGCCGTTGAATTGACCAATGGATTGGCACGTTCCATTTCAGGGCTTTTTTAAAAGAAATTTCGAGCCAATTGATTACGTTCATGGTTTGAGAACTCACCATGAACGTACTTAATAGCTTTTCGTTCCCCTTGAAATTATCGAAAAATGTAATCGAAACATTCCATTAAAATGCAGCTTACTAATAAACTTTCGAAGATCATCGTGCAAAAAAAAACAATCAGCATGATTTTGTTTTTCTGTATTCTTGTTTCCCCAATTGTGGCACTGGCTCAAAAACAGAACTCAGCTCCAGATAGCAAGGAAGTTATCAATCGAATCAGTAAAGAGCTTGGGTTGAATGACACACAGAAAACCAAAGTCGAAGCCATACTCGATAATGAGAAAAAGAAAGTTGAAGCTGTATTCAATGAAGAGCGGAAGAAATTACAACAAATCCAAGAGATAACACGTACAAACTTACAGGCTGTATTAACACCCGAGCAAATGGAAAAACTCGATAAAAAAATGCGCGAACAAAGTAATAAGAATAATCCTCAGAAGAAATAGCAGTTTGATACGCCTAAATGACTTCAGATCATTTGTAATAATTTATGGAATAATCAGATATCGTGTTAGATCGGTTACGCCTGCCGCAGTAAATCCAGCACGCCGAATACGACAAGAATCACAAACACCACAGGCTCGTCCCAGCTCATCAGCCTGATAACAAGAAACGGTTAAACTGTAATCGACACCTGATGCAATTCCTTCCTGGATAATCTCTTTCTTGGTCATATGCATCAGCGGTGCATGAATGGTCAGTTTTTTGCCTTCAATGGCTGCCTTGGTTGCTAGATTCGCCATATTTTCAAAAGCCGTAATGTATTCCGGGCGGCAATCCGGGTAGCCGGAATAATCGACTGCATTCACACCGACGAAGATATCCTGACTATCCAGCGTTTCAGCCCATGCCAACGCCAGCGACAGCATAATGGTATTTCTGGCGGGTACATAAGTGACGGGGATATCTGTATTCTCTCCAGAAGTTGGAATTTCAATTGAATGGTCTGTAAGCGCTGATCCACCGAATGTTGTCAGATCGAGTTTTATAACCTGATGGGATTGAGAACCTAAAGATTGTGCGACTTTTTTTGCTGCTTCTAATTCTGATCGATGCCGCTGGCCATAATCGACACTCAAGGTATAACACTCGAATTGTCTGTTCCGGGCTATCGCCAGTATGGTTGCAGAATCTAATCCGCCAGATAGCAATACCACCGCTTTTTTCATGCGCTGATCAACTTTACGAACTTCACCGCCCCGGCCCCTCTCCCCACAGCAGTTTATGCATCTGAATCTGCATCCTTACCGGCAAGCTGTCACGCAATATCCAGGCTGCCAGTATCGCTGGATCCAAACTGCCATAAACGGGTGAAAGCAGGATTGGACATATTTGTTGTAACTGCCTGGTATGAATGATTTCGCAAGCCCATTGATAATCTGCTTCATCGCACAGCACGAATTTGATTTCGTCATGTTGTTTCAGATGAGCAAGATTGGACCAGTTATTTTTAGTTACTTCACCCGAACCCGGGGTTTTGATATCCATGACTTTGCACACACGCACATCTACTCTGGATAAATCCAATGCGCCGCTGGTTTCAAGTGATACGGAATACTGTGCATCGCATAATGCAGTTAACAAATCCAAGCAAGCTTTCTGTGCCAGAGGCTCACCGCCGGTCACGGTTACATAATTCGTTTGATAGCGAGCCACCTGGTTTAGTATTTCTGCTATCGATAGACTCTCACCGCCGGTAAAAGCATAAGCGGTATCACAGTAGCCGCAGCGCAAAGGGCAGCCCGTCAAACGCACAAAAACCGTCGGCAAACCAACTCGGCTGGTTTCACCTTGTAACGAAAAGAAAATTTCACTGATACGCAAGGTTGTCGTCTCTAACACTTGCATAATGATTGATCACCTGAAAGAAAAAAGAAACAGATTATATTACTTTGAAGGTAATGCAGAAAACAACAATTGACCGGCTATTTGTTCAAGCGAGGAGTTTATTTGATGTTAGCCAAGCGTTGCTTGGCTTTTTTTGCGGCGTCACTATTTGGGTATTTTGCCAGCAGATTTTCTAACGTATGCTTACTTGCCTTGCTATCGCCCATTTCCTGCTGGCTGCTGGCAATATTCAGAAATGCATCCGGCACCTTGCTGCTATCCGGATACGTGCTAATCAATTTTCTCTGTGCGTGAATTGCCAGTTGATAATCCCGCAGTGCATAGCGTGCATTGCCAATCCAATAAGCAGCACCAGGTGCCAAATTGGATTGCGGATAATTCCCCAGGAAGCTTTCGAATTGCGCAATTGCATTGGCATACTCACCATTCTTGAATAAGTCATACGCTTCTTTATAAGCGCTATTTTCTGCTGGCCCCGAAGGCGCTAGTTCATTTGCTGATACCACACTTGAAGCGGGCGCACCGGAAGCAGCAGCTTCATCCGATGATGAAGTTTCCGGCACCACACCACCAGCTAGTGGTGGTGCAGCTACTTGTTCTTTAACTGAGGTGCTATCGGAAAAGCTTGCTGGCGCTGCAGGAGCGGAAGAACTCTTCTTACCAGGTTGCTCAATCTGGCGCAACCGATTGTCCAAATCAATATAGAAATCCCGCTGCCGCTTCTGTAACAAGGCATTGTCATTACTCAGCATTTCTATTTGTCCGTTCAGTTTTCCCAATTCGAGCCCAAGCGTTTCAACTTGTGCATAGAGTTCAAGTAACGCTTGGCTGTTCAATGCTTGCTCCATCTTAGCAATACGCGCTTCCATTTCACTGACTTGCTTACGTAATGCGGTAATCTGTTCGCGTGCTTCATTATCACCAAACAATGAGGCATAACTGACATTACAGCTTAGCAGTAACAACAGTAAGAAAACGCGTATCAACATCTTTATTCACCCCGGTAAAGGATATCTGTGCGGCGATTCTGACTCCATGCCGATTCACCATGTCCCAATGCACGCGGCTTTTCTTCGCCCAAGCTGACCGATTCAATTTGCTCATCTCGCGCACCTGCCAAGGTCATCATATTTCTGACGCTATCGGCACGACGCTGTCCTAAAGCCAGATTGTATTCACGGCTGCCACGATCATCGGTATTCCCTTGCAGGATTACGCTGGCACTTGCATTATCACGCAAGAACCTGGCATGAGACAGTACCAGCTCTCTGTATTCACTTTTAACGGTGTAGCTATCATATTCGTAATAAACACTTCGCTGGGACAAAATACTGTTAGGATCCTGCAGTTGACTGAAATAGCTGGGCCTGTCTGAACCTGATCCCATCAAATCACTACCTCCTGAACCGGCACCCGCACCTGCGTTGAGATCATCAACTTCTGGTTGCGTGGTTTGGCTAGCGCAAGCTGATAACAGAACAATCAATGAAATCCCTAATAATTTCCTCATTTATAACTCCCTTAAATTAAAAATTTTACTTCCAAGTTGGCAAAGGACCCCATGCCGGTTCCCTAATATCGCCTATTTGTACTGAAAGATGCTGCCTTGTCTGCCCATCCCTGGAAACTGCGGATAATATACCATGCCCGTTAATCTCAGTTGCATATAAGATCATCTTACCGTTAGGCGCAAAACTAGGCGATTCATCAAATTTGGAGTTTGTCAGTATCTGTACCTGCCGTGATCCAATCTCCTGAACAGCTACGTTAAACTGACCATTGTTCCGATGGATAAAAGTAAAACCTTTACCATCTCGACTATAATCCGGACTGACATTGTAGCTACCTTCGAAAGTAAGCCGCTCGGCATTACTGGTTTCAGTATTGGTTACCGGCATTCGATAAATCTGCGGGCTGCCGCCACGATCGGAAGTAAATAAAATGTATCGGCCATCCGGAGAAAAATTTGGCTCCGTATCGATTCCAGAACTTCTGCTTAATCTTTGCAAGCCACTTCCATCTGCATTCACAAGAAATATTTGCGACCCGCCTTGCCCGGTCAATACAACAGCCAGTTTTTTACCATCCGGAGACCAGGCGGGTGCGCTGTTACTGCCTTTAAAACTGGCAACCGCTCGACGCTCACGCGTCGCTAATTTTTGTACATACACAATCGGCTTTTTGTTCTCAAATGAAACATAAGCCAATTGATTACCATCGGGTGACCAAGCAGGAGAAATAATCGGCTCCGTGTATTCGATGATGGATTGCGCGTTATAACCATCCGCATCAGCGACCTGAAGCGCATACTTATTACCGCGTTTCAACACGTAAGCAATACGAGTACTGAATACCCCAACATCACCCGTCAATGCTTCGTAGATAACATCCGCAATCCGATGCGCCGCCATACGCAATTGTGCCGTAGGAACCGTGATTGCCAATCCGGTCAACTGTGATTTTTTAGCGACATCCATCAGGCGGAATTGAATTTCCACCTGATCACCGGAAATAGCTACTACACGGCCAATTACCAATGCATTAGCGCCACGATTGGCCCAGTCGGAATATACGACTTCCACAGGCGCGTGCGGCGACAAGCCAGCAGGATCTACCAGTTTAAACAAACCAGTCCGTTGCAAATCAGCACTAATCACTGGCGTAATACTTTGCTGAAGTTTATTTTCATCAGCAAAAGGAACAATAGCAATAGGAATGCGTGATGCCCCGCCGCCAAAAATCTCGATATTCAGTTGCGCGTACACGGGCGCACTGATCAGGCATAAAAGCAGAATCAATGCACGATAAATAGATTTGGACCGATGTATTGACATAAGTATTAAATTTTCAAAAAGCAAAAAATTCCCCATTGATTATAACAATCATTCACGATAATGCACTGTAATATTCAAGTTACGAAATTCATTAAATAATGCAGGATCAGACGGTAACGGTAATGGCTTTGACAAAAAGATTGCACGTTCGACCGCATTATCAAAAACCGCGTGCCCGCTACTCTTACTTAACCGGACATCGAGAATATCACCGCCTGGAAGCAGTGTAACGTTGAATTCAGCAACCGGATTACCCGGCAAATCCGGTGGCATCACGATTCTGCTCTTTATCTTGGCAAGAATCAGCGCTTTATATTTCGATATCTCATTCGTTACCTGATTCCTTGCCGCAGCTTGTTGTGCAGCGCGTTGCGCTTCGGCTTCCCGCTGTGCTTTTGCTTCCCGCTCACGTTGCTGTTGTGCTGCCAGCTCTTTTTCTTTCTGTTTCTGCAGCTCCTTCTGCTTTTCCAGTTCTTTTTGCTTCTCTAATTCCTTTTGTTTGTCTAATTCTTTCTTATTTTCAAGCTCTTTCTGTTTTTCTAACTCTTTCTTTTTCTCAAGTTCTTTCTGCTTTTCCAGTTCTTTTAATCTTTCTTGCTCTTTAGTTTTTTCTTGTTCTTTTTTCTTTTGTTCTTCCAAATCCGGCTTAGTCTCTTTAAGCGGCTCAGGCTTCTGCTTCAACGCGATATCTGGTTTCTTTATAGGCGATTCCACAAGCGCTTTCTGTGGTGCAGGTTTGACCGGCTCTGACTTAACCGGCTCTGGTTTGGCTGGTTCAGGTTTGGGTGGCTCCGGTTTAAGTGGTTCCGACTCCGGTTTTGGCTTGACGGGTTCTGGAACTGGTTTAAGTTGCTTTGGAGGCGGTTGAGTTTTGACTGGTTCCTGGATAGGCTTAGGTAATTCAGTCCATATATCGACAACCATGCCTTCTGGTGGATGATCCTTCCAATCCAAACCAAAAATCATTATCGCAACGAAAATAAGATGTACCAGTAGCGCCAGTACACCTGCCAATAATATTCTAGGTTCGGAAGGGGATGAATTGCGTAAGACGCTCACACTCATTACATATCATTCATTTTTGTTGAGCCAGCAAACCCACTTTCTGCACTTGATTCTGTTGCAGAATATCCATTACTTTAATCACTTCTTCGTAACGCACATTTTTATCCGCTGCAATCACAACCGGTTGCTCAGCATTCTGCGCTTGCTTCTGTTTAATGGCTTCAATCAATTGATTTCTGTCTACTTTCTGTTCTGCCGCTGTTTTGGCACGATCACGCAAAGTCAGACTGCCATCTGCTTTAATGATCACTTCCAAAGGCGCTACTGGTGTCGCTAAGGATTTACCAATTTGTGGTAACTCGATCTGTCCATGGTTAATCATCGGCGCTGTAATCATAAAAATAATTAACAGTACCAGCATCACATCAATGTACGGCACCACATTGATCTCATTCATTAATCGATGTTTGGCACGACGCGCCATAAAATCCCCTCAGTTCTTTCTATTCGGCTGCTCGCCGTTGCAACACATTGGACAATTCTTCCATAAAGCTCTCAAACCGCGTTGCCAGTTGATCCGTTCTGCTGGCGTAACGGTTATAAGCAACTACCGCCGGAATTGCCGCAAACAAACCCATCGCCGTTGCTATTAAGGCTTCCGCAATTCCGGGTGCAACATGTGCAATGGTTGCTTGCGTAACGCTGGATAAGCTGCGGAAAGAATTCATAATTCCCCAGACGGTGCCTAACAAACCAATATAGGGACTGACTGATCCAACGGTGGCCAAGAATGACAAGTGAGATTCCAAATAATCCATTTCCCGTTGATAGGTAGCGCGCATGGCTCTGCGGGTACTTTCCATCACTGCGTCAAGGTCAGATCCGACCGGATGCTTGTTAAACTCACCAAAACCGGCAGCAAATATTCGCTCCAAACTGCCTGACTCATAACGTGAACTGATGATGCGTTGATGCAATGCATTCAAATCGACACCACGCCAGAAAATATCTTCGAATTCATCTGTTTTCTTTATTTCATAGCGGATGACGAATAATTTACGAAAAATAAACCACCACGATGACAGTGAAATCAATACTAAAATCAACATCACCAGTTGCACCAGCAAACTGGCGCTACTGATCAGATGAAGAAATGACATGTCTTGTGTTACTGTTGTACTCATGCGAACTTCCCAATTTTCTCACGTAATGGCACAGGGATACTCACTGGCTTGAGCTTTTCTGCGCCGACACACACCACATGAATCGTGGCACTCACTAGCTTGACATGGTTGCATAAAATTTCCTGAGATAACGTGATTCGACTTCTGCCTATCTCTGCAACTGCTACCGTCACATTCAATAAATCATCCAGTACCGCTGGCTTGAAATACTCGATTTCAAGCGAACGCACCATGAACAAGATCTTATGAATTTCAATCAATGAATTGACATTAAATTCCAACTCCCTGAGCCATTCATAGCGTGCCCGCTCCATAAAATTCAGGTATGTTGAATGATATACCACGCCACCCGCATCAGTATCCTGATAATAGACACGAATAGGGAGTGAGAAGTTATTGTTTAACATTCCGAGCTGGGTACCTAAATTGTACTGATACTTTGCGTATCTTATTCAGATGGCTAACAGAATCTGAATCCTGTGCATTATTAACCTGCTCCAGCGTCATGTTATAACCACAAGTCAGCAGGTCAGTCTGATGTAAAACCTGGATATTTATTCTAATAACAAACTCAGCCAATTCTCTTACGCCTTGCGTAAGCGATACAAATTATAAATTATAAACGTTGCCTGATTGAACTTTATTGCAAAAAATTCTGTGTCGCACTTACTTAAAATTGAAGATGCACCAATTTCCGTTCAAATTTCTCTAAGCAGGAAAAACCCCGGTAGACAAATAACGATCGCCGCGGTCACAAACAATCAGCACAATCACCGCATTCTCAACTTGAGCGGATATCCTTAACGCAGCCGCCAAGGCCCCTCCTGATGAGATGCCTGCGAAAATTCCTTCTTCTCTGGCCAGCCGTCGCGTCAGGTCTTCAGCTTCGTTTTGAGAAACGAACAACAGTTCATCAACCCGTTTCGGGTCATATATTTTAGGCAAATAAGCTGGGGACCATTTGCGAATGCCTGGAATTTGCGCTCCCTCTTCCGGCTGCACACCAATAATTTTAATCGTTGATTGTTGTTCTTTAAAGAATCTCGCACAACCCATGATCGTACCAGTAGTTCCCATACTACTGACAAAATGTGTAATCTTTCCTTGGGTATCCCGCCAGATTTCTGGTGCCGTACCTTCGTAATGCGCCAAAGGATTATCCGGATTAGCAAATTGATTAAGAATTATTCCTTGTCCTTCATTCTGCATCTTCTCCGCTAAATCCCGCGCATGCTCCATACTTCCTGCTTTTGGAGTGAGTATAATTTTTGCGCCGTATGCGCTCATGGATTGCCGCCGTTCTATACTCAAATTCTCTGGCATGATCAATACCATGCGATAACCCATAATTGCGGCAGCCATTGCCAGCGCGATACCGGTATTACCACTGGTCGCTTCAATCAGCGTATCGCCCGGTTTAATTTCTCCACGTTGCTGTGCATGAGAAATCATCGACAACGCCGGCCGGTCTTTTACCGAGCCGGCCGGATTATTACCCTCGAGCTTGGCGAGTATGACATTACTGGTTGCTCCAGGCAGGTGCTTAAGTTTTACTAAGGGCGTATTACCAACAAAATTCTCAATCGTTTTATACATGAGCGCTAATCTTATATTAGATCGTTTGAGATTATCACACATGCGGCCTGCAATGAAACACTGCGCTCATCCAAATAAAAACCCCCTCTGAATTTTCTTCAGAAGGGGTTTTTTAATCTAAAACAAAAACATTACTCCGGTTTAGATGGAGCCTCTGCGCTTTTCTCGCCTTCTACGGTAACCACATCACGCAGCTGTTTGACAGTTCCAGAGCCAATGCCACTGACCTTCTCCAAATCATCTATCGAAGCAAAGAGACCGACTTTCTCACGATACTCAATGATCGCTTTTGCTTTGGTAGGGCCAATCCCTTGCAGAGCTTCCAGCTCAGCTTGCGAAGCTGTATTGATATTAACAGCTGCAAATGCAGTGCCGGTAAACAGGAACATCAGAGCCATTATAAGAAAAAATTTCTTCATAGAATCTCCTTTATCAAGTACAAACACTGATGCATGAAACAAAAAACGCTTCAGTTTTTGTGGGTTAGAAAATACCCGCATACATAACTCGAAACCGCTATGCACACCGGCAAAAGTGATAACGGATTCAGCAGGAATTAATTTAGCCGCACATGAATCATCTATATTTCAGATACTTGACTATACAGTCTGTGAAAAAATTGAATAGAGCCGGGGTTAATCAAGCGTTACGAAAGCGTGAGTGTTTAACGATCAGAATCGTAATCAGCGGCAATACAAATCCAATAATTGTGACGGTAATCAACAGATGCCCTAACTCGCTATAGTCTGCCGGAATAGTCACTTGACCTGAGGCAATATCTTTCACCTCACGTTTCACTTCATAAAACTGATTGAGATACTTGGTTCCCAGTTGCGAGGCGGACAAAGCCAAGTTCGTAAAGGATGCCATCACCGCAAAAAAAGTAGCTTTAAGTTTTTCCGGTGCAGAATTTGCAATCCAGGCCAACATCGGGATCATAGCAATCTGACCCAGCGGTGATTCCAGTGCGGTATCAATCAGCACAATGAAACGCGCATCGACCACTCCCCCCGTTACTGACGCAGTCCACTCATGCAGACCAAAATACATGCCAATAATCGGCGCCGAAAGGAAAGTACCGACGACGGTAAGAAAGCCGATGATGTAAGCAATCGAGCGCTCGGCCATAAAGCGGCGGAAAATAAACATGCCGAATAGTGTCAATACGGCGCCAACCAAAGACAATACGGCGAGAAACTGCTGATCAAAGCCCAATGTATCAATCATCCACCAAGTGGAACCGGCACCCGGTCCGGGAATCGCACGGAAAACGAATATCATCACGGCTGTACCGACCAGCACATTACGCGCATCCGGTTCAAGCTCTCCAGTCAATCGCCACATCAGAAATATCACGATTGCCATGGAAATAATAAATACGATTTCTTCTCCACCGGATATACGGCTCAGACCGACGCCCAATGACAAGATAGTAAAAACTAATCCCCCGCCCAGAATCCACCAGTTAATGGATGGTGGTTCTGAATGAAGACCCATTAATACACCCGCCTCCTGCCGGCTATGACCTTGCGCAAGAAAACGTTTCATGTCACGCCGCTGCAACCAAGATGCGAAAACCACACCAAAAATTGAAACCAGCGGAATAATTAATGCCAATTGATAAACAAATAAATAGACAGCTTCTTTCTCAGCTTCTGGCAGCGTTCCAGCATCACGTAACAAAAAAACATTGGCGATGGATACCAGCACACCCCCGCCTATGATGGCGACACGCCCTAAGGTTTGCATGGTGACATGCATTAATTTACGTTTATCCGGATCCAGCTTCTGACCATTCTCATCGACACGCGGCACTGCTTCAACGGTCATAGCATCTGCCACCACATCCTGTAAAACATAACCAATCGGTGCCAGTAAAGCCGATATCACAAACCAAGTTTCAACCGAAGCCATGTTTGCCATCGCTTCGGTATGTCCAAGTAATCCGATCATGATCAGCAAGCTCAGCATGATCAAGCTGGCTCCTAAATACACCAGCAAACCTTTCCAACGCCACACCAGATCGACCAAATGACCTAAAGGCATCTTTAACGCCCACGGCAACATCATCCAGAATCCAAGCATGGCTAGAAATTCGGCGGAGAGTCCAAGCTTTTCCTTCACGTAGAAAGTGCCAACAATACCAGTCAGACCGGAAATGCCTGCAGCAACATATACCATCAGCGGCGGCAAATAAGACAGCCGCATTTCACGCCCTAATGCAAGAATATTAGCGCTAAACCATTGGGAAATGACGGATAAAAATCCGTTAGCTGGTAATAGATTCTTCATAAATTTTAGTTTGCTTCAGATTTGATTTTCTTGAATACGATTACTGTTGTTTAGGCCGTATACCTACTTTGACTTGGATTGTTTTTTCCTGCTTATTGCGGATCACAGTGACCGCAACCGTGTCGTTGGGTGATAACGCCGCAACCCGATTAAGCATGTCTGATGAATTCTTCATCGGCTTACCTTCGACAGCTATGATGATATCGCCAGGTTTGATGCCCGCCTTGTCTGCCGGACCATCTCTGAGCACACTCGCCACCAAGGCTCCGATTGGATTATCTAGGCCAAAAGATTCTGCCAGGTCTTGTGTCATATCCTGCATACTGACACCCAACCAGCCTCGAGTCACGCTGCCAGACTGGATAATTTGTTCCATGACCTGTTTAGCCACATGAATAGGAATGGCGAAACCAATGCCCAGTGAACCACCGCTGCTGGAATAAATCGCCGTATTAATACCGATCAAGTTTCCAGACGTATCGGTCAGCGCCCCTCCCGAATTACCCGGATTGATCGCCGCGTCGATTTGAATAAAATCTTCAAAAGTATTAATCCCAACTCGGCTCCGGCTCATTGCACTGACTATACCCATGGTAACACTTTGCCCGACGCCAAAGGGATTTCCTACTGCCAGCACCACATCACCGACCTTAACCTGTTGTGACTGGCCAAAAGTAATGGCAGGTAATTCTTTCAGTTTTATCTTCAGCACTGCCAGATCTGTTTCAGGATCTGAGCCGATAATGCTCGCTTTGGCTTTTCTACCGTCGACCAAGGCAATTTCAACTTCATCCGCAGCTTCCACCACATGATGATTGGTCAATATATAGCCATTAGGACTGACAATCACGCCGGAACCCAGACTTGATGTACGGCGCGCTTTGGTTTCAGATTGTTCACCAAAGAATCTGCGAAACATGGGGTCATTCAGCAACGGATGAGAAGGTTCTTCTTTTATTTCTTTACGGGTGAAAATGTTGACAACGGATGGCATAGCTATTTCGGCCGCCTTGGAATAACTGTCTGATCTTTCCGCATCAACGACAGGTGCGGCCTCTTTGACCGTCACGATTTCTCCCCGGGGTTTCCAGGGAAGCAATTCAGGCCGGAGCGTGGAGATCACAAAAAAAATAGCCAGCAATACCGCAGCCGTTTGTGCAAAAATCAACCAGAGTCTGTACATCAAAGCGTGTCACTCCAAAATTAAAATTATTGCGGTACTATTGATAGTAGTATATGCGCGAAGGAGAAAATCAATGCATAGAGATGAATTGGAAAATCATCTGAATCAATTACTGGATATACCCCGCTTCCATGATTATTGCCCAAATGGCTTGCAAGTGGAAGGGCGCAGCAACATTCTTACCATGATTAGCGGCGTTACGGCTTCACTCGATCTTCTGCAAGCAGCCGCAGCAGCCAAGGCAGATGCCGTTCTCGTTCACCATGGCTATTTCTGGCGCGGAGAGGATACACGCATCACCGGCATGAAAGCCCGTCGCATTGCGTTGCTTATGCACCAACAAATGAATTTATTTGCCTATCATCTGCCGTTAGACGCGCATCCGCAGTTCGGCAACAATGCGCTATTAGGAAAGAAACTGGGATTTATCGAAACGGGTCATTTTGGCGATCAGGATATTGCTGTACAGGGAGAATTGGCCCAAGCTACAACCCTGAGTGCTTTGGGGGAGAAAATATCACGGACTTTGTTACGCAAACCGAAGATGATCGGTGATCCGGATAAAACTATCCGGCGCATCGCATGGTGCACCGGTGCCGCGCAAGGCTATTTTGAAGCAGCGATTCAGCAAGGTGTTGATGCCTACATCACCGGTGAAATCTCAGAGCAAAATGTTCATGCCGCACGGGAATCCGGTGTCGCATTTATCGTTGCGGGACACCATGCAACTGAGCGTTATGGTGTCCAAGCATTGGGCGACCATCTTGCACAAAAATTCGGCATCCAGCATCAGTTTATTGATATTGAGAATCCAGTCTGACAGGTCATAATCTGGCAATATTTCAATCAGAATATATAATAACGCGTTGAATGGCCGTTGCTATCAATCTTTGTTTTCATCATCTTTCTTTTTTTTACCTGAAAACATGGTCCACCAGATAATAAAAGCTAATAATACCAATACCACAGCTGCTTCGACTGCAAGTAACCACATAATTTAAGTTTGCTATATCATTAAAAATCAAGCCGTCACTTTAACCAATATTTGATGAAAAACCAATTAAGTTTTATTGTAGCCGCTTCGTTCCTGTTGCTCGCCGCCTGCACGACAGGAACAATCAGTCCCACCCTGCCACCGAGTCAGCCGACCGAAACTGTAACACCACTGCCGGAGAAACCGCTGACAAAATCCATCCATAAACGCGCTCAATGGTCTGCGTTAACTGGTTGGGCGGATGATGATCTGTTCCCTGCATGGCAGGCTTTTTTGAAAAGTTGTACGGTTTTAAGCAAACAACCGGTCTGGAAAGAAAATTGCAAAGCGGCTATTTCACTGCAGAAACCCAATAACACAACACTGAGAAATTTTTTTGAAAGCTATTTCACGCCCTACCAGATTATCAATACCGATAACAGTGAAGAAGGATTAGTGACGGGCTACTACGAACCGCTGCTTAAAGGCAGCCGAAAACCCTCCAGCCGTTATCGCTACCCGATTTATGCTACACCCAATGAACTGCTAACCATAGATTTAGGCGCAGCATATCCGGAACTTAAAGATCTACGCCTGCGTGGCCGCCTGGATGGGCGCAAAATAGTCCCTTATTACAGCCGGGCAGAAATCATGACTAACCCGAAAATATTGAACGGTTATGAACTCTTGTGGGTAGAAGACGAAGTGGAATTGTTTTTTCTGCACATCCAAGGTTCCGGTAGAATCGTTTTCGATAATGGAGAAATGATGAAAATAGGCTTTGCCGATCAGAACGGCCACCCGTATAACTCCATTGGCAAGCTTCTGGTACAACGCGGCGAACTACCCCTGGAAAAAGCATCCATGCAAGGCATCAAGCAATGGGGGCAACAAAAACCGAGTAAGTTGCCTGCGTTGTTGCAACAAAACGCACGTTACGTATTTTTTCGTGAACTACCCGCCGATTTATCCGGCCCAATCGGCGCTCTGGGTGTGCCATTAACAGCTGGGAGGAGCATCGCCATCGATCCGCTCTCAATCCCGCAAGGCGCACCGGTATTTCTGGCAACCACCTGGCCAAACACCAATAAGCCTTTGAATAGACTCATGGTAGCCCAGGATGTCGGTAGCGCCATCAAAGGCGGAATTCGCGCGGATTTCTTCTGGGGATTTGGCCATGAAGCTGGCAATCAAGCGGGCAGAATGAAGCAATCTGGGAAAATGTGGGTGTTGATGCCTCGTAGTTATACGGCACCTGCATTGACGCGGCAATAGAAAAAGCTTGCTGAATTACTCCAGCAAGCTTTTTAGCGTGATTACCTTGAAACTTTATTTGCTCTTACTTGCGCTTTCCAGTTTTTCCTCAATCGCTGCCGCCGGAATCATGCCGCCCACAATCGAACCATCTGCAAAAACTAATGTTGGCGTGCCGCTTACTTTATTCTCTTGACCAGACTTTACCAGTACGTCCAAAGGTGTTTCGCAATCTTTACTCGTCGGCGCAACACCCTTCAGCATAAAATCATCCCAAGCTTTTATTTTATCATCTGAGCACCAGATCTTTTTGGATAACTCCATCGATCCTTTGAGCACCGGATACAGCAAGGTATAGATCGTAACATTCGTCACATTGAGCAATTCTTTTTCCAATTGCTTGCAGTACGGACAATTAGGATCGGTAAAAATCGCCACTCGGCGCTTGCCGTCACCCTTCACGATCTTGATCGCCGATTGCAACGGCAAAGAATCTAGCGGAACACGTCGAGCTGCCTTGATCTCCTGAATCCGTTCATTGGTCATGCTCGTCCGGGTCTTGGTGTCGATCACATGACCAAAAAAGAAATAATCGGCTTTAGCATCAGTATAAAACACCTCATCGCCCACAACCACTTCATACAACCCTAAATAAGGCGTTTTCTTCACGCTCTCAATTTTACTATCCTCAAAATGAGGCTGAATGGCCTTTCTTAAAGCTGCTTCATCAGCCCAGATTGCTTCAGAAAAAAAACCAAATACCAAGATTGAAATGAAAAGCTTCCAGCGCATAGTCATGATGACTCCAGTTTTAAAAATGTAATTTAATTCAAAGCGTTCTGCATTAGTTGATTCTTAATCAGCGGCAAGTGATTAGTTATCTCAAGGCCTAGATTCCGTAACCTGGCCAGTGTCGGATTGGAATTGTTGAATAATTTCTGCAAGCTATCGGTCACTAACTCTAAAGCCAATATGTCTTCCTTGCGCGCCAGCTCGTAACGCCGTAATAGCATAAAATCACCGCAATCTGTTTGCAATCCCCGTGCGCCGAGTACCGCGGCAAGTTCTCGCGTATCCCGCAAACCCAGGTTAACACCCTGACCGGCCAGCGGATGTATGCCATGCGCTGCGTCACCGATCAACACCAGTCTTGGCTTGACCAATTTCTCCACATGCACAAAATTTAACGGGAAACCCACTGGCGGTGTAATCAGTTGTAATGCCCCCAGCGTATGCGAAGCGGCCGCTTCCACCCGCCGGCAGAGATCTTCCGCCGGTAAATTGCGCAGTATCTCGGCCTGCTCTTCACTGGTTGACCAAACCATGGATACCCGCTTATCCGGTAATGGCAGCAACGCCAACACGCCATCTCGCCTGAACCATTGATGCGCAATATGACGGTGCGACAATTCCGCGCTAAAATTTGCCACCACACCAATCTGGTTGTAGGCGTGTTGTTTCACATCGATTTCAGCTTGCCTGCGCACCCAGGAATTTACGCCATCCGCACCTACCACCAATGCAGCCTGAAGCTGACTGCCGTCTGCCAATTGCACATCGACATGCGACTCCTGCCAGACAATTGCAGTACATTTTGCTGGGCAAAATATTTGCATATTCTCGTTCGGGGATTTAAGCACTTCCCAAACGGCTGTTTGCAGCTGGCGATTTTCCGCGATAAACGCAAGCTCCGATATGCCAATCTCATACGCGCTAAAATTAATGTGCGCGCTATTGTCATCACCAAATACCGCCATCTCATAAACCGGTGCCACACGTTCAGCTTCCAAGCGCTGCCACACCCCCAATTCTCCCAGAAAAGCCGCACTCCCCGGGCTGATCGCATAGACCCGGCTATCCCAACTCTCATCTCGCGGCAATGGCATAGGTTCATGCGGCTCTATCAGCGCTATTTTCAATCCGCTATCCTTCAGCGCAGCCACCAGGCTTGCTCCAACGAGTCCGCCACCAATCACTATCATATCGAATTTCATAAAACTGATTATACAACCGCTTTGCAACGGGCGGGTAACACAAACTGCATACTCGCTGCGCACAGGATTTTGTTCATTAACTCGACGAATCCGATGCCCGTGCAACTTAGTCAACAAACTTTAATCCTAAACACTGAATTAAAGTGCAAACGAACTGGTCTCAATCCCATGAAAACACGCATAAACCCTTGTCAAGTCACATTTTTGAGCTTGACAAACTATCCTCTCAAAGGCAGAATGCCGCCTCTTGCGTCTATGCATATGGCGAATTAGCTCAGTGGTTAGAGCAGCGGAATCATAATCCGTTGGTCCCCAGTTCGAATCTGGGATTCGCTACCAAATAAAACAAGGGGTTATCTTAACAGACTAATCCCTTTTTCTTTTCTGTGGGGCACTGTTGGGGCCATCTCAAAAAACAAACCACAGAAAATTACTCATCCTTATACTTCCATACCCTCATACTTCCGCGTCTTATATGCTAGATAAGACACTGTTCAATCTTGTTTTTCATATCTTAACAAATCCACCACAAAACCCACAAAAGCACTCTATTTTATTTTTAATAGCCCCATAGTTGCCCCATACAATAATTAATTAATTATATCTAATTGATAATTAATTACTGTACTTATGTTTACACGTGATTATATGTCCGTTGTTGCTATTTATGGTCACTATGTTGTAATCTGCTCAAAGTGATTAATCACTTGCAGGAGCAATTATGGCAAATATCGAAAAGCGTGTTTCTAATGATGGAAAAATCAGTTATCGGGTAAAGATAAGATTAAAAGGTTATCCAAGCCAATCCGCCACATTTGAACGCCTTACTGATGCGAAGAAATGGACGCAGCAAACAGAATCAGCAATTCGTGAGGGTCGCCACTTCAAAACCACAGAAGCGAAACGCCATACCCTAACCGAATTGATAGACCGCTATTGCCGGGATGTATTAGCTAAAAAAACAAAGAATGCCCGAGACCAAATACGGCAATTTGAATGGTGGAAAGCTGAAATAGGTAGTCATGCCCTATCAGATGTAACACCGTCTCTGCTTGTTCAGTACCGTGACAAACTAACTAATGGCATGACTTCGCATGGTAAGCTTCGCTCACCAGCTACCGTGAATCGGTATATGGCCGCCCTATCAGTTGCCTTCACTACAGCCGCAAAAGAATGGGGATGGATTGATGATAACCCCATGCGCAAAGTAACCAAGCCCAGAGAATCACGCGGGCGCGTTCGTTTCTTGTCCGATGAAGAACGTATATGCTTATTAAAAGTCTGCAAAGAATCCAGCAGCCCATATCTATACCCTGTTGTGGTGCTGGCATTGTCTACTGGAATGCGCCGAGGTGAAATTATGGGTCTGACTTGGGACGTGATAGATTTAAACCAAGGCCGTGCAATACTGCATGAAACTAAAAACGGCGAACGCCGCGCCGTGGCGATTACTGGTCATGCTTTGGAATTATTAAAGGAATTGTCCAAAGTTCGCCGGATTGATAGCAATTTAATTTTTCCATCCAAGGAAAACGCACCACAAAAGCCACAGAAGCCTATAGATTTACGCACACCATGGGAAACAGCCGTAAAAAAAGCCGAGCTACAAGATTTTAAATTTCATGACCTACGTCATAGTGCTGCAAGCTACTTGGCTATGAATGGCGCAAGCCTAGCCGAAATTGCCGAAGTATTAGGACATAAAACCTTGCAGATGGTTAGGCGATACGCTCATCTATCGGAAGGCCATACCGCCCGCGTAGTGGCTTCCATGAACGACAAGATTTTTGGAAACGTGTAGTTGCCATGTCTGAAAATATAACTCAAAGCAATCTCGAACTATGGGATGTAGTCGAAGCAATTAAACAAATAACACATGACGGTCTGCTAGATACAATTGAAATTATGAATCAACCTAATTTTTTCGTAGATCGATATGTTCGAGGTGGCATGCTGAGAGCTGAGGCTGAAATCAGAATTAGCGGAATGATTAATATTGCAATAAGGACAGGTCAAATTAAAGACCTTGACACACCAGCAAATTGGATTGCATGGGCAAAGCGCAATGGTTTCGCTACTGATCATCTTAAATCTTCAAACCAAGAAGAAAAAACTGATTCAAAATCAGATAATAAAAAGGAAAATGAGTTACATAGTTTGATAGAAGATATCTATAAAAGCCTTGGTTGCCCAAAAAACAATGGAATTATTTGGAAAACACTGAAATCAGATCAAAAAGATAAGGCATATGATAAAAATGAGATTGTGCAGGAAATTACAGGAGATATTATTTATTGGACTTCCCGCCGTGGAATAGAGCAAACGATGAAACGAAAAACTTTTGATAATTTTCTTTCAACATTACGAAAAAAATAATTTATCCCGGCTACCGTCCCGCCTTCCCGATGTGATGTTAGCTGGGAAATGTGCAGTGTAGAGTCTTAGCCAGAACATCCTGTTACATAGCAATCTTGCGCCGTAACGGGTAACTGAAAAGGATTTACGATGCATAATAATATTACCGTAACGCAAGCTATTAAATCAGCTTATCCCGATTTACCTTCACAACCCCGCACACTGTTGACTGTTCGCCAGTTCAGCGACAAACATTCGGCTTTCACGCAAGGCGCAATCCGCAATCTAATTTTTTTAGCTGAAAGTAGAAAAACATCAAGAGGCATTATCACAGGCAATGGTCTGAATATTGCCCTGGTAAGAATAGGCCGAAAAGTGCTTATTGATGAAGCCAAGTTTTTTCAGTGGATTGATGAACAGCAAGAAATCAGCAAATGAAGGCACTTGCTCAATCACTTCAGAACGTTAAGGCTTATATTCGCCCCGTTGATTTTTACCGCAGCGAATTACCCGCAATGCCGCCGCAGCGTGGCAGTGGATGGCGTGATGGCGGATTATGTCCATTTCATCTTGATAAGCACGCCGGAAGCTTTCGAGTAAATCTTGAAACCGGTGCTTTCCTTTGCTTTTCTTGTGGTTCCAAGGGTGGGGATATTATCGCATTCATTCAACAGCGAGACGGCCTGAGCTTTCCGGAAGCAGTGCAAAAACTATCGAATGAATGGGGGTTATGATGCAGGGCATACCCGAAAAATTCAAAGGCAAACTGCGCCGATTTGTTTGGGAGTATCGAAACCCTCAAAGTGAAACACTTGGTTATGTTGCCCGCTTTGATGATGATGGCAAGAAGAAAGAGATTGTGCCCTATTTTAAACGCAGCAACGGGCGCGACTGGCAGCATGGCAGCGCAATCGAACCGCGCCCATTGTTTGGATTGGATGTATTAAATCAAGCTGAACTTAAGCGTGCTGTATTCATTGTTGAAGGCGAAAAAGCCGCCACAGCCTTGCAATCTTTGGGATTGGTGGCGATTACTTCGCAAGGCGGTAGCAAAGCAGCCCTTAAAACAGACTGGAAACCATTAAATGGGCGTGAATTCGTTTATATGCTTCCTGACAATGATGAGGCTGGGGAAAGCTATATTAAGGTCGTGGCTGCAATCCTGATGAACCTTGATAAACCGCCTACGATAACCATAGTACGTTTACCCAATCTTCCGCCTGCTGGTGATGTTGTTGACTGGATAACATCTAAAATTGTTGAAGTTTTACTGGATTGGGATGGTTATGAGCCAATACCAAAAAGTGTGATTGATAATGGCACTTTGCTGAATGATTTTAAAGAAGCAGTAAAACAGCATAGCGAACCAGTGCCCGATGAATGTAAAGCTGATTCAGAGCAGCTAAATATGAACAACTGGCCAGCGCCTATCAGCTTGGAATCCGTCAGGCTTCCGCCATGGCCGGATGATGTCTTTCCTGGCAGCATTCAGGACTTTGTAACTGCTTTAAGTAAATCCACAGAAACCCCGCCTGAATTATCTGCAATGATGGTGCTGGCAGCAATCAGCGCCGCCGCTCAAGGCAAATACCGGGTGCGTGTTAAAGCTGATTATTTTGAGCCTGTAAATATTTGGACATGTGCAGCGCTTCCACCGGGTAGCCGGAAAACAGCCGTACAAATGGCAGCAACTGCGCCGTTGACCAAATGGGAAAAACTGCAACGTGAAGAATTAGAGCCTGCAATTCAGAAAGCACAAGCCGATGATGCAACCATACGCGAACAAATAAACTTCTTACGCAAACAGGCAAGTAAAGCCAAGGGCGCAGAGTTTGAACAGCTAAAAAAAGAGATTGCCGATATTGAATGTTGTAGGGCGGGTTATTTGGTATGGGCGAAGAATATGAAAAATATTAAATCATGCATTTATTGTTTATGTTAGAGCAAAACTAATCTCATTTATTTCTAATTTGAACAAATGGAAGAATTCGATAACCAATCAGAAGCTCTAATTACTGCAGCCAAAAATGAATTGGCGCGTCGAGGAATGCCGTTTTCAGAAAAAAATTTTATACGCTACGTAAAAAGTGGTAATGCTAATGCGGTGCAACTGTATTTACGTGCGGGTATATCACCAAATGCAAGACTTGATACGGAAAGTGCCTTAGCCGCCTCAGCGAATCATGGCCACAGGCAGATAACAGAACTACTTCTTAACGCTGGCGCTAATCCCGTTTCTTTGCTGGATGGTCTTAAAATCAGCAAATCTTCACGAGACGTTTGGGATCGACTATCGAGTCTTACAGGGGTATTTACCTTTCTTTCTAGCTTGTTCATTGCAGCTATTGGGTGGCATTTTACTAGCTCCTATAACGAGCGGCAACTAGCACTGACAAGTTCACAAGTGCGTCAAGAACAAGCGAATAAGCAATATCAAAATCGATTATTAGAAATGCAAACCGTAGAAAAGATGATTCCCCACCTTATTAAAGATGAACCGAGCAAGCAAGCAGCTGTAATAGCTATTAGTGCTTTAGCATCACCCGAAGTCGCCGCACGAGTAGCAGAAACATATGGAGGACAAGGATCTATTAATGCATTAGCGCAGTTGGCAAGAACTGACTCGGCAAATTCATCAGCTCCCGCCATCACGGCTCTGACTAACATTGCGTCACGTGAGTCGGAATCTTATAAACCGGCTCATGAGGCACTTGGCAGCGTGCTTGAAGGGAGAGATAGAGCAATCGTAAAGCTTTTGGAAAATGAAGTAGCCATTTGCAATGGTTTCGTAATTGGAGGGAAGCAAGGTTGGGTTGTAATACCAAGATACTGCATTGATCGAACTAAATCGACAAAGTCCTTAATGTCGATCCAATTTGGGGATGGAAAGAAAGCTCAGGTCACTTCTCGAAGAAATAGTCCAGAAGGTTTGCTCGTTTTTCTGAAGCTAGATGCTGAATCGCCTACTTTTTTACATCTATCTAGAAAACAATTGCCAGTTGGAAGTGCTGTTTCTCACATCTCCTACCATCTAAACTCTTTAAACACTAACGACCGTAGTCTACTTAGTATAGTTCTGGGGGTAGTAGTTGAGTCTGGAAAAATGTCATTTCTAGATGTAGTTTCCCGCGATAAGGATATTTCTGCATATGGCTTAAAAGTAAAATTGAATATCAACAATCAAGACTATCTTTTAGGTACAGGAGGGGGTCCACTTCTAGATGACGAGGGAAATGTTGCATGTATGACGTTTATGCGTGATGCAAAAGGCAATGAGCAATGCGTTTCTGCAGAAGTGATTTCAACTGCTCTCAGCTCATTAAAGGCTGAATAATATAATACTTTAGTTTGAAATAAATCAAATTTTTAACTACAGCATACAAATGCAAGTAAGTTATATGCGGAAACTGATGTTGAAACAAATTCAACAATTTACCCAAAAAGTTATTGCAATTAGTATTTATTCTATTTATGAATCGAATAGGACGCAAATTATTATACTTTTGTCCTAATAAGTGCCAAATAAGACGCAAAAAAATTCTATTTTCGTCCTATTTTTTGATATTTTGTACCAAATTAGTTTTTGCTTGATATTTTTTCTAACACATTGGTTCATGCTCTTTTCGCGCTTTTTTTCTTTCTATTTATTTAGTACCAAATAGGACGCCCCCTCACAGATTGCAAGCTGTGGCAAGGTATTTTCTCGGTTACTTTCAATAAAAAACCGCCCTATCTGTCCATATACAGACTAAAATAAAAAAAGTAGCAGAAAATTTAATTATCAATGGATTATTTTCTCAATGAAGAAAAAATTATCACTTACATTAATAGCAGCAATCCTCCTGCTTAATGGATGCGGATCAGTCAGAGAAAATAGAATCAGACAAGATGTATTATCTGACAACAGCATGCCGGAAGAAATACGCAGGGCGATCGATCTTAAGGAGCTGGTCGTTGGCATGACACAAGAACAAGTGATAGCTTCCTGGGGGCTTCCTTGTAAATGGTGTTATGGAACGCGCAAAAGCGCAAGTGGAGACACATGGGAATACCATCTTCCCGGCGCTGATTTTTTAGTGGTTGGCGCTGATTTTTTGGGTGTTGGAACCGGAACTTATGTGTACTTTGATAGCAGCCAAAAACTTAAGCACTGGTCCCAAAAATAGAACTGGTATTCCGTGCTAGAACCCTTTCTTTAGCGCAATCCCCTGAATTGACTTTAATCTGACAGCGCCGCTGCAATTTCTCTGAAGCTGTTCAGCCCGGCCTCAAGATTCTCGATGATTTCACCCGCCAGCACATCCGGCTCGGGCAGATTGTCCAAATCGGCCAAACTCTTATCCTTTAGCCAAAAAATATCCAGACTGGTTTTGTCGCGTGCGATGATTTGCTCATAACTGAATTTGCGCCAGCGGCCCTCCGGATTGCTTTGCTCGTTCCATGTCTCCTTGCGCTCGTGGCGGTTCAGCGGGTTATAGCAAGTGATGAATTCCTGCAAATCCTCAAAGCGCAGCGGTTTCTTTTTTAACGTGTGATGGATATTGGTGCGGTAATCGTAATACCAGACTGCTTTTGTCCACGGTTCTTTGCTGGCTTCCCGGTTATCAAAAAACAGCACGTTTGCTTTCACGCCGTTGGCGTAGAAAATGCCGGTAGGCAATCGCAAGATCGTGTGCAAATCGGTGGTTTCCAGTAGTTTCTTGCGTACTGTTTCCCCCGCCCCGCCTTCAAACAGCACATTATCCGGCACCACCACCGCAGCCCGCCCGGTTGTTTTCAGCATGGTGCGGATATGCTGCACGAAGTTGAGTTGTTTGTTGGAAGTCGTTGCCCAGAAATCCTGCCGGTTATAAGTCAGATCGTCTTTTTCCTGTTCCCCTTCATCATTGGTGAAACTCATCGCGCTCTTCTTGCCGAACGGCGGATTCGCCAGCACGTAATCGAAGCGGCGCCCGGAATCAGCCACTAGCGCATCATTGGGCGAAATCATGCTATCGCCGTCGATCTCGCCAATGTTATGCAAAAACATATTCATCAAAGCGAGTCGGCGTGTACTCGCGACAATTCATTGCCGAAAAACGTTTCGTATTTGAGAAATGCTTTTTGTGTTTTATCCATCGCATGCTCGGCGACCAGAAAATCATACGCCGCCAGAAAGAATCCGCTTGTGCCGCACGCCGGATCGGCAATGGTCTTGCCGGGTTCCGGGCGCACGCATTGCACCATTGCCCGGATCAATGCGCGCGGCGTGAAGTATTGCCCTGCACCGGACTTGGTATCTTCCGCGTTGCGTTCCAACAGTCCCTCGTAGATGTCGCCCTTCACATCAGCGCCCATCGTCACCCACTGGGTTTCGTTCACCATATCGATCAGGCGGTACAGTTTGGCCGGGTCCTGGATTTTGTTTTGCGCCTTGGTAAAAATCGTCCCCAGCATTCCCGGCTTTTTGCCCAGCTCCATCAGCAGCGTCACATAATGCACCTCCAGTTCCGCGCCACGCTTGAGCTTAAGGCTTTGCCAGTTGTACTCGGCAGGAATATCCACGGTGCGGTTATACGGCGGCTGGCTGTATTCATCCGCCATCTTCAGGAAAATCAAATACGTGAGTTGCTCCAGATAATCGCCATAACCCACCCCGTCATCGCGCAACGTGGTGCAGAAACTCCAGACTTTTGAAACGATGGAGCAGTTGCGTTCATGTCTTTGCCCCGAATACTTCGTCATTCCCGCGTAGGCGGGAATCCAGCCTTACACCAAGTCCGGCCATAAATCTTTCCATGTCGGATTCATCTTTTCGATCAAATTTATTTTCCATTGTCTATTCCAGCTTTTTAAGCTGCTTCTCGCGTTGAATCGCTGCCAGACTCGTTGAATCAGATTACTGGTTACTCCGATATACAAAGTGCCGTTATATTGGCTCGCCAGAATATAAACCGCAGCTTGTTTTTCCATTATGCAACCGTCCTCGTTTTTTTCACAGGCAAGGAATCAGCCCTTAATCAACATGGATTCCCGCCTGCGCGGGAATGACGGCAAGGGCGCCCTTGCTACTTTCGACAGTTATTACCCTCTCTATTACCCTTACTAAAGGGTAATTACCCTTACTAAAGGGTAATTACCCTTTCTTTTTCCATCGAGCCGCTGGACCTCTGCCCTGGCATTCGACTGCGTTTGCATTTTGCTGCTCGCGCAAAACACGACGCACCATGTCTTTGCTCACACCGGGACAAGACTGCTCCACCTGAGCCACAGTAAATTCGCCCACAAAGCGGTCGATAGCTGCCAACACCAGATTGGTTTTCGAGCCGCGTGGCGCTTTCACTTCACCCACACACTCAGAAAATTCGCGGTAAGCCATCTTGAGAATGGACAACACGTAGTTGATGTAAGGCCACGGATCATGCTTGCCATCATGCCAACCCTGCGAGCTGTGCTCCAGCGTCTCGTAATAGCGATTCTTGTTTTCTTCGATCAAACGCTCAAGGCTGATATAGCGCCCCACCTCATAGCCCGATTGATAACACTGAAGCAAAAGCGCCAACCGCGACACGCGCCCGTTGCCATCGCGGAAAGGATGAATGCACAGAAAATCCAGATTGAATGCCGCCATCGCAATCAGCGGATGCGCCCAACGATCATCCAGGCAATGCTGCCAATCAGTAACCAGCTCCATCATTGCGGCAGGGGTGCCCGCCGCAGACACCGGGCGGAAACGCACCCGTTCACGACCATTCGCATAACGCTCGATGATGTCGCCGTCTTTTTCCTTGTATTGGCCCGCATCCCAGATTTGCCCGCGTGCCAGCCGGTGCAGCTCGCATATCGCCGCCTCGCTCACCGGCATGTGCGCAGCCCCTTCATGAATGAGCTTCAACGCATCGCGATAGCCGCGCACCTCTTCCTCGTCGCGATCCCGGAACAAAGGATTGGCCGCAACCAGCACCTCGCGCACCCGCGACGGATCAACCGACACGCCTTCGATACGGTTGGAAGAAACCGCGCTCTCGATCAGCGCATGCTCGCGCAGGGTTCTCAGCCGCTGCGGCGACTGCTGCGTATAAAGCGCCTGCTTGCCGCGGAATTCGCCGAGATCGGCGAGATACCAGGATGTGCTTGCGGGAATGGAAAAATCTTTTAAAGCAAAAAGGTGCAGCGTGTTCATGTCGTTTTCCTTTTTGTCTTGAGCGCAGTATCAGCCCGCTCCGCCTTGATGCGCGTCAGCAGCGCCGAAGCAGGTTCGTCATTCGGGTCTTGCGGCACCAGTTGGCCGGAAAAAGCTTTTTTCAGGATGGATTGGCGCAGGGCTTCGGCTTGTTGTAGGGAGGTGGTGATGGTTTGGTCGAGTTGGTCGGTTTCGGATAATTGTGTGTCCAAAAGCTCCACGATTACTTCTTGTTCTTCTGCGCCACAAATAGCGACAAGCACTGAGCCCAGCATCTCTTGATTAACTGTATTCTGCCCGGCACTTGAAACCTTGTTTAGTTCAACATACCGCCTAACGCTCAGAGTGTTAAAAAAGTGTTGTAAATAGATAGGAGAAATAATTTTGTTAAGTAACCTATAGCGAATAAAGTGATCGCAGTATGCAACTTCCATGTCTTCTTTTATCGAAATTATCCTCCCAACCAAATCTGCGCTCCCATTAACACGAATGCAAATTAAGTCATTTTTGAAAAGTCTGTAATTATTAATCTCATTTTCAGTAAGCAATATTTTTCGTGGGTTATCGAGAGATATTTTCTGGTCAGTGATGTCCGCCAGTCTTAAGACAACAAGTTCTCTTCCTGTTTCGCCACTTCTTTTAGAAATGCCATTTTGTGAGCCTACGGTTAATTCACCATATTTAACCCACCCCCATCCCTCCGGCAATTCAGGTAATCCGGCCAGTTCTTCAGCAGTGAGTGGCGGCAAGGATTTAGGGGGTTTGGGTTTTGAAATCCCCCCTCGCCCCCCTTTTTCTAAGGGGGGAATGTGCGCGGTGCTGGCTGGCTTCCCCCTTTGTAAAAGGGGGATAGAGGGGGATTTTTCCCAGTCGGCGAGTTGTTGCTGGTAGCGTTGCGCGCGCTCTTGCTGGATGCGTTTCAGCAAGGCTTCGGCGGTTTCGAGGGGTTTGTCATTCCCGCGAAGGCGGGAATCCATGTCGTTCAAAGGCTGGGCCCCCGCCTTCGCGGGGGTGACGTTCCGCTCCGCGCGCCACTGTGCAGTGAGCTTGCCTTCGAACGCGTGCTTCAGCAGCGCTTGGCGATACACTTTGAGCTGTGATTGGGCGGTTTTCAGGTTCTCGATGCCCTTGTCCAGCTCGGAAAATAGTTCTTCGATTTTGGCGACGATGCGGTATTGTTCTCTAAGTGGAGGAAGCGGGAAATCCAAATCCTTTAGTTGCTTCTTCGTTATCCCTGAAATGGTTGTTCCACGCCCATCAAATTTTAAGAATTGAAGTTTATAGCTAAGAAGATAGAGTGTGTATTCAGGAAATATCAGCTTTGGATTCTGGATTAATCCTTGCAAGTCTTGACTGAAACAAATTGGTTCTTCAGCGATTGCTATTTTTCCAAGTCCAACACGAGTTACAACTAGAAGAGTTTTGGCTGGAACTCTGTTGGTTGTACTTCCAGAGATACCTTTTTCAGTAACGTACTTCCGAATATTTATCTGACGCACACCTTCAATATCAGCACTCGTAATCCAAGGGATGTCGCCGTCCCAGTAACCAGGAATTTCGGTTGAAGGGGTGCCGCCGCCAATTACCTGATATACCTCACCTAAAGTGGTTAGCTCCCAAGTCTTGTGCAAATCCTTTGTAAAGCTACTCATCAACCCACCAGCACTTCATTCAATTCATCCAACAACGGGGCTCCATCCTTGCCCCAAACAACTGATGCATCCTCCCCAATCCGCCTTGTGCGTCGAGCGGCGCCATTTCCAAGTCGCCGCGTTCAATGTGGAAGGAGTTCGCAACGTGATCGCGGATCATGTGCAACCAGTGCATTTGTTCTTCGTTGAACTTCTCACCGCTGCCGGCGTGGCGTTGCATAATCCAGCTTTGGAAATTGCGGCGCACGGTGTCGTCGAAGGGGGTTAGGATTTTGTCCCAGCCGCATACACGGCGAATCAGTGCGACCAGTGTGGTGAGTTCATTGACTGGATTTCCGCCTGCCCCCCGCCTTTTCGAGGGTGACAGGGAATGCCGGGATTCCAGTTGTTGATACGCTTGCCACACGCGCAGCGGCACGAGTTTGGGTTTGTCGGTTTTCAGTTTATCCAGCACTTGGCGGATCAGGGCATAGCTGAGTTCGCGCCTGCGATACGGCTGGCTGAAAAAGATGGTCAGTGCGGCGATGTTGTCCTGATTCGATTTCAGGTAACCGGCAAATTCATCGGTTAAAGCTTGCGCATTATTGGCGGCGTCTTTGTCCCATTCGGCGCGCAACACTGTGTCGATGTTGTCGTGGTCGATGGTTTGTTCCTTGTCGCGGCGGATGGATTCGATGAGTTCGACCAGTTCGCCGTTCAATACTTTCGCGGCTTCAGTTACTAATTGCTGTTGCGCCTGTTGGCGTTTGTCGTCGCCGGGGTCTGAGCCGATGGGGAGCTTTGCCAGTTCCAGCGCACGGGCTTCGATGTTGTCGGCGTCGATTGCGCTGAATAATTTGCCGACAAACTGGGTGAGTTCCATACCGCCGGAGAGTTCGCGGATGCGGCGCTGGTCATCGGTATCGAGTTGTTTGTTGAGCCGCGCCAGGCGACCGGCGAGCGAGCTGACAGTGTCTTCATCGGTTGCACCCATCATCACGCTCATCGCCAAATCCTTGAGTGGCACGCTGGGTTTGGTAATGAGCGGCTGGCTGGCGGTCTTGAGCGATTGGGTGACGCCGATGGCATCGACGATCACATAGTGCGTTTTGGCGCTGACGGCGGAGGGCGTGACCTTTTTCAGGTCATCCTTGTCCAGCGTGCGCGTGCCACGGCCTTTCATTTGCTCGAAGTAGTTGCGGCTTTTCACGTCTCGCATGAACAACAGGCATTCCAGCGGCTTGACGTCGGTGCCGGTGGCGATCATATCCACAGTGACGGCAATGCGCGGGTAATATTCATTGCGGAATTGCTGCAACACGGACTTGGGGTCTTCCTCGGTTTTGTAGGTGAGCTTTTTGCAAAAGGCATTGCCCTCACCGAATTCCTCGCGCACGGTCTGGATGATGTCGTCAGCATGGCTGTCGGTTTTGGCGAAGATCAGGGTCTTTGGCACCTCGCGGCGTTCGGGAAAAATCTCCGGCAGCTTGTCGCGGAAAGTGCGGATGACAGTGCGGATCTGATCAAGATTGATAATGTTGCGATCCAATTGCGTGGCGGAATAGGCTTCGTCTTCGTCCTGCATCTCCCAGCGCTTTTTGCGCGTGAGCTTTTCGCGTTTTTCCACCTGTTGCTTGGCGGCGATCTGCGCGCCTTGCTGGGTGATCTGTGTTTCGATCACGTAGACCTCATTGCCAACGTTGACGCCATCGGCCACGGCTTTTTCGTGGCTGTAATCGCTGACTACGTTTTTCTTGAAGAAGCCGTAAGTGCGATTGTCCGGCGTGGCGGTGAGGCCGATCAAGCTGGCATCGAAATAGTCGATGACTTGTTGCCACAGGTTGTAGATGGAGCGGTGGCATTCGTCGATAAAGATGAAATCGAAGAATTCCGGCGGGACTTTTTCGTTATACACCACGGGCATCGGCGTTTTGGGTAGCGCCAATTCTGCGGGGTTGATTTCTTCGGCGGCATCATCGAGCGGCGTGTCTTTCAGGATGGAATACAAGCGCTGGATGGTGCTGATGCACACTTGGCTATCCTTGGCGACGAATGAAGATTTGAGCCGCTGCACGTTGTACAGCTCGGTAAACTTACGATTATCGTCGAGCGGCACATACGACATCATTTCCTGTTCAGCCTGCTCGCCAAGATTTTTGGTATCGACCAGAAACAGAATGCGCTTGGCATCCGCGTATTTGAGCAGGCGGTAAATAGAGGTGATGGCGGTGTAGGTTTTGCCCGCACCGGTTGCCATTTGAATCAGTGCACGTGGTCGATCTGCCTTAAATGAGACTTCCAGATTGATGATGGCGATTTCCTGACAATCGCGCAGGTGCAATTCCCTCGCGGGCAAATGATCGGGATTGAGCAGCGGAATGTGGTGCAGACGTTCGCGCAAACTGATACCTTGTGCCATCCATTCCTTCAGCGTTTCCGGGCGATGGAAGCAGAACACTTCACGCGAGCAGGGTTTGGGATCACGACCATCGGTGAAGCGGGTGATGATGCCGGTGCTTTGGTAGAGAAAAGGTGACGGTTTTTTGTTATTGATCCACTTGAGCGTAGCCGCCGCGTAGTCTTCAGTTTGCGCTTCATGAGCAGTGAGCCGTTGACCTTCTTCTTCACGTTTGGCTTCGATTACGCCGATTGCTTTTTTATCCACGAACAGCACGTAATCCGCCGGACCGGCATCGGTCTGGTATTCACGCACCGCTTGGCCTAATCCAACATTCAGATCGATCTTTTTGGCTGATTGAACAACCCAGCCCGCTTGCCTAAGCAATGCATCAATGTTATCGCGGGCTTTTTGTTCCGGATTCTGGTTTTCAGTCATATTCACCACCAAGCAACCATTTGCTTTTACCTGTTCCACCTATTCATTCAGCACATGATAGCGCACGGCGTTTAAAAAGCCACGAAGTACCGTGCTGCAAAAGGAGATACTGCAAGCATATTTAAGGATTCATTGTGCAACCCATAAGTAATCCTTCTCCATGAGTAAATCTGATAATATTTTTATTTCAGGATGAGAACCCATGATTATTGTTATTTCGCCGGCAAAAACACTGGATTTTGAAACGCCAGCCATCACGCAGAAACATACGCAGCCCGGTTTTCTCGATGACTCAACCGAACTGATTGAGCAACTCAGAAAACTGGAACCGGATCAAGTCGGCAAGTTGATGTCGATCAGCCCTAATCTCGCTGTTCTAAATTCAAACCGCTATTTCGCCTGGAATCGCCCATTTGACATGAAAAATGCCAAACAGGCAGTACTCGCTTTTAAAGGAGATGTTTACACAGGTTTGGATGCAGATACACTGACCGTTGCAGATTTGGCTTTTGCGCAGGATCATTTACGCATTCTGTCCGGATTGTATGGCGTGTTGCGCCCGCTGGATCTGATGCAGGCTTACCGGCTGGAAATGGGCACCCAGTTCAAGAATTCGCGCGGCAATAATCTGTACGAATTCTGGGGCGATAAAATTACCCAAGCACTCAATCAGGATCTAAAAAAACAAAAATCAGATATTCTGATCAACTTGGCTTCCATTGAATATTTCCAATCCGTCCAGAAGAATAAATTAAATGCGCGCATCATCACCCCGGTCTTCAAAGATGAAAAAAACGGTGTTTACAAAATAATCAGCTTTTTCGCCAAGAAAGCGCGTGGCTTGATGAGCCGCTATATCATCCAGAACAAGCTGACAAATCCTGAAGATATCAAACACTTCACTAGCTCAGGTTATCAGTTTAGTGAAGATGCCAGCAGCCGGGATGAGTGGATTTTCACTCGCGCGGAATCAAAATCAGTGTGATGCGTAGCGAGCAGCGCTACGAATTTCTTGACAGATAAAATGCAATGGATACCAATAAATCGATTGAACTGGCAAAAAACTATGTGACGTTATCCAACGATCACAATCTCCCGCTGATTCAACTCCTGTTCGCAGACAATGCCACCTACCATTCTGCTTATTTTGGTGAATACAAAGGCAGCACAGCGATTCATGCCATGATGACCAGCTTTTTCACCCTCTTCCCTGATGCTTACTGGGAGGTAGCGAAATATCGTTGCATTGGAGATAATGGCGTGGAATTCGCGTTTGTAATGACCGGAATGGATGCCTCTTCCGGTGAGCAAGTGGAACGACAAGGATTGGAGCGCATCTACTTCACTCCGGATGGTTTGATCAAGCATATTGCAATTCTAAAACCGCACAATTAGCTTGTGCTTATCAAACGATCACTTGTCTAATTTGGGTAATCATGCAATCAACAGAACCGTGAAAAGAAAATTTCACTGCCAGCATCTGATGAGTATCCAGAATGTCCGATTTGTAAATAATAATCCGGCGTATTAGGTTAAAATTTCACACATTCACTTCTGCCCCGCATCATGTTATGCCACATCACAAAATCAAAGTAGTTCGAATTGAAGAAGGTCAGCAACAGACTTATCTTTCACCTGCACAGAAAAAATTTAATGGATTAATTCAGAAAATTGATGCGCAGAAGAAGCTACTGGCCACGTGGCAGGAAGTAATGCCTCAATACCAGCAGGAAATTGCCGGGAAACTGATCCCGCTACGTAATTCATTCTGCGATCATCAAGCTGAAATGGTGATAATGCTGGATACTTTGTATAGTACTCAGAAGCTCGCCCACAACCAGCGAGATAAAATTGCACATCTGATTACCAGCATATGCGAGGAACTGATCGGTCAACACGGACGCGAGGATTTAAAACCGCTTTATGATTGTTACAGCGAGCAGGATTACGATGCCGCAGTTCAGGAAACCGATGAAATGGCCAGAGAATATATGAAATCGATGTTCGAACAGGAATTCGGTGTCGAACTGAACGATGATGAATTTGACTGTTCCAACCCTGAAGAAATGGCGGCACGCTTGGCTGAGAAAATGCAGGAGCGGCAGAAACAAGCCCAAGAATCCCGCTCCAAGCGGAAAAAATCCGCCAAACAATTGGAGAAGGAAGCGCGTGAGCAGGAAGAGGAAGCCAATGTCAGCAAATCGATCCAAGCAGTTTACCGGCAACTGGTAGCAGTGTTGCATCCAGACCGAGAGCTGGACCCAGCGGAGCGCGAACGTAAAACCGAATTAATGCAAAAAGTAACGGTTGCTTATGGAAAAAGAGACTTGCTGCAACTGCTGGAATTACAACTGAGTGTCGAGCAAATTAATCAGAGCAAAATTAACAATATTGCCGACGATCGCTTAAAGTATTACAACAAAATCTTGCAAAACCAGCTGGAAGAACTTCAGCAAGAAGTGGCACATATGGAATTGGACATCAGGCGAATGACTGGGCTTGCACAATATGCGCATTTGACGCCCAAGCGGGTGTTTGCTCTGTTGAATGAAGACATACGCACGATACGGAATCAGATCAACCGCATTCAACATGATTTGATGCTATTCAATGATGTAAAACAGTTCAAATCATGGCTCAAAAGCTACCGGATTCCCACAGCGAGGTTTGATCCGTTTTTCTAACACTATACTGCGCTCGACTCAATCTTTACTTGCTGCAGTAACATTAAAATTGAAAGTGTGACCAATGTAATTATATCTTCATATAACTATGTAAAAATTAACTTTCTCTTAGTATCTTTATACTTCAATCTTAAAAGCTTATTGCCCATAATAATTTTGTATATTCTTTTCCGAATTCTCCAAATTTTATTTTCGGCAGCCAGAAGCATTGTTTAAATTTACAGATAACGCTATCCTGATAAGCGATATTAATTTTTTGTCAACATAAGGCCATAATGACACAAGACGAACAAAAACGCGCTGCAGCAGCTGCTGCAATCCAGCATATTCCGGTTGGTTGTATTGTTGGGGTGGGCACAGGTTCTACCGCCAATTACTTTATCGAAGAGCTGTCTAAAATAAAAAATAAAATTGAAGGTGCTGTCGCAAGTTCGGATGTGACTGCTCAGAGACTGAAGAGTTACGGTATCGAAGTGCTTGATCTCAATAATGTCATTGATTTGCCCGTTTATGTAGACGGTGCGGATGAAATTACTGAACATTTGCATATGATTAAAGGTGGCGGCGGTGCTTTAACGCGGGAAAAAATTGTAGCTGCTGTCGCGCGCAAATTTATCTGCATTACAGACCAAAGCAAACTGGTAAGTGTCCTTGGCAACTTTCCATTACCCGTTGAGGTCATACCCATGGCACGCAGCTATGTCGCACGTGAAATTGTGCACCTGGGAGGACAGCCGGCTTTACGCCAGGGATTCGTCACTGATAATGGCAATGTGATTCTTGATGTACATAACTTGCAAATTTTGAATCCAGTTGAACTGGAAGCGACACTGAACCAGATTACAGGTGTTGTAACAAATGGTCTTTTTGCCCGGCGCTCAGCAGATACTTTATTACTGGGAACCGATAATGGAGTGCGGACAATTACTGTCTGATTTACAATGCTAATCTTTAGCAGCCGCAAACTTAACGCATCACATATTCCATACCAAAAAGGCACGCCATGGTAACCAAAGAACATATTTCCAAGCAGTTTGATGCTGATCTTGAAGAAGTGCGCACACGTGTTTTGCAAATGGGTGGTTTTGTTGAAGAACAAATCGAGCATGCAATTGAGGCATTGACAAGCGGCAATGAAGAATTGATTGATCAGGTAATTGCGCGTGACCATCGCGTTAACTCAATGGAAGTATCGATTGATGAGATCTGTAATCAGATTATTGCCCGTCGGCAACCCACTGCAGGTGATTTACGCATGATCATGATGGTTATCAAAACCATTACCGATTTGGAGCGCATTGGCGACGAAGCTGCGAAAATTGCACGAATGGCGAAATTGATCTATTCAACAGATCGTATGCATATACCACGCTTTATTGAAATCAAGCATGTAGCCAATATTGCTATGGACATGCTTCATAAAGCACTCGATTCCTTTGCCCGGTTAGATTTGCATGCTGCCGCGCAAATTGTACGGCAGGACGAATTTGTAGATGAAGAATTTCGTTCCATCTTACGACAATTGATTACGTTCATGATGGAAGATCCAAGAAAAATCTCCACTTGCTTGGAGATAGTATTTATCGCCAAAGCAATCGAGCGTATTGGCGATCATGCAAAAAATATGTCCGAGTATGTTGTTTACATGGTGAAGGGTAAAGATGTGCGCCATGTGACGGCCGATCAGATTGAACAGGAAATTCGAGAATAAATAAACTGTTTCTTATCTGTTTATTTACGTATTTACTATCGATTCCAGCACATTGCAACATCACCTCCCGCACCCTGTGCTCCTGCATTTGTCAGCGTAAGCACGCCACAAATATCGCCGGCCATTGAGCCGACCGGAGTCGCCCGGAGTGTGAAATTCGCATTTCCTACGACCAGAAAGTCAATATTGTACTGGGCAGTTCCTGTTCTTGGTGATTGTAAAATAGGCAATACAACGACTGTATCATCACCCGTATTGGCGATCCCATCTGCTCCTACAGTCGCATCATATTGGTTGTTTTCCGTATAGAATCGTTCTAGAAATTGCGCATTCTCATAAAGTATTGACTTAGCGACAGCGCGGTTGGAATCTCTCACGTAATTTTGGTAAGAAGGAACGGCAACTGATGCGAGAATGCCAACAATTGCAACGGTGATTAATAACTCAATAAGTGTGAAACCGTTTAATCTCATAATATGTTCTCCAGAGTTCATACAACTTTATCCTATATCATTCTAATTTAATGAATCGTTACATTTGCGAAATACGATTGCTTTAATTACTCGGTATGCGCGATTGATGTTACTTCTACAAGAATGCTACTGTACCAGCTCATGCCAAGTAATCCGCCCGCGAAGCCCGGCAAGCCCTTTTGTTGCTGTTGTTTGAATTAATGTCCCATCTGGTCCAGAAGATATGAGAACATCATCCGCGTTCCCTCTAATTCTTGTCACGCCGCCAGGAGAAAAACTAATTTCTATGCCTGCTGACAAACCGTCATCATAACCAATTGTTCTGTTTCTATTAATATCAAACGCAGGAAAAGGAAGCATACTGCCTGTTAAGAAATCAATAGTATTCACAAAACCTCTTCCACCAAAATCACACGGCGACGTGGAGGGTGCGATCGTAGTAAATGCAAATAGGCCATCTTCCAGACTCAGCGCACCAGTTACGCGTTCACCACTGATCGGCAAATTCAAATACCAGCCTTTTATTGTGGCGGAATAAGTCACCGCGTTTTGTGTCCCTGTTCGGATTGTGGCATCCGTGAATACCTGCTGTACCAGGTTGCCGGCTGCTACAGTAGCCGTGGTGGCGTTGTCCCATACGGCGTAAATAGTTTGTGCCGCAGTATTGGTAGTGTCGGCTGTCTCAAGATATTTACCCGTACCAAATAAGACCAGTTGCCCTCCTTTCGGATGAAGACTGACTGCGGGTGGAGCAATAATGGGCTTAGTGATACCCGAGATAAATAATGGTAAACCGCTTATTGCCACATTCCAGCTCGAAGGCGTCGTAGTGCTCACATCAAATTTCCATAAATTACCCTTGATGTCACCCGCATAAATGACGTCGACTTTACCATTTCCATTAGAATCAAATGGCATCGGTGTAGAAAGACCATTACCAGGACCGGCATTGGCAACGAGCTTGATGTAGTCTGTGCCAAGTGTCCAACTACCATCTTCCCCCCCTGTTATAAAAACTATATAAAGTACTGCTTTACCGTTATCACTGTTATAACCGTTGCCGACAATAACTGCCCATTGCCCATTCTCCATTTTCACAATTTGTTTGGCTTGGCCGTTATATGGATCTACTACCGGCTGGTTGTAGCTATAACCCATATCCACATCATCGGCATCAGAAAATTCCCACAGAACCAGGCTTGCTGCATTCGCAGCGGAAAAGATGGGCGCTGACTGGGATGTATCCGACGGATTGGTCACATCAAGCGCATAGAAGCCTTTGCCGCCACCATTTAGACTGCCAATCAGCACGCTTCTCCAGCTTGATGTAGAGCTGTTATACGTATCAGCCACCATGGGAGAACCATCGACAAAATAGCGATGGTTGGCGTTGTAATCCTTATCAGACAATCGACTTAAATTCGCAAATACCGCACTGGGAATATAAGTAATTAATTCCTTCCCGGCATCTGCAACCACACAACCCGAGGTTACCCCGGGAATGCAAGCATTAAAGCCATGCAGCGTACCGTCATTGGAGCCTACATATACCATTGGCAGCCGATTTTTATAGGCGGCGCTGAACGCTGCGTAGCCTGCATGATCTACATTGGAGTATCCTGCGCTGGGTTTACCCACATAGAAAGGGTTTGAATTAATAATATCGCCGAGCTTACTCGTGGCACGGCTACGGAATTTATTAACTGTCGTAGCGCTTGCGCAGCTAAATGTCCCGCTTAAACCTTCATTGGTACTGCTACCACGCAAAAAAGCGACTCTTTCCGGTCCGCAGTTATCAGCAGTTGCGGCTGCATTTTTATTAAGCAGCGTTTTCTGGGCATCTGTTAAGTTAGCATATTCGAATGCAACACCATCTGTGCTGCCTTTTGTAATCACAACCCGCGATGTTGAGTTGACAGTAGCAGGGCCCAATGAAACTGAACCGGCTTCCCATTCTGGGATTCCCCTATTCCCGGCTGCATCAATAGGAATCGATAATAATTGACCACTCCAATCACCACTATTAAATTTCGCCTGGTAAATACGTCCATTGGTCCTGAGTGTACTGGAATTGCTAGCCACTGCGGAAGCTGAGCCTGTCCGCGCGATGATCTGTGACAATGTATTCGATAAAGCATTTGCAAACATGGTCGGATCAGCGGCACTAAAAAAAGCACCTCGGCTATTCACGGCAGCATGCCAGAGATCGTCTATCTTTGCCTCATTGCTCGTGGTTGGATCAGGCCATGACTCCGACCCCGATGGTAATGTAGTGCGTAATCCAGTGACCCCTAAACCCACTGTAAAAGTGACCATATGCTGCCAGAAAGCAGGATCTGAGGGGTTGGTTGGTACTTTGTTGAGCAAGTCGGTGCGCAAATCATTTTTCCAATATTGCATTGCGGCATCTGCTAATGTGTCAGCATAAGCATCTGAATAGGGAAGCGCCGGGATATAGGTATAAGAGGCTGGCGTTGCCGGAGAAGAATGATTTGTGATAGTAGAGCCAGACGAGTTATCGGAATTATCTAAACTCGAAACAGAGCCTTCTGTCCAATAGCCATCCGTCATCAGAATATTATAATTCTGACGGCATACGTGTTGCGTGCCTCCGGTTGAACCTGGTGTCTCACCCCAAGGACCTTGATCGTCAGTTCTTTTGAAGTATTCACCCACTGCAATCACTGCCTGCCGCAGCGGTGTTCCTGCTGCTGGAATATCATGATCATAAAGATTGGTAAAGAAATTCGTTCTATCTGTACCTGTAAATTGCCTTACACCAGTTTTTACAACGCTCGTCGCCACGCCATCTATCGTTGTGGAGCCTTTATTAATGGCCGCAAAGCCTACGCGCATGGTATTTCCTTGTTCGGAAAATGCTTTGCCAACACCTGCACGGGCTAACAATACGCGAGAACGATAGTAGGTATACCAATTCGCAAAATTCTGAATCTCTTCACTATAAGTACAGGTAGTCACGGCAGCACAATCTAAACGATTGGTACCACCGGCATATGTAGATATTGAAGATTTGATTTCTACCTGTGTATAACTGGTAGCATCATTAATACTGCCACTGTTATATTTGAAATACACTGCAGGATAGAAAGTTTTTGATGAACTGGAAGACAGGGTTCCGTCACTTTTCAACCAAGCCGCAGTTTGTGTATTGTTAGCCGTCAGATCGCGGCAACCTATCGCAGTATTGTATGGATTGTGATAAGCACAAGTAGGACTGGCATTACTCATCAGCGATCCATCAGAATTACTCCAGGGTTGGTATCTTACGGTAGGATCGTAATAAATTTTGTTGACGTAACTGGAGCGCAATGAAGCGGTGTATTTGTTAGTAGAGTCAAAGTCGACGACATAATTGCTGTAATCATCCGAACCATAAACACCTGACGTACGGGGAAACATGTAGCGTACTTCTTGGAGAATCAAGTCCTCCGGCATGATCTCGAAGTGCATTGATCCCGAGTCATCCAGGGTAAACATCACATTGGGAGAGATATTTCCACCCAAGAATAATGGGCCATTCGATAATGGGGGCAATGCGTAAACTTGACTTGCCCAGAAAATCTGTAAGACGAAAGACCAAGTCAATAGTATTGAACGTATTAGATTCTCGTGCATGATTTCAACATCCTTTCTGATTACTCGATACCTAGAGACACTACGGCCTGAATATTTCCTGTAATTGAGCCACTGTCCCTTGTCTGAGACCCTGCGCACGTACAGTAATGCGGTAGTAATAGCGCTCACCGCTACCCGGTGGTGTTTTTTTTATCCCCTCAATGATGTAAGTCGGTGCAGGCAAACCCGCGGGCAATGCGGGTGCTGTATAGGCCACACCGTCTACCCGGAAAACTGTGCCCGCTACATAGCTAATAGGACAATTTGGCGTACAGTAGGTCACCCAGGCCGGACTGGGTGCTACAGCCCCTGCACCGTAGTAACACAATCCTGCTGTGCAAGTAGTGTCAAAGTCGACCACCCCATCAATCGGACTTGGTGTATTAGTTGTCGGATCGTTATCACGAATATGCTGTTCTGCATAACGTAGCGTCATTTCTGCCGCTTGAAGCGCGATATTACGGTCCCGCAAATTACCCGACATGCGTTCTTCCATGCTCGCCGTTTTCATTGCCGTAACACCAAACATGGTTAATACAACGAGAAAAATCAATCCCGTAACAAAAGTCGCTCCGCGTTGTTTTTGAGGCAAATTAAATCTGATGATCATGGCGAGATATTGACTCGATTGCGCAAATTGAATGTGGCGGAAAAAGCACGCCTTAATCGCCGGTCAGTTGGAACAGCAACCGCAGCGCCATTACAATTCAAGTAACTTCCAGCAGAAACAATATTGGTCTTTTCAGAGCGAACCAGTACACAAACACGGGCGGTAACAACTTGATCCCAATTGGCTGGCAATGCCACGTACTGGTTCGCTGATTGGTCTCCATTTGTATCAATCCCATAAAGAATCTGGAGATCTTCCACATTTTCGACCAATTCTATGCCTGAAGGCGGCGCACCCGGTGCAACTGGCGCAACAGCAATAGTGCCATCACATTGTAATCGTGCATTTACTGCGTCGATATTAAAGTGATTCTGGATGATAGTGCCTGTTGCAGTCACTGGATTACCCTCACAATCCCTATCATCAATAGCACCGTCATATTGTATAGTGAGTGTATCCGCTACCCCTGCGGCACCTGCTGTCCCATTAATCGCTGTGCCATCAAACTCAACCTTAAAACCTGTGAACGGAAAATCCACATGCCCTGCTTGCTTGATACTGCGCCCTAGTATCTCGAGTGCAAAACGACCGCTTTCTTGAATACGCGCGTTGTCTTCTTGCACACGAAAGGCTTGACGACTGCTTACAAAGGTTGTTCCAATAACCAATAGCAATACCAGACTGATTGTCAAAGCGATCATTAACTCAATCAAAGTGAAACCCTGTTGTATTTTGGGTGAAAAATTATTTATTATGTGCATATTTGATTAAATATGATGGGCATATGGATGCCAGTTTCAAGGCGAAAACTGCGTCAAGAAGCACCGTGTGCCGGCTGGTGTGCCTACTGGGCATCTAGGATCCGATGTGTTCCCCATTTCCTTTTCAGTCCACATGACTGTGATTAAAAAACCGAGCGCCAAATTACCAGCCACTGTCCCAAGTCCCCCAGGTAATACTATAGAATTAGCCGCGTTCCACTGCGCATGGTCATAAACAGCCATCTGAGTAGCATCACATGCTGCGGCAGCACAATCACTACTAGTAGGAATATTCGTTGCAAGATTATTGTAGGATCCATTGCGTACACCAGTTAAATTGGCACGCATCCGATCTGCAATATCCTGGGTTTGTTGCGTCGCAACTGAGCGATAATGTGACGTGTTGTTGCTTTTCATACCGGTGGTCACCATGCTCGCCATTCCCAGCAATCCAAAAGAAAGTATCAGCACAGTAATGAGAACCTCCAACATACTGAAACCAGACTGCTTTCTTGATCTAATAGAATTAAGACCAGGATTCATTAACATGCACCTGTTCCTACTTCAGTACGTAACCGGCCTTGATTGTTAAGGACTAGAGCCCGCGAAGCGCTTGTACCACGATTGTCACACAAAGAGAAAGTGGCAAAAAAACCAATTGAAAAACCGCTTGCTGCAAATGTTACTCTTGTGCGAACACCATTGGATGTTAGTGTATTGCCACCTGACAACGCCGAACCGACATGAATAATCTCTTCACCTGCATCCACTGCACCATCACCATCCACATCTGCAAAAACTATCCAGCCATTGGACCAGACAGTTCCACCGGCACAACTCGTGCCATTTGTACTGGGGCAAATGGTCGCAAAACCACTTCTCTTGATAGCCTCATTTTTCGCAAGCATCATCGCCGACAGAAAACTATTAACCTGTGTTATCAGAAGGTTATCTTGTACAAATACCCGATAATTGGGCACGGCCATCGTTAACAGAATACTTGCCACACTTAACGTAACTAATAACTCTACTAATGTAAAACCCATATGGACGGTTCGACTAATCACTTTCCTTTCAACTCCAAACAGAATTACTAGAAGTTACGGTCAGAATTTAGGTTTACTTAAGTGTTTTTGGGATTCTTAAAATCTAAGTGCAAAACTCCAAGGAATCTGGGCTTATAGTTGATCGCTCCAGAACTAGCTAATAAAGTGCTGTTTAGAGAGAATCATTGCACTAGGTTACAATCACAGCAAAGCCAACTTAATTAATTCTTTATCGTCATAAAAGCAGGCACAATCCATCATGAAACAAGATGTAATCGTCATTGGTGCAGGAATCATAGGGCTTGCAACGGCAGAGCGCCTGCTATTACAAGGTGCGAAAGTTACGATACTTGAGCGCAATAAAGCTGGGCAAGAATCATCCTGGGCAGGCGGAGGTATTTTATCTCCGCTTTGTCCATGGGATTATTCAGATGATGTCACACGCCTTACTAGCTATAGCGTGAAACAATTTCCGGCCTGGATTTCAGTCTTACACAAAGCATCTGGAATTGATCCGGAATATCAAATATCCGGTATGCTGATATTGCCACCCTACGATGTAGAATTTGCACAGCAATGGTGTTCAAAAAGAAAAATTAAAATAGAGCACCGAGGAATACTGGGTACTCCATCCATCGGAAACAACACTGAGACTCATACCAGCAGAACATTTGATCGCACTTTATTCTTGCCTGATATTGCACAAGTACGTAATCCAAGATTATTACGCGCTTTACTTAGCCGAATTGCGCAATTAGGTGGGAAAATCATAGAAAGCTGTACAGTGAATACCCTGAAAATAGCACATAAGCGAATTCAGTCTGTTACTTCGTCTTGCGGCGAGTTTATTGCAGATTACACTATTGTTAGTGCAGGCGCATGGAGCAAAGAAGTATTAGGGAAACACGCACTTAAACTGGATATCAAACCGATAAGAGGACAAATGCTGTTATTTAAGTTTGATACACCACCCGTACATGCCATTCTTGTACAAAATGATTTATATATCATCCCTCGCCGGGATGGCCATTTACTCATTGGCAGTACACTCGAAGACGTGGGTTTTGATAAACAGACGACAATATCAGCACATGACAATCTGTTAATACGTGCGCAGGCTATTTTGCCAAAACTTCACAAAATGCCCATAAAGCAACATTGGGCAGGATTGCGTCCAGCATCACCGGGCAACATCCCTACTATTGCTCGACATCCGCTGATCAGAAATTTATTTATCAACAGCGGTCATTTTCGCTATGGCGTCACAATGGCACCAGTTAGTGCTGAGATCCTGGTTAATGAGATAACGAGCACCCCGCAACCTTTTGATACCACTCCCTATCAACTGGGATGGAACATAGATTAGTTATCAGGCCTTTGGTAATGGAAACACAACCGATTCAACAACACCACTTAACTCTTCTATCATCACATCTTCACCGATTTGTTCGGCTCCGATTTGCTTGAGCCGGGATATTACTTGCTGTACCAGTATTTCCGGGGCAGAAGCTCCTGCCGTAATACCGATGATTTTCTTTCCAAGAAACCAATCTTCCTGCAATTGTTCGGCGCGATCTACCATATAGGCTTCCACATTGGCATTTCTTGCCACTTCACATAGCCGGTTAGAATTTGAACTATTGGGAGAACCCACTACAATGACCAAATCGCATTGATCCACCATTTTCTTAACGGCATCCTGGCGATTCTGCGTGGCATAGCAAATATCATCTTTTTTAGGACCGGTGATCATAGGGAATCGTCTTTTCAAGGCATCGACAATGCGTGCAGCATCATCAACTGACAAAGTAGTTTGTGTCACATAAGCTAAGTTGGCCTCGTCATTAACTTTCAAGACATCAACATCCATCACTGTTTCTACTAGATACATTCCTTTGTTTTCACCGTCAATTTGCCCCATCGTGCCTTCAACTTCCGGATGGCCTTGATGACCAATCATAATGATTTCCTTTCCATCCTTGCGCATCTTGGCTACCTCCACATGAACCTTGGTAACCAGTGGACAGGTCGCATCAAATACCTTCAATTTGCGATCTGCAGCTTCTCGCCGGACAGCATGCGATACACCGTGTGCACTAAAAATCAGGATACTGTCTTGTGGCACCTCATCCAGATTTTCTACAAAAACAGCGCCTTTCTTCTCCAGATTTTCAACCACAAAACGGTTATGCACAACTTCATGGCGCACATAAATCGGCGCGCCATGCATTGTGAGCGCACGTTCAACAATTTCTATCGCACGATCCACACCGGCACAAAAACCTCTGGGATTAGAAAGTAGTACTTTGATCATTTATTTATCCTCCATCAATGGATATTTTGCCTAGACTAAATTCAGTGATAAGCGAATTTCGCATTCAATATCACAGATCTCAAGCATTGAAATTTAACTGCGTTTATATCTCTCGATAGCGTGCCGTCAATGCGACACGTTTTTCATAAGCTTCCCGTGCAATCTGAATATCTTCCAGAAATTGCGGCAGCTCCTTCATTAGCAGTGCTTGTGGCCCATCGACTAATGCTTTGCTGGGTGCCGGATGAAAGTCGACCAACACCATATTAGCACCAGCTATGACACCCTGAGCTGTTACATGCATAACGTCCAGAATACCATCCGGCGAGCTTGCGCGAGTACCCACTGAGTGCGAAGGATCAACACAAACTGGCATACGAGTTAACCTTCTAACAACAGGTACATGCGAAAAATCAACAAAATTACGATGCGGATCACCCATATTTGTTTTCATACCGCGTAACCCGAAAACCACTTTGCGATTTCCCTCCGAAGCCAAATACTCTGCGGCATTCAATGATTCGTCCAGGGTAATACCAAAACCACGTTTTATCAGCACTGGAAAATTCTGCTGACGGCCAACAATTTTCAGCAGCTCAAAATTCTGTGTATTCCTGGTCCCAATCTGCAACATAACACCCGTTGCATTACCCGTCTGATACAACGCATTACGTATTTCTTCCAAGTGGGATTCATGCGTAATCTCCATCGCGATAACTTTTATGCCGTACTTTCCTGCCACATCAAAAACATAAGGAAGACAAGTTTTGCCATGCCCCTGAAATGAATAAGGACTGGTTCTTGGCTTATAGGCACCCATTCGCGTACAAACCTGCCCCTGATCACGCAATGCCTTCATCATCATTTCAACGTGCTCAATGGTATCAACCGCACACAATCCTGCGAACACATTCAGCGTGTCCTGCCCAAAACGAACACCGTTATAATCAAAATGTGTCGGGCGATCATCATTCTTATGTCGTCCTAAAACCCGATATTCCTCGGAAACTCGAACTACCCGGTCAACACAAGGAAGCGAGTTAACATCCTCAATAGATAACACTTTAGTGTTACCTATTAAATATATCTCTGTCAGCGTTTGTTCAGTACCTACTTCAGTATGAACGCGCGTCGATATCCCTGAGAAATTGGCAAGGTGCCCCAACAACTGTTTATATTCCGGACTATCCAGCCGGGTATCTGGAACAAGGATAAGAATCATAAAATAATTTCAAAAAGATAATGCTAATTCATTAGCATAAGATAATATAGCCCACGATTCTAACCGAAAAAACTATTGGTTACCATGATTCTGATAAACACTCGCGCTGATTAAATCTCTTCAGAACCAGGGATTCTTCATCAAAGCAACATAATCAAACAATCATTAGCACAATGTGGTCGTATGTCAACAACTTTGCTCGAATTACGAATCAAATTTTTGATACAACTATTCAACTTACCCTGAGACAATTTGTCACATAGCATTTCAAGAGAATTTAAGCTAATGTGCTACATTAGCTTACAATTAAAAAAGATTCATTGCGATATCCTCAAAATGTTTAGTGACCTCAGTCAATCACCCCTCAGTAAAAATTTACAACGTTTATTTTGGCTCCGGAATATTGCCATCGTGGCGCAGTGCCTGACATTTGCAATTGTGTACTGGACCATCGATATTGTAATTCCATGGGCGCAAATGATCTCTGTCGTCGCAATACTCTCTCTGTTAAATCTATTGACATGGGTACGATTACACCGTAAATGGCCGGTATCTCATACTGAGTTCTTTTTACAATTGCTGATTGATGTTCTGGCATTGAGTACACTATTGTATTTCAGTGGCGGCTCAACCAATCCATTTATTTCACTATATCTATTGCCTTTGACGATCGCAGCCGCCACACTGCCTTGGCGTTATACATGGGTTATGGCTATGGTCACAATTGCTTGTTATACGCTGCTATTATTCAAATATGTACCATTGCCGCACGAACATAGCAATCATCTCATTGAATTTGCGTTACATGTTTCAGGAATGTGGTTAGCATTTGTATTAAGTACTGTAATCATTGCATGGTTCGTCGTTAAAATGAGCTCCTCGATTCGAGATCGGGATCAGGATCTTGCTAAAGCGCGAGAACAGTCATTACGCAATGAACAAATTATCGCTCTGGGAACACTGGCAGCCGGTGCGGCACACGAACTTGGCACACCGCTCTCAACCATGGCAGTTGTGACTGGAGAATTACTCCAAGAATATAAAAATGATGTTGAATTTCAGAATAATATTCATATTTTGCGTGATCAGATTGCTCACTGCAAGCAAACTTTGACTCAATTACTGGCCAAAGCGGGTCAAGACAGAACTGAGAACGGTAGCGAACTTCCCGTCGATGAATTTCTTGATCAGGTTCTTGACAAATGGAAGTTGATACGCCCCTCTGTTAAATTTACTTACCAAAGTACAGGCACCCCCCCTACACCCAGGATTATGGACAATCAGCTATTGAGCCAATCCATACTTAATCTACTTAATAACGCAGCAGATGCATCTTCAAAATGCATAGAGATCAAGAGTCATTGGGAAAATCTAATGTTGCATCTTGAGATTATTGATGATGGCGAAGGGTTGTCGGCAGAAGCCATGCAACGCGCTGGTGAAGCGTTTTTTTCCAGTAAGACACCTGGGCAAGGTTTTGGAATCGGTTTATTCCTGGCGAATGCAAATATTGAGCGCTTTGGCGGTAGTGTTCGTTTGTTCAATCTTGAGACTGGCGGTGCTTGCACACAGGTCGTTTTGCCGCTATTAAAGCCAACATCATGATCGAACTTTCATTAACTGACAACAACGAGTATCCCAGTTTAATCATTGTCGACGACGATAAAGTTTTTTGTGATGTGCTGGCAAAAGCGATGACAAAGCGTGGCTTCAGCGTAACGTGCGCATATACTATTGATGATGCATTAAAGCTGGCCGAAGCATCAACACCTGAATACGCAATTGTTGATCTGAAATTATCCAGCGAATCCGGATTGGTGCTGGTTGAGAAACTGAAAACCTTGGATCCCGGTACCCGCATTGTTATGCTAACGGGTTATGCCAGTATTGCTACGGCGGTTGAAGCCATAAAACTCGGTGCTACCCATTATCTTGCAAAACCAGTAGATGCCGATGATATTATGGCTGCTTTTGAACGTGTATCTGGCGAATCGAATATAGCTATCAGTGCACATCCATTATCGGTAGGACGGCTTGAATGGGAATATATTCAGCGCGTTCTCACTGAGAATGATAACAATGTGTCAGTTACTGCCAGAATATTGAATATGCATCGACGTACATTACAGCGCAAGCTTGCCAAAAAACCACTACGTGAATAAAGAAAAATCTATTTTATAGAAACCTTGCAATTATCCGGACATCTTGCCCAACCATGCGTAAGTCATTTATTCTGAGAGTCTTCTTTTTCTCAAGATTCATTAATTCAGGTAACTGAACCATTCCCTGCGCATTATCACCTAGCAAATGCGGCGCAAGATAAATAATCATCTCATTAACTAATCCAGCCTCAACTAAAGCGCCATTCAGTCCACACCCAGCTTCCACCAATACTTCATTCATTCCAAAATCAGCTAGCGCAGTAATCATTTTCCCCAGATCGACTCGGCCCTTGGCATTGGACAAAACTATGACCCGAACACCCATCTTACTCAGTGCCTCATTTTTTTCCGGATTGTTATTATTCGCGGTAAAGATAAATACCTCTTCTCCAGCTTGCAGTAATTTAGCATCCAACGGAATTACTAAATGACTGTCTACGATAATCTTTTTTGGTTGACGGCGTGTCTTGATGTGACGTACCGTTAACTGAGGATTATCGGATTTTACTGTACCGATACCTGTCAGGATGGCGCATGAACGTGCGCGCCACCGATGCCCATCCTGTCGTGCAGATTCTCCGGTAATCCATTGACTAACACCATTATTCAGCGCAGTCTTACCATCCAAGCTTGCAGCTGTTTTTATCCTGACCCATGGCTTTTTGTGAATCATACGTGTAACAAAACCCACATTCAGCGCACTCGCTTCTGCTTCTAATAAACCGACCTGTACGTCAATTCCAGCCAATTCTAATAAGGCTTTACCACGACCTGACACTAGCGGATTAGGATCTTCCATGGCGATGATGATCCTGGCAATGCCTGCAGCAATCAAAGCATTAACACACGGCGGCGTGCGTCCAGAATGGGCGCAGGGTTCCAGTGTGACGTAAGCTGTTGCGCCACGTGCTGCCTCTCCAGCACTATTCAGCGCATTAATTTCAGCATGTGGTTGTCCAGCCTTCTCATGCCAACCGCTCCCGACTATCTGCGCATTATGGGTAATCACACAACCAACACGCGGATTAGGTGTGGTATCGTATAGCCCTTTCTCAGCTAACCGTAGCGCATACGACATGAAAGCATAATCGGCGGGAGAGAACATCTAAGGAATTGTAAAATATGACTGCGATTGATTCACCCGGTCTACTGCATTCCGATAAATGACCAGTAAAACATCAGGATGGTTTAGGTTGTTTTCTTCGATTGCAATTATTGATTTGGTTTTTGTACTTCTTTGATCGCATCACGAAAATCATCCACATCCTGAAAGCTTTTATAAACGGATGCGAATCGGATATAAGCTACTTCATCGAGCTTATAAAGTTCTTGCATCACACTCTCACCAATACTACGTGATGAAACTTCGCGCTCTCCCATGCTTAAAAATTTTTGTACAATACGGTCGATCGCTGCATCCACATAACTTGTGGGAACAGGGCGTTTATGGAGTGCACGTTTAAATCCCGTCAACAGTTTGTTTCGATCAAACTCGGCTCGGCTACCATCATGTTTTACAACTTGAGGTAAACGTAATTCAACGGTTTCGTATGTCGTGAAACGTTTATCACAAGACTGGCACCGCCGACGCCGTCGTATTTTCTGGCCATCCTCACTCACGCGAGAGTCAATCACACTGGTGTCTTCTGCACAGCAAAAAGGGCATTTCATAACAAAATTTAGCCAGTATTAATCAAGTTGGTCAGATCATTTTTCAATATCTGGCCAACTTGGAAAAGCTATCCATAAACTGGAAATTTTGCACACAATCGTTTTGCTTCGGTAGCCACTCGTGACAAAACCGCCGAATCCTCAGGTGCAGCAAGCACATCCGCTATCAAGTTGGCTAATTGTTCCGCTTCCAGTTCTTTGAAACCTCGCGTGGTCATTGCTGGTGAGCCGACACGGATACCACTGGTAACAAATGGTTTCTGAGGATCATTAGGTATGGCGTTCTTGTTAACCGTAATGTGTGCCAGTTCAAGTGATTCTTCTGCCTTCTTACCAGTCAGATTCATCGCACGCAAGTCAACCAGAAACATATGACAATCTGTTTGTCCTGAGACAATTCGCAAGCCGCGATTGATTAGCACTTTTGCCATTACTCTTGCATTTTCAATTACTTGCTCCTGATAATCCTTAAACTCTTTACTGGCAGCTTCTTTAAATGCGACCGCTTTAGCCGCGATCACATGCATCAATGGGCCACCCTGAGTTTGTGGAAAAATGGCAGAGTTTAGCGCCTTCTCGTGTTCAGGTTTGGCCATAATAATACCGCCACGCGGACCGCGTAATGTTTTATGTGTAGTGCTCGTAACAAAGTCTGCAATACCAACAGGATTAGGATAAAAACCAGCAGCTACCAATCCGGCGTAATGAGCCATATCGACAAACAGGTAGGCATCTACAGCATCAGCAATTTTGCGGAAACGTTTCCAATCAATGACTCTCGCATAGGAGGAGGCGCCTGCAACTATCATTTTTGGTTTATGTTCATGGGCTAATTGCTCAACTTGATCATAATCAAGCAACTCAGTTTCCGGATGCAAGCCGTAAGAAATCGAATTAAAAATCTTTCCGCTCATACTAACGCTAGAACCATGCGTTAAGTGACCTCCATGCGCCAACGACATGCCCAGCAGGGTGTCGCCGGGCTTTAGCACTGATAGATAGACAGCGGCATTGGCTTGCGAACCGGAGTGCGGTTGTACATTAACATACTCAGCACCAAAGAGTGCCTTTAATCGGTCAATAGCCAGTTGCTCAACCTGATCAGCATACATACAACCGCCGTAATAGCGTTTTGTCGGATATCCTTCGGCATATTTATTCGTTAGAACAGAACCCTGAGCTTGCATAACTGCGGGGCTTGCATAATTTTCCGATGCAATTAATTCAATATATTCTTCCTGGCGCTGTATCTCGCCTTTAATCGCCTGCCATACTTCTGGGTCGACATTTTCTATAGTTTGTTTCTGCGAAAACATGGTGATACCAATCCTTTGAAATATTTTTAAACCGAGAAAATACGTATATTACCATTACCTGCCGAAATGCAGATAGCTGATCACAAGCAGCAGAATAAAAAAGAGAAGAATTTTTCTTTATCAATACCAATATTTATTGCCGCCCGATTTATACAAATGGAGTGGTTGTAAGAAAGTGGAGAGACTATCCCTTGTAATCGTATAATTTGGGTAAAAAAACTGCCAAGCTCCACTGGTAAGTTTGAACGGAAGCAGTCCGTACTAGGGATAAAAAACAGTGTAGAAAATTTATACCCTATAATCTGTAGCTTGCTTCTCCAGAACAATGAAACAATAGAACAGTTCCTGTAAGTGTCTCAGCTATCGATCAAATAATTGCGGCTTCTTCTTCAAAGAGAAGTTTTACTTTCTCATCACTATCACTATCACTATTAATATCAACCGTTACTTTACCGCCATTGACCAGGCGCCCGAACAATAATTCATCAGCCAATGCACTACGAATCGTATCTTGGATAAGCCGTTCCATAGGCCGGGCACCCATGAGTGGATCAAAGCCATGTTTTGCAAGATACTTACGTAATTGTTCCGTAAACGTTGCCTCCACTTTCTTTTCGTGAAGTTGTGTTTCAAGTTGAATCAGGAATTTATCGGTTACTCGCAAAATAATTTCCTGACCTAAAGAGGCAAATGAAATGATCGCATCTAGCCGATTACGAAACTCAGGAGTAAATAGTTTCTTGATATCAATTAATTCATCCCCTGCAAATTTTGATTTTGTAAATCCCATCGAAGATCTAGTAAGGGATTCAGCGCCTGCATTGGTAGTCATTATAATGATTACATTGCGAAAATCTGCTTTACGCCCATTATTGTCTGTCAGCGTTCCATAATCCATGACTTGCAACAGGATATTGAAAATATCTGTATGCGCTTTTTCGATCTCATCTAATAATAAAACCGAATAGGGATGCTTAATTACTGTTTCTGTCAACAATCCCCCCTGATCATAACCCACATATCCAGGTGGTGCGCCAATCAGACGGGATACTGCGTGACGTTCCATGTATTCAGACATATCGAATCGATGCAAGTGAATGCCGAGGGCATAGGCTAATTGCCTTGCCACTTCGGTTTTTCCGACACCTGTTGGCCCTGAAAAAAGAAAAGAACCCACGGGTTTCCGCGGATTTCCCAGTCCACTTCTCGACATTTTTATGGCCGCAGTCAACGCATTAATTGCATTGTCCTGCCCAAAAACAACGGCTTTCATATCACGGCCCAATGTTTTCAATTTATTGCGATCGTTCGCAGAAATATTTTGTGGAGGAATTCGCGCAATCTTGGCTACCACATTCTCAATTTCACTTTTACCGATGACCTTCCGTTTCTTCGATTTTGGTAATATACGTTGGGCAGCACCGGCTTCATCCAGCACATCAATTGCTTTATCTGGCAAATGTCTATCATTAATATAACGTTCCGATAGTTCTGCTGCAGAAACTAATGCACTGGCAGTATATTTAACCTTATGGTGCTGTTCATAACGAGATTTCAAACCACGTAAAATAGCTACTGTTTCATCTACACTGGGTTCGTTAACTTCTATCTGCTGGAAACGCCTTGATAGCGCATGGTCTTTCTCAAAGATCCCGCGGTACTCCTTAAAGGTTGTGGCACCGATACATCGTAGTTGCCCAGTACTTAAAACCGGCTTCAACAGATTGGATGCGTCCAGAACGCCACCTGAAGCAGCACCAGCACCAATGAGTGTATGGATCTCATCTATGAACAAGATAGCCATTGGATTATCAGTTAACTGTTTTAGCAATGTTTTCAAGCGTTGTTCAAAATCTCCGCGATATTTGGTGCCCGCCAATAAAGCGCCCATATCAAGCGAATAAATTTGATGCTTCAAAAGTAAATCAGGCACATCTTCTTCAACAATACGTTTTGCCAAGCCTTCTGCAATTGCAGTTTTTCCTACACCAGCTTCACCAACTAATAAAGGATTATTTTTACGGCGTCGGCACAACGTTTGTATGACTCGCTCAATCTCCTTCTCACGCCCCACCAAGGGATCTATTTTATTAATTAACGCCAGGTGATTGAGATTTATCGTGTAATTCTCGAGCACGCCCCCGCTCGAATTGGTTTCGTGCTCAGTGTCCCCTTCATTTCCAGTTTTAGCGTCATTCTCGTGCGGTACTTTCCGAATATTATGTGAGATGTAATTCACTACATCCAAACGGGTCACACCTCTCTGATGTAAGAAATAGACGGCATGTGAATCTTTCTCACCAAAAATCGATACCAAAACATTGGCGCCAGTAACTTCTTTCTTTCCAGATGACTGTACATGCAATATCGCTCGTTGAATGACGCGCTGAAAACCTAATGTAGGTTGCGTATCAACTTCTTCTTTACCATTGATTACCGGTGTATGGCGTGTAATATGGTCCGCTAATACTGATCGCAAACCATCAATGTCTACCAAGCAAGCATTTAATACCTCAGCGGCGCTTGCATTATCCAGCATTGCCAGCAGTAAGTGTTCTACTGTAATGAATTCATAACGTTTTTGTCTGGACTCTACAAACGCCATATGTAAACTGACTTCTAAATCTGGCGCAATCATTTCAGTTTTCCTCCATTATACACCTAAGTGGGTGCTGATTTTTTCTAGCAAATTCAACCACCTGCTTGACCTTCGTACTTGCAATATCACTTGGGTATATACCACACACACCGACCCCCTGCATATGTACCTCTAACATTATTCGTGTTGCCTGTTCTTGATTCATGGAAAAAAATATTTTCAACACCTCAATCACAAACTCCATAGGTGTGAAATCATCATTCAATAATAAAATTTTGTACATGGAGGGAGGTTTTCGTTCAACTTTTTCCTGTACAAGCATAACGGCTTCTGGGTTACTCTCCGTCATAACTGTTTTCCCTACTCATTCTTTCTATAAAAATATATTGTACTAAATACTTCATTATCGACATCTTTGACGATTACGACAAAATTTTCAAGTATCTTGAGACAATTACCTAGTTCTTGCACACAAATATGTTGTAACGGCTTGACTTTAACCCTGGATTTGCGTAAAACTGCAAATGGCGTTTGGCTTCAAGTTCTCTGCGGTCCCGGTTTTATCCGTCAATGGTCTTGAAATTCAAATAGTGTTAGGGTTTCCGGCCCAGTTTTTATATAGGAAGTAGAAATGGCAACAGGTACAGTAAAATGGTTTAACGATTCCAAAGGTTTTGGTTTTATTACTCCCGACGATGGCAGTGAAGATTTGTTTGCACACTTCTCAGCAATCAATATGTCTGGATTTAAAACTCTTAAAGAAGGCCAAAAAGTGAGTTTTGATGTCACTCAAGGACCGAAGGGAAAACAGGCCTCTAATATCCAATCCGCTTAACTTTCATAAAAATACTGGCTTAGACCGTTTGTTTTAGTAGCAATAACAATAGAAATAAAGTAAGTAAGAAGAATACAACCTCATATTACCCCTTTGTTAGTATGGCAAGGGGTTTTTTCTTTGTTCTTTGTTCTTTGTTCTTTGTTCTTTGTTCTTTGTTCTTTGTTCTTTGTTCTTTGTTCTTTGTTCTTTGTTCACACGCTACAACTACATACGTTCAATCATGGCACTACCAAAATCCGAAGAAGAAACCTGTTTAGCATCAGTCATCTGTCGCGCAAAGTCATAGGTAACTATCTTGTCTTGAATAGTTGTTTCCATTGCTTTGATAATCAAATCGGCCGATTCTACCCAACCCAAATGCCGCAACATCATTTCCGCTGATAATATGATTGAACCAGGATTTACTTGATCTTTCCCCGCATATTTAGGTGCCGTACCGTGTGTTGCTTCAAAGATAGCGATGGAATCGCTAAGGTTTGCCCCTGGTGCTATCCCAATTCCGCCTACCTGTGCAGCCAATGCATCAGAAATATAATCGCCATTTAAGTTCAGAGTAGCTACTACGTCATACTCTTCTGGACGTAACAAGATTTGCTGTAAAAAAGCATCCGCAATCACATCTTTAATAATAACCCTGCCTTTTTCTAGCGGCAATTTCATCCACGGTCCCCCATCCAGCAATTCTGCTCCAAATTCTTTAGCAGCCAAAGCATAGCCCCATTTCTTGAATGCACCTTCAGTAAACTTCATAATATTGCCTTTATGCACCAAAGTAACCGATCGGCATTTATTATCAATAGCATACTGAATTGCCTTCCGGACAAGACGTTCAGTCCCCTCTTTCGAAACAGGTTTGATTCCAATACCAGAAGTCTGAGGAAAACGTATACTGGTCACTCCCATATCTGTAATGAGAAAATCAATTATTTTCTTTGCGGGCTCTGATTCTGCCTCCCATTCGATACCTGCATAGATATCTTCAGAATTTTCTCTAAAAATAACCATGTCGGTCTTCTCCGGATTCTTCACTGGGCTGGGTACACCACTAAAATAACGTACTGGCCGCAAACAAATGTATAAATCCAGCAGTTGTCGAAGCGCAACATTAATCGAACGTATACCACCACCCACCGGTGTTGTCAGCGGACCTTTAATGGAAACCACAAACTCTCTAGCGGCTTGTAGAGTCTCTTCCGGCAACCACACATCAGGCCCATAAATTTGTGTTGATTTCTCGCCCGCATAGATTTCCATCCACGAAATTTTGCGTTGCCCGAGATATGCTTTCTTAACCGCTGAATCGACGACTCTCCGCATTACGGGAGTAATATCAACACCAATACCATCACCTTCAATAAAAGGAATTATTGGATTATCAGGTACATTTAACGAATTATTCTCATTAACCTGAATCCTTTCCCCATCATTAGGTATTTTTATATGCTGATACATGACATCTCCAAGTATTCGAATACTATCTGTGCGATTACTAAATATTACCGGGCAGCTAAACATTATTGGATGAGAATGTTGTCACTTTTCTTCTTCATTGCATGATAAATTTTCTCAAACTAAAATAAAGTCCCGTGTTTAGACTATTATACGTGTAAATACGAAGCCTTTCCAAGCGACTGGAAAATCTGTTGCCACCTATCGATCATCCTAGTATTTTTTAAATGTATATCATTACTTCGGATAAGCAGCATTCACTCAATCTCCAGGACTACTCAACAGCACCCACACAATGAATTTAAACCTCCTCGTTCCCAATCTATTCTGGCCTGATATCTTGCAAACAGAAATCTATAATGATCTATCGGCGCCTTCTCTAGAAGTACTGTTATCAAAAAGTACCGCTACAACAACTCCGCCACAGGAAATAGAAGCGTGGCTATGTAAGGAGTTTAATGTAGCAAAGCAGAAAAATGACTGGCCTATTGCGCCGCTCATGCTAATCACTGACGCACCCGCTTTGGAAAAAACAAGTAAAGATTTCTGGATGCGTGCCGATCCTGTCCACCTACGTATTGAACAAAACCATATCATGTTAGCTGATAGTCAAGCTTTCCAAATTTCTATAGAAGAAGCCGAACAAATAGTACGGGATCTTAATCTCAGTCTGGGAAATCATGATTTCTCTTTCTTCCCATTACATCCTGACCGTTGGTATATCCGAACCCCAAAAGCGCCAGAGATCTTCACGCACACACTCAGCCATGTCACATGCAAGAACATTAATAATTTTTTGCCGTCAGGTGCTGAAAGTATCGCATGGCATAAAATTTTTAATGAGATTCAGATGCTCCTTTATGAACACCCAGTTAATCAAGCTCGTGAATCTCGTGGAGAATTGACTATTAATAGTGTTTGGTTCTGGGGAGGAGGAACTATGCCGCAATCAACACTCTCTCTTTATTCGCATACATGGAGTGATAATGACCTTCTGCGCGCACTAGCATTAGCCAGCAACACTGGCCACTCAGAGTTACCTGCCGATGCACAGGAATGGTTCCAAACCCAAATATCCGGGAATCATCTCGTGGTATTGGATGCTTTGCAAGGAAAAGCCAAGTATAGAGATGCTTATGGCTGGCGTGAGGCGCTCGTGAACATGGAGAAAAATTGGTTTTTACCTGTATATATGGCACTTAAGAAAGGAAAAATCAACCAATTGACCCTCACAGCGCTTAACGAAACTTCATCTCAGCGTTTTGAGATAACACGCTCTGATTTATGGAAATTCTGGCGAATAACTAAACCACTTCCCGCTCATATAGAAACACACTAGCAAGAATAAGGAAACATCGTGCAAAAAATCTCTCTTCTTAGTAACGTTAAACCTTATCTCGCAATTTGCATTGCGCTAATACTTGCAATCGTTCTGATAGCTGACACCTATTTTATCAATGAAATCCCATCGCACTTGCAAGCAGCACTCTGGTTTTCCTTGGTCTTTGCAATACTAATAGCAATGATCCAAGTAGCGGGTGCGGAGAAAAATATCAAAAACTTTTCCGATCAACTCCAAGTTAGCAAGGAAAGACTCGGGAATGAGATTAAGCACCGGTTATGGGCTGAGAAAACAGCTTCTGAAAGCAAAATAAAATCACAGTTTGTTGATGAAAACATGCCTGTCATGCTGGCTTATTTTAATGGTGATCTTCGTTGCCGTTACCATAATAGAATATTTCGCCGATGGTTTGGATTAAAGCCAGATCAAATAGATGGCCGGCTTTTAAACGAATTCTCAAATGAAGAGTTTTTCTCTGATATTCAAAATAGTATCGAAGAAATACTGGCCGGAAAAACCGTGCATAACGAACGTGTACTTAAGTCGACCAAGGGCTTCCCTTATATTTTTACGGAGCAATATCTTCCTCATCTTGATAGCAAGGGAAAGGCTATCGGTTTCTACACGCTACACACTCCCCGGGCGCAAGAAAAAAACCGTGATTCTTCGAAAAAGAAATTAGAGAGCCCAACCAAACCAGAACCAGAAAAAGCCAACAAAATACTGACTAAAGACAATACAAACCCGCCACCGAGTACTCAAACATCCAAATCAGGAATTACCGCTGCACGTATTACTCAGGCCATTGAGGGGGGGGAATTTAATCTTTATTGCCAGGAAATAACCCCTATCAAATCTTCTATCACATCAGTCTCACATTATGAGATTCTCATTCGTATGCATGAGGAAGAAAATAACTTGATGCCCCCTGGCTCATTTCTACCCCTTGTCGATCAATTTAAAATGATGCCCAAACTGGATCGGTGGATAATCAATCACATCGCCCAGTGGTTATCAGTTCACCCAAAATCCAACTCTGTATTTTATGTTAATGTCGCTAAAGATACGTTAAGTGACCGGGCCTTTCCTGGTTTTATTCAAGATCAATTACAAAAAATAAAAGCCCCGGCTACCAATCTTTGCTTTGAGGTTGAAGTATCAGACGCAGAAGCCAATACAGCCGATACACTTATTTTTACGCAGAAAATTCGAGAGCTGGGCTGCTTGGTTTCGCTATGCAGCTTTAGCGGCAACCCAGAATCGTTAAATCTGCTCGACAAAATGAAAGTCGATTTCCTGAAAATTGATGGCAGTTTAGTATGCAATATCCTTCGTGATGAGGAAGATCTCGATAAAGTAAAAACCATCAATCAACTTGCGCACAAGGCAGAAATTAAGACAATAGCCGAATTAGTTGAATCAGATGACATCATCGTAAAGCTACAGGAAATTGGCATCGATTATGCGCAAGGATTTGGTGTTGCTAAGCCTCATCCCTTCAAAGATCTCGAGTCATAGGCTGAGCGGCAGGGAATTTTTGTAAACCCCTGCCTCTAAAATCCGATTTCAGACTATCCCACAAAGCAGGATCAATCATTCTTCATCGGCTTACTGGCACGGTATAAAGCGATCGTGCCGACCAAGGTACGATGCTGAGCAGTCTCTTCTACCGGGTGGAATCCGGCATCCATTATAAATGCCGGCAAGCGACCCAAAATGTGATCGTGAATTTCTTCAAACCAGCGCATCATCAAAGAGATTAACCACATGACAAAATCATGTGGCTTTCCGAAATCCGCGATATGCAGCTCTCCGCCAGGCTTCAATACGCGGAAAGCTTCTCTGAGCATTTGCTGTTTATCTTGCCGCGTCAGATGATGCAGCATCAGACTGGTGAATACACGGTCGAAACTTCCATCCGGGTAGGGCAAACAAGTCGCTGTGCCCTGTTGCAAGATGATGGCTTCTCCTGCTTGCTGCCCGTCCTTTCTTCGCGCAATGTCCAACACCTGGGGATCCACATCAAGTCCATAGACTATGGCACCCGGCTCGGTTTGTTTGATCAACATAGTGAGCGTGCCGGTACCGCAACCCGCATCCAACACGATCTGGCCGGGCTGAATATGGGCCTGCGCAATCAATGCCGCCTTGGTTCCCGATTCTGGAAACAGGCACCGCATCATGGGATCGTACCAGCGCGTCAGCCAGTGGAAATGTAATGCCGGGATAAAATGAGGCTGCTTTTTCATGAAATCAGATTATTTCCGATAGTTGCGTGCGGCGAGGCGAGTTGCCAGCAAATTTATACAAAGACCTACAATAATTAAAGCAGCTGCACCGATTTTCCACGGATGGATGGGTCGTCCATCACCCATGCGGAACTCGCCAACCCGAACACTGGTACAAGCAGCGAGAATGACGCTACTGTCGCGGCCGGATAATGACTCAATAGCCAGTTCCATGTCGCAAAGCCCAACAGGGTAACCGGATACGCATTATAGCCAATGGCGGCGGCAGAGCGCCACGTGAGCCCGGATAAGCCTTCGAGATCCCAAAAGTTTTGTTCAAAGATGAACGACACCAGCAAGAGCGGAGGCCAAGCAACGAAACTTCCCCAAATGACCAGCGCCAGCATATCGATCTTGCCGAACCGTTTGGAAATCAGATTGCCCGCGCCCCACGAAGCCGCGGCTGCAATGATCAGGCCCATGCCCAGCGCCGAGATATCACCGCCCAGATTGGCGGCGACAAGCCCGATACCGGAAAATGAAATAATCGCCCCGGCGATCTGCCAAACAGATGGCTTTTCATGCAGAAACATGACTGCCAACAAGATGGTAAAGAACACCTGAATTTGCAACAGCAACGAAGCGAGACCAGCTGTTGTCCCGGCAGCCATGCCGAAAAATAGCAAAGTGAACTGCAATGCAAACATGACAAACCCGAAAACCGCCACTTGCCGGAATGCGATACTAGGCCGCCGGATGAAAAAGACCGCCGGAAACGCAGCAAAAAAGAAACGCAACGCGCACAGCAGAATCGGCGGCAGCTCGTCAAGCCCCGCTTTGATCATGACGAAATTGAATCCCCAAATCACCGCCACCACGATGGCCAGTGCAATATGATGCAGGTGCATTATTTTTTTGTATTTAATTCAGTTAAGACAGCATTTTTTGTATTTCCGCCCGCTACCGCATGGGCAAGGATCGTTCCGGCCAATCTTCTTCACTCGATTTCTTCCCTTCATCAGTACCTGAAGAGCCTGGTCGATGGGAACCGCCTCTCTCATATCTTTGGTTTTCTCATCCATTTTCTCATCTTGAGTCCACGGAAAGGCAAGGGAGACACCGAATCTCACGTCAGGGCCCGTTGAGGTCATGCAAAGACCAAACCACTTCGTGGCTTTCTCCCGGTATTTACGAAGCTTGCAGTAAGACTTCAGGCGAGGACTAGCCACTTTTGCTGGCTCATCGGTGCAGTGGAAGGTAATGCCTGTACCTTCCTTAAATCCGAACGTGGCATCATGCACCTTGCCATCAGCACGAGTCCAAGCAGCCAACCTGTCTACGGCACGACTCATTTCGGTCACAGCCTGCTCGCTCATTGCCAGGAGTAAAAAACCGAGATCAATCGTTGCTGGGTCTGGTCTGGCTTCAATTTCCTTCACCAATCGACCAATTGTCGTTTTTTTAGACCGAGTCAGAACACCATCGGGTGTGGCGGCTCCTTGCACCCCAGCTCGCCTCACCAATATCGCAATGTCTAATTCAGCCGAAAAATCATCAGATAAAAGCATCAGGTTAACGTCAGGCTGCACCCAGAGGTTTTTCTTCAAATGATAGCCAAGAATCGTTAATTCCTGCGATGCCATAAGTTGCTCAGCGTAGTTTGCCCGGCGGTTTACATAGCTAAGAAACTGTAGGGGAGACTGCAGCATCTCGGTCATGGCATCCAAAGCAAATACGTCCATAACCAACGGTGCTTGTACCAGATCGATGGATTCTGTCTTCAGGAATTGCCGTGCCTGAAAGCTCAAGGCTGGATAGTGATCACTAACGACACAGAAGATGTAAATCTCCTCGATGCCCTCCGTCAGTAGGATCTCGCGCTCGTCAGAAGCTACCAATCTATAACCCTTATCAAGCAAGCATTTGGCACACGCGGCACCTTGGTCGTAGGCAGCCTGTACCGCCTTCTTGAAGTCGTTGCGAATAACCTGGTCATTCCCTTTTCTCGACTCAAGCGTCAGGCGCTTTGATTTTGCCTGCACGATGATGGCCCGATTGCCCCAAACGACAAGCACGTCGACGTCAGAAACTTTCGTCGACTTGGTCTTGAAGACATCAACGTTCAAATGAACGCACTTATTCCCAAACACCAAGCCGAGACGCTCGGCAACAAAATTTTCAGTGAAGTCGCCACGATTCTTCGAGAGTGTTGGACGATACTCTTCATCTTGATACATCCAATGATGGGGCGATTCGTATATCGCTTCGGCAAGAGAGTAGGCTTGTAATGATAGAAACTCTCCACCTGGCATCCGCAATAGGGGCATAGCCGTGATGACATTGAAGTCATGGAGGGCATTGAACCCTTCATTGCGTTCTATAGATGACAATTCAAATGCCACGAGTACTCGCCTCACGATTTCGGTAGCAAGATTTGTCTTTACTGCAATTTCATCGGCTGTGAAGGCGAAAAGAGTAAGCATTGTCGATTCGTCCGGGTGCTGCTTTATCATGCGTTCACGAATTGCGCTAAAGTGATCGGCGTGGACTTCCTCGACTGCTTTCGCGACACGCGAAGCGTGGCCGATGTTAAAGCCTCGGTTTGCCTGGAGCCATTGCGCGTCAGCCGCGTACTTACGAACAGCTAGGTCCAAGTACTGAAAGTTGTACGCTGCTTCCCCGCTATAGAAAATCGGCTCCCGCAGCACTTCCCCGCATTCAAATGGGTTGAAACCACTCTCTACCGCTTCCTTGGTCAGGCCTGACCAGAATTCTCCGGACAGGCATTGGTGTAACTCCTCAAGGAGTTGCTCTGTCGCATCAATGTATTCCTGCACTGTTCTTGGTGAAGGTAGCATCCAGTCGATATTGGCTTTTATCATCAAGCCGAGCAAAGTATTGATCTCCGTTCGGATGAGCCGTGAGGAAGAGAACATCTTCCTTATATCGGTTTCCTTCATGTCATCCGCGTGGAGGATCACGTTGTCACGGAAACAGATGTGGGCTACTGCATGCACGTAGCCGGGTTGGCAACAAAGCACAGCTAGATCGGCAAAGACCTCTCGCTCTGCTCGCATGGTTTTCCTGTCAGTCATTGCTCATCCAAAGTTGTCTGCTTTTTAAGTTTTGCAGCTGTCGAAAATTGACCATTTTCCACTCGCCAAATTGGGGCGATTTCTTCCGACTACTAATGTCAGAAATCAACTGCTCGATTTGTCTGCGCGCAACCCGTTGAAGTGTAAAGATGCCTTGTTGTGGTCAAATAAACCCGGAGACTTTGTTAAGTCTTTTTCAAATTCTACCGGAGGCGGATTCGTATAATAAGTGTAATTTTCTGAATTAACCGGTCAGCTGTTACCACTTGACCATTTAACTCGCAAAAGGAATACCAAAGAGAAAGGCCAGATCTTACAACTGACATCCCATCCATCTGTGCTAACGCATAATCTTTGGTGGATGGCGCTACGCTTATCCACCCTACTGCTCTGGGTGCATTGCCGCATCAGTACCGCTGATTACCGGCTAATGCGCTGAAAGAGTTGTTTTCGCCGCACGCTGTATCGAAATTCCCTTCACCACCGCATACACCGCCGGGAAAATAATCAGTGTCAGGATCGTAGCCGAAACCATACCGCCCACCATCGGCGCCGCAATCCGGCGCATTATTTCAGAGCCGGTGCCAGTGCTGAGCATGACCGGCAGCAAGCCTACCACGCTGCCGACGATGGTCATCATCACCGGACGTATTCGATAGACCGCGCCTTGTACAACGGCCTCGTACAGATCCGTCAGCGTTACTTTTTCCGCCAGTGCTTTGCGCTGCCGGGAGATCGTACTGAGCGACTGGTCAATAAATACCAGCATGACCATGCCGGATTCCGCGGCAATGCCGATCAGCCCAATGAAGCCGACGACTGCGGCAATGCTCAGGTTGTATTCGAGCCAGTACATCAGCCAGATCCCGCCGACCAGCGAAAAAGGCACCGACAGCATGACGATCAGCGTTTCAGTCAAACGGCCGAAATTTAGATACACCAGCAAGAACACCATCAAAATGGTGAGCGGCACGACCAGTTTCAATTTCTCGGTAGCGCGTTGCATATATTCAAACTGCCCGCTCCAGGTCGCATAGTACCCCGGCGGGAATTGCACTTGATCGCGCACGGCTTGTTGCGCATCGGCAATATAACCGCCGATATCGCGGTCGCGGATGTCGACGAAGATGTAAGCAGACAGCAGCGCATTCTCCGTACGAATACTCGGCGGCCCCTGCACCAGCTTGACTTGCGCCAATTGACCCAGCGGAATCATCGTGCCGCCCATGGCGGGCACCAGCACTTGCGTGGCGATGGCTTGCGGATCGCTACGCAGTTCTCGCGGATAGCGGATCGCCACGTCAAAGCGCTCACGGCCCTCGACCGTGGTGGTAATCACTTGCCCGCCTAACGCAACCGAAATAACCTCGAGCAAATCACCGACCGCCAATCCGTAACGCGCCAACGCCAGACGATCCGGTTCGATATCCAGGTAATAGCCGCCGGTAATGCGCTCGGCATAGGCACTGGCGGTATCCGGCACTGTTTTCACCACGGCTTCGATCTTCCGGGCAATGGTTTCGATCTCATCCAGATTGCTGCCGAACACTTTGATGCCGACCGGTGTGCGGATGCCGGTCGCCAGCATGTCGGTACGGTTTTTGATCGGCATGGTCCAGGCGTTTGCGACACCGGGGATTTGCAACGCCTGATCGAGCTCGGCGATCAGTTTGTCGATCGTCATACCCGTGCGCCATTCGTTTTCCGGTTTCAGGTTGATGATGGTTTCGGTCATTTCCAATGGCGCTGGATCGGTAGCGGTATCGGCGCGCCCGGCTTTGCCGAAAACAGAGGCGACTTCTGGGAAAGTCATGATGATTTTATTTTGCGTTTGCATCGTTTCCGCCGCTTTAGTCACCGAAATGCCCGGTAACGTGACAGGCATATACAACAGCGTGCCTTCGTTCAATGTCGGCATGAATTCCGTGCCCAATCGCATCGCCGGATAAGCGGTGGCAACCAGTACGCCTAATGCGATTACCAGTATGGATTTTTTCCAGCGCATTACCCCGGCCACAATCGGCTGATACCATCGAATCATGAAACGGCCCAGCCGATTATCTTCCTCACGCGGGATACGACCGCGTATCAGCAACAGGATCAACACCGGAACCAGGGTGATGGACAGGAGCGCCGCACCGGCCATGGCAAACGTTTTGGTATACGCCAGCGGTTGAAACATACGCCCTTCCTGTGCTTCCAATGCAAATACCGGAAGAAACGATACGGTAATAATTAATAAGCTGAAAAATAAAGATGGTCCGACTTCCTTACAAGCGGCGATCACTGCATTCGTGCGCGACTCTCCCGGCCTGAGTCGCGCCAGATGTTTATGCGAATTTTCCACCATGACGATCGCGGCATCGGTCATTTCCGCGATTGCCAGCGCGATGCCGGCCAGACTCATAATATTGGAATTGATTCCGAGTTGCGCCATGGCGATGAAAGCAATCAGCACGCCAATTGGCAACATGATAATCGCCACCAGTGCACTGCGCACGTGCATCAGGAATACCACGCAAACCAGCGCCACGATGACGATTTGCTCGACAAATACTTCCTGGAGCGTCGTAATGGCACGATGAATCAGCTCGGAGCGATTGTAAATGGATTCAATCGAAACATCCTGCGGCAAGCCGGATTTGATTTCGTCAATTTTTGCTTCGAGCGCATGAATCACATCCAGCGCATTTTCACCATAGCGCGCCACCGCGATGCCGGAAACGGCTTCCCCCTCGCCATTCAGCTCCGTAATGCCGCGGCGTTCTCCGGGGATCAACTCCACCCGGGCGATATCCCGCAACAAGACCGGCTTGCCGATATGCGCCCTAACCACCAGATTTTCCAGATCACTAATGCCGCGCAGGTAACCCCGGCCACGCACCATATATTCCGTTTCCGCCAATTCAATGACGCGCCCGCCGACATCTCGATTGCTGGCGGCGATGACTTCGGTAATTCTTTTCAGTGGAATATCGTAGGCTTGCAGGCGGCGCGGATCGACCGTGATTTGATAGGTTTTAACAAATCCACCGACGCTGGCGACTTCCGATATTCCGTGCGTGGTGGTTAGTTGATAACGCAAGAACCAGTCCTGAATGGTGCGTAATTCATCCAGGGTGCGATCCTTAGCGGTGACAACATATTGATAAAGCCAGCCAACTCCGGTTGCATCCGGACCAAGCGCAGGCCGCACATCCCGAGGTAGTTGGTTTGCCGCAAAGTTCAAATATTCCAGTACCCGCGATCGCGCCCAGTAAATATCCGTGCCATCTTCAAAAATGACATAAATAAACGAAACCCCAAATGCAGACTGGCCACGCACAATTTTTGACCGGGGCACGGCGAGCATGGCCGTGGTGAGCGGATAGGTCACCTGATCCTCGACAACCTGCGGTGCCTGTCCGGGATATTCCGTATAAATGATGACTTGTACATCGGATAGATCGGGGATCGCGTCGACCGGCATCTTCCATACGGCGTATATTCCCCAGCCAATAATAAAGGCTGTGCTTAACAGCACCAGAAAAACATGCCGGATCGACCATTCAATAATGTACCTGAGCATGTCAGAGCCTCCCGTGGCTGTGCGCACCGTTGGCTGCTTCCATGCGCACTAACACAAATTCACCGGCTGATTCTTCCGCTATCTCAAAGCTAATTTGCTGACCCGGCTTGAGTGATTGGAGTAGAGCCGGTTCCAGAAAACGAAAATCCATTGTCATGGCAGGCCACTGAAGACTTTCAATCGGGCCATGCACAAGTGTGACCGTCGCATGGGCTAAATCAATGGCTTTGATCGTTCCCTCGCCGTGATAGGTCATGCGGGAAGCGCTGGCAATCTGTTCACTGGTGCTTGTTTCTTGATGGTTTTGTCCAAATCCACTTAATGCATTCTTGAAATTGCTTTCCGCATCGATCAGAAAATTCGCCTTGACCACCACGGCTTCTCCGGCTCGAAGCCCGCCCAGCACCTCGGCGTAGCCATCGGCATGCGTTCCGAGTTTCACTGTGCGCGGCTCAAAGCGGCCTGTACCAAGATCGATCAATACCACCCGGCGGGTACCGGTATCCAGTACTGCGGAATCAGGTACCGTTAACACTTTATTTTTGCTATGAAACGAAGCAAATTCGACGTGCGCATACATGGCTGGCTTTAGCAGACCATCGGAATTGGAGAGAATAATGCGTACGATGGCTGTGCGCGTTTCGGGCGTTACCGCCGGGTATATAAATGCCACTTCACCGCTGAAAACCTTATCAGGATAAGCATCTATTCGAACAGTAGCCAACTGACCCGGATGAATGAGGCCGAGATCCTGTTCGAACACATCGGCCAACATCCAAACACTCGACAAATCTGCGATTTGATAAAGCATTTCTCCCGGCATGAAACGTTGTCCCATGACCGCCTGCTTTTCCAGAACCACACCATCGACTTTCGCACGTAACGTCATGTACTGTTGCACTTCACCGGTTTGCTGCAGTCGCCGCAACTCAGCTTCTGCGATGTCCCAGTTACGCAGTTTTTGCAATGCGCCAGCAATTAGCCGTTGCATAGCAGCACGCACGTCCGCATTGCTGTCGGCAACGGATTGCAGTCCTCTTACCGCAATCAGGTATTCCTGTTGCGCGGTAATCAGCTCAGGGCTGTAGACATCCATCAAGGCCTCGCCTTTTCTTACTGTTTGCCCTGTAGTGTTCACATACAGCCGTTGAATCCAGCCTTCAAACTTGGTCGCCACGGTGTATTGTTTGCGTTCATCAATCTGAACCGTCGCTACCGCGCGCACAGTACGTATCAGCTCACGCAATTTTGCTGCTTCCGTGCGCACGCCCAGTTTCTGCACTTTTTCCGTGCTGATGGTCACGACATTTAGATCCGATGGCGGTTCATCGCCGTCATAAACCGGCAGATAATCCATTCCCATTGGATCTCTTTTCGGTACTGGAGAAGTATCCGGCAGGCCCATCGGGTTGCGATAGTACAAAATTTTCTTGGTTTTTTCCGGTTGGACTGTATCGCCATGAGCAGATTTTTGCGATTGCGTGCTGCCCCACCAATAACCAGCGGACATCAAGGCGGCCACTGTTAAGGCAAGCAACAATAATTTAACGATCGATTTCATGGGAGACTCCATCATCTGTGTTCATCATGCCGCTTGCCGACCAACAGCTCGATTTCCGCCAGCGCCTTGTGGTAACTTGCGATTGCGGTAACCAAGCTGGTTTCGTAATCGAACACGGTCATTTGGTTATCCAGTACAGTCAGAAAATCAACGCGATTCACCTTGTACGCTGACAATGACGATTCAACGGTCAGCCGCGCTTGCGGCAGGATGGTCGATTGATAAAGCTGCGCCGATTTGTAACTTTGCTCCGCAATGGCGAGCTGTTGCCGCGATGTGGCGGCGATCTCGTTGATTTGCGCCTGATGCAGGCTCATGGCCTGGTCGCGTAACGCCAATGCTTCCGAGACGCGCGGCTCCAGCTTGCTTTTGCGCCATACCGGCAGATTCATGGTCACGGTGAAACTGACCTCGTCGGCGCGCCCGGTGCCATCCAACCGGCTTTCGCGTTGTCCGTACATCAAGCGCGGCGTGAAGTCAGGGTAATAATCTTTTTGCGCCAGATCCAACACTTTGTCGCTGCGCGCGATCAAACTTTTCAACGCCAGCAAGCGCGGACGCTGGATCAAGGCGGCCTCATACAATGCTTCCAGTTTCAAAGCCGGTTCATGGTAAAGCTGTACCGACAGCGGCGTCGGTGCTTTACTACCCATGCCGCGCCCCAGCGCACGCAGCAGATTCGCTTCGAACATCGGCTGCTCACGCGCGAGGCCGATCAGGCGATCCATCATCCGCGATACTTGCGTCTGCGCTTTCAACACATCGGCCTGACTGCCTTGGCCGACTTGATAACGTTCTTCCGCAATGCGCAAAAAATGTTCGAGGGTTTGCTTATTCTTCTCGACCAGCTTGATCAGTTCGAGCGTGAGTCCGAGATCGAAATAGGCGGTTTTGAGGTCATGCACGATACGATTGATGGTTTCCTGATAGCCGTACTCGATCGCCTCTGCATCCTTGCTGGCTACCGCTTCGCGCAGATCGCGCTTGCCCGGGAAGGGTAATGTCTGCGCCAACCCGATCATCTTCATCGTCATGTCTTCGGTGCGAAACGGCGATGCGGCAATCGGCATATACAACACACCGATTTCAACTTGCGGATCGTCCAATGCACCTGCCGGCGCGACCCTTTGCTGCGCGGCTTGATGTTCCTGAGCCGCCGCCCGGATTTCTGGATTATTTTTCAGAGTTTCCGCGATCAAATCAGATAACAGCGGGGTGTTATGCACCAGAAGCGCGTCCTCGGTTGCTCTTTCAATTGACTTGGAAAAAATAATAGAACGAGATTCTTGTGCTTGAGCGGTTATCGCGGTGATTGTCCATATTAATGCGATCATACCTGCGCGAATCATCGGAGCCGATTGGATTTGAACAAAAAATATTAAATACATCAATGCCTCCAAGCCGTAATCAATGATACTGCCATGGCAGAAAACCTGCCGGCAGGTTATCGAATAGGGTTAGCGTGCATAGTTCGCCAATGCTACTTGGTGTACTGAGTCTCGCTTAATATCCCCTACTCGCGCTTGCCCGAGTAAGGATTAGGCGGTTAGAGGTGGGCGTTGCGGCTGTTCGGGTACAAATGAAATAAAACTGGGATGCAATGAAGTAATAGCGGAAGTGTCGTTGGTTAACATAGAGGCAGTGTAGCCAGACAGGATCGGCGTATTACTGTATGCGTTACAAGAGGTATCATCGCACGGCAGGCTTGATAACAAATGATCGGTTGTATTATCTGCTGTTTGCTTATGACAAGCTTCGTGATGATGGCTGTCGATAGTTATCGTTGATTTGTTATGATGACTGTTGATATTTTTTTCCTGCACACAAACTGATAAAACAGCCGCTGCTGTGGCCTGCAATGGCAGCCACAGCATAAAAAAAACCAATAACCATTTGTAATTGCGTCTTTTCATTTGTTTATTATAAACAATTTCAGGCTTATCGCTACATAAAGATTAAGTAGCCCAATCGTGCTGCTTCATCAATCGAATATTACTTAATCTCTGCAGCCATCTTGCGATGGGAATCGGCCATATCCGTATTTGCTTTCGCAGCTTGCTCGTATGCATTAATCAAGTTCCGGCAGTGTGCCTGCAAATCTAACGCTTGCCTGCCATAGTGAGAAGTATTTGACTCATATCCTTCAAGCATTTTCTTATGTTCTTGTGCTTTTGACAACATTTCTTTAGCAGCATCTTCATAATGTTTAACTAGTGCATTATGGTCAGTAGGACTTTTTGCGTCCTGAATAGCTTTAGTCATATCCATAGGGTGAGGATTCATTTGCGCACATGAAGCTAATAAACTTAATAAACCAAAAGCAATTAAAATTAAGATTCTGTTTTTCACAACATTTCTCCATAATAAAAATTAATATAGCCCAATAAAACCATAATGCTACTATAGTTATAGATTTTTGCACAACAAAAAGTAAGACAAAGTTGATGAATCATCTAATTTAGGTGGATTCAAGGATGAAATGGAATTTTATTATGAGCTTTTAAGATTTTGATGTCGTCCGCCGGACGCGTAAAGATCTCATATCATAAATACCTAATTTATAACCTCGAGCTTTAATTTGTGAATAACGCATAGAACTGACTTAATCCATATAAACGCCAGGTATTTTATTAGTTTCCGTGATAAGGCGATTTTCTAGCCAGTCCGCCCATTTAACAGCTTTGACAATCAAATCAGCCCGATACTTTGCATTATATTTTGGAGTACGTGAATGATAATTGGCCGCTTTTGTCCAAATATCGCCTTTATCATTCTTGATATGTAGCCGCACTCGCCATGCGGCCAGATCATAGGCATAACAACCCGGTTTTGCCACATGATCAGGCGTGATGCCATATTTGGATAAATCCTGAAGATATGAGGTATTAAATTGCATCGAACCAACATCGTGAGTCCCGTTACTGTTACTCACCCACTGACCCGGTTTACCACCCTCTTTTTCGGCTATCGCCAGTAAGATATTGGCTGGTATTTCATATTTGACGGCAGCAGTGATTGAACACACCACCCTTTCTTGCATATCCGGCGGCAAATCCATCATCAAGAGAATCGATTAAATACCTTATTCATTATTTACCTTCTCCTTGCGAAATATTGTTCATACCTGACGATTCCTGAGCCTGGCCTTTTTCAATGGCACTGCGCAAAGCATCCGTCCCCGCACTTCTTGCTGCTGTCAGCCGACCGGCTGCTAGTGTGCCACCATATGACGCAACGGCTGCCGCCGTACCTGCCGCTGCCATAAAACCACCGGCGCCATAACTGCCAATTCCGACAGTCGAACCTATGCTACTACCCGTTATAATACCAGCCAGCAACAGCGGCAACCTGGAAATCAACACAAAAAATGCAATCGTAAAAATCAGCATAACCGCCAGTTCTTCATAATTCAGAACGTTTTTACCCATTTTGGCGTAAAAACTAGATAACAGATCACTGCCAATACCGACGATCAGGAGCAT
>NZ_JAIEME010000002.1 GCF_019752415.1 Nitrosomonas sp.
CGAATGGCCATTCATCCGGCTCCAGTTACATCATCTTTGGCCGCAGTGATTTTGGCAGTGGGCTGCCTGAAATTCTAGGCACACCCAGGGATGATATTCTCACAGGCACGACAGCGGCGGAGCATTTTAAGGCCGGTGACGGCAACGACAAACTGATCGGCCGGGGCGGCGCGGATAGCTTTGAGGGCGGGACGGGCAATGACAAGATTCAAGTCGCTGATCTGAGTTTCGCCTCGGTCGATGGCGGCGCAGGCGTTGATGTGCTGCATCTGGCCGGTACCGGCCTGAATCTAAACCTGGCGGATTCCGGCGATCGCATCAAAGATATCGAAATCATCTCCTTATACAGCCAGGGCGACCACAATACGCTGACGCTCACGGCAGCCGATTTGCGCAATCTGTCGACTACCACCAATACCCTGAAAGTCAATGGTAATGCCGGAGGCCACATCATTGTGGAAGATAGCGGCTGGATCGACGGCGGCAACCGTGGGGATGGTTATTATCACGTGTATACGCAGGATGATGCTGTGTTGCTGGTCGGGCAGAACTTGACGGTGGATTTTGTGGCGGTTTGATTGTAATAAAGGGCGCCTCTAATAGGCCGTTGAGAAACGTTCTTTAGGCAGTCGATGCAAGGTAAAAACAGGCGAAAAAGCGCATAATAAATGAGCATTTTGAGCCTGTTTTTAACACCGTAGCGGCAACGCAGATAATTTTCAACGGCCTGTTAAACGAATTGATCGAAGCATTTGAATAAAGCACCTCGCCGTAAGCAGCGAGGAATTAAACCCGGAAGAGAATTAAAACAGGATATTAAATGGATTCTAGCGAAACAGAGGTTAAGCCTACACTCGAAATCAGTTCTTCCCGTCAGTTGTTGTCTTGGTTGGCTGAGCAGCAGCTGAGTATTGCATTGACAACCTATCAGGTTGGCAAATTGTATTTTATCGGGCTCAAGCCGGATAACGGACTTTCAGTATTCGAACGCAGTTTTAACCGGTGCATGGGGTTGTGCGCTACTCCGAATGGTTTGTATATGAGCAGCCTGTATCAGGTTTGGCGCTTTGAGAATGTATTTGAGCCGGGACAGCAACAGGATGGTTTTGACCGGTTATATGTGCCGCAAGTGGGTTATACCACCGGTGATCTGGATATTCATGACATGGCGGTGGATCGGGATGGTCGTTTGGTGTTCGTGAATACCTTATTTGGGTGTTTGGCAACACTGAGTGAAACGCATAGCTTCAAACCGCTGTGGCAACCTCCGTTTATCAGCAAACTGGCGGCAGAAGACCGCTGCCACTTAAACGGCTTGGCGATGAAGGACGGTCAGCCGGGGTATGTGACCGCGGTCGGTCAATCCGATGTTGCCGATGGTTGGCGTGAGCATCGGACTAACGGGGGTCTTGTCATTGATGTCATTCGCAATGATATTGTGTGTACTGGGCTGTCGATGCCGCATTCGCCGCGTTGGTACAATGATAAATTGTGGCTGCTCAATTCCGGAACAGGAGATTTTGGCTACGTTGATCTTGCAACAGGGCGCTTTGAATCGGTGTGCTTCTGCCCGGGTTATATGCGTGGTTTAAGCTTTCACGGACATTTTGCCTTAATAGGCTTGTCCAAACCACGTCATAATAAAACCTTTAGCGGACTGGCACTGGATGATAATCTTAAATCACGCAATGCCGAAGCGCGTTGCGGGGTGCAAATCATCGATTTGCGTACCGGCGATATCGTGCATTGGATACGCATGGAAGGCGTGATTGATGAGTTGTATGACGTGATTACCTTGCCGCATGTGCGCCGCCCGATGGCGCTGGGATTCAAGACGGATGAGATTCGCCGTGTGCTGAGTATTGAAACCTAGTCTGTCGGACTTAAGGAAATCCTGAATAATTCAACTTTGTCATTCCGAACACAGTGAGGAATCTTCTAGATTCAACAGTATAGATTTCTCGTTCTGTTCGAAATGACAGCAATTCAGTGGCTTGTTATAACATACGCGAAATTGCGAGCGTATCCACTTCCCTATCATCCCGTCCAAATTCAAACACCATGAGGGCATCCCTCGCATTTTGCCGGTGTGTTTGACATCAATACGCGATGTGTGGGATTCTCACCCCATTCCTGTTCGATGGGAACAACACGGCTATTTCCCCTACTCAAATGAAATGTGATCGCCACTGGCTTCGAATATTATTGTTGCTCCCCGGTTTGCTGCTAACGGCTTGCGCCATGGGGCCTGACTATTTGCGCCCGCAAGTCGATACTGCTGAGAAATTTCGCATGTCCCAAATGGAAGGGGAATCGGTCGCCAATCTGCCTTGGTGGGAATTGCTGCAAGATGAAACATTGCAACAGTTAATCCAGCAGGCTTTGAAGGAAAATAAGGATCTCAAACAGGCGGTGGCCAGTGTCGAGGAATTTGAGGCGCGGTTGGGTGCGGCACGTATGGATTTTATTCCGAATTTGGGATTCGATGCCAATGCACCGGCTTTCGGAAGGATGGGTGGGTTCCGCTTTCCCGGGTTTCCGACGCCATTTAATTATTATGGCCAGGCGACTTTGAATTGGGAGCTGGATATTTGGGGCAAAATCCGCCGCTCCAACGAGGCGGCGCGTGCCGAGTTGCTGGCGCAGCAGGAAAACCGGCATGCCGTGATTTTGACCTTGGTCAGTGCCGTCGCGCAGGCTTATTTTGATTTGCTACAGCTGGATAGGCAATATGAGATTGCACAGCAAATGCTGGTTTCGTGGCAGAAATCGCTTGATCTGTTACAAGCGCAATTGGATGCGGGCATTATTTCCCGTATCGAATTCGATCAGATCAATGCCGCTCGTGCCAATGCCGTGAGGCAAGTTGCCGGACTGGAGCGGCAACTACGGCAAAAGGAAAATGAACTGAGTGTGTTGCTCGGCAGAAATCCGGCACCGGTTGCACGCGGTCATTCATTGGCCGAGCAACAGATGCCGCCGGAAGTGCCCGCCGGTTTGCCGTCGGAGTTGATACAGCGGCGTCCGGATATATTGCGCTCCGAACAAGCACTCGCAGCCGCAACAGCGCGCATTGGTGTAGCCAAAGCCGCACGCTTCCCGCGGCTTTCGATTACCGGCTTTCTCGGCGTGGCCAGTCCGGCATTGTCCAACTTGCTACTCTCCAATAGTCAGTTTGGTGCCAGCGGTCTCGGTTTGGCCGGGCCATTGCTGAATGCGCAAAGCCTCGGTTTTGAGCAACGCGCGGCAGAAGCGCAGGCGCGCCAGGCGTTAGCACAATACGAACAAACCATTCTAGTCGCTTTCAAGGAAGTTGAAGATGCCTTGATCGCAGTGCAAACCGCGAATACCCAGCGCAAAGCGCAACAGGAACAAGTTGAAGCGCTGCGCTCCGCATTGCAGCTGGCGAATCTGCGCTTTCAGAATGGCATCACCAGCTATGTCGATGTATTATTGGCAAATCGCACCCTATTCGAGGCGGAGTCGTCATTGATGGCGACATATCGCTTGCATCTGGTATCGATCGTGCAACTGTACAAAGCGTTGGGTGGCGGATGGGTGCTGTAAAGAGTGCTCAAATCCAACCCGAATAACCAACAATAATCATGCCAATCATTATGCTTCGTGTCCTATTCCCGATCGTTAAAACTTGTTCCGCGCTCGCTTTTCTGCTGGCTGGATTATTGCTGATTCTGCTCAGTGCTTGCTCGGCTCAACCGCCGGAAACCGCACCAATGCCGCTACCGCAAGTGGAAGTGGTTACCGTAAGTACACAAACCATCGCCGACGAGCCTGAATTTATCGGGCAAACAGAAGCTTTCCGCCCAGTAGAAATTCGCCCGCAGATCAGCGGAATTATCAAGCAGGTGTATTTTACCGAAGGGCGCAATGTAAAAAAGAACGATCGATTGTATCTGATTGATCCTGTTCCATTTAAAGCTGCCTTTCAAAGTAATAAGGCGAAAGTGGCTCAAACGCAGGCACGTTTGCAGCAGGCCCAGCAAGACTTAGCGCGTATCAAACCGTTACTGGAAAAACAGGCGGTCAGTAAGAAAAATGTCGACGATGCTGAGGCCGAAGTTCGGGCAACCAAAGCAGCGTTGGAAGCCGCACAAAGCGATTTGATCAAAACCAAATTCGATTGGGACAATACGCTGATTACTGCACCGGTCAATGGCCGGATCGGCCGCAGCCAATTTTACGAAGGCCGCTTGGTCTCCGCGCAGGAGACGCTATTGACGACCATCGCGCAGCTTGATCCGCTGTATGTCAGCGTCAATGTACCGGAAAGCTATCTGCTCCGCCGCCGCCGCGAATTGACGGAACAAACCGTGGAAAGCCCGGATATTTTTCAATTGCGCGGCGTGCTGACGTTTTCCGATGGCAGCGTGTATCCCCACGAAGGGATATTGGATTTCGCCGAAGCCACAATACGGCCGCAAACCGGTACCTTGCAGGGACGATTTAAGTTTCCGCATCCGGAAGGTAATCTTGCACCGGGGCATGCTTACCTGTATCCCGGTCAATTCGTCAAAGTTCGCGTCAAAGGCTATGTTCGTCACAATGCCGTTTTAATCCCGCAACGCGCAGTGCAGCAAGGACCGGCCGGTTCATTTGTGTTTGTCATCGATGCCGAAGAGCAGGTGGAAATGCGCCCGGTGCTGGCAAGCGCGTGGCGTGGCAAAGAATGGCTAATCGAAAGTGGCTTACAGCCCGGAGATCGCGTGGTAGCGGAAGGATTCTTCCGCATCATGCCGGGCGTTAAAGTACAGACGATTCCATATCCAGCCAGCAAAACTCCTGCGGCGGTAACTTCTGCGCCTTCCGAGGTATCCAGCGGGCAGATTGCGCCATGAATTCGCATTTTTTTATTGACCGGCCTATTTTCGCGTCGGTGCTGTCGATCATCATTGTCGTTCTGGGTTTGGTCGCATTACAGAAACTACCAATCGCGCAATTTCCGCAAATTACACCGCCGATGGTGCAAATCGACGCCGACTATCCGGGCGCGAGCGCGGAAGTCGTCGCGGAAGCGGTGGCACGCCCAATCGAAGTACAATTGCCCGGCATCGACAATCTGCTGTATTACGAGTCGGTCAGCACCAACGATGGCCACATGATGCTGCGGCTGACGTTCGAGATCGGTACCGATATCGATATTGCGCAAGTACAGACACAAAACCGGCAACGCCTGGCCGAACCGCAACTGCCCAGCGAAGTGATACGTCAAGGCGTTACCGTGAAAAAAACTTCGCCCAGTTTGCTGGCTGTGGTAGCGCTGAGTTCCACCGATCCCAAGCATGACGATGTGTATCTCTCGAACTACACGTTGCTGCGCGTGCTCGATAATATCAAGCGCTTGCCGGGAGTTGGCGATGCCATGATTTTCGGTGGACAAAACTATTCGATGCGCCTGATTCTAGATCCCGTGCGCATGGCGCAATTGAATCTGACACCGACTGATATTGTCGCGGTCGTGCGCGAGCAAAATCGAGATTTCCCAGCAGGAAGAATCGGTCGAGAACCGACACCGAACGGCACCGAATTGACGATTCCAGTGATTACCCGCGGCCGTATGAGCGAAGTCAAAGAATTCGAAGACATTATCGTACGCGCTTTTCCCGATGGCTCGATGATACGGTTGCAGGATGTCGCGCGTATTGAATTGGGTGCGCAGTCGTACGATCTGGAAGGCCGTTGGAATAGCAAACCGAATACGTTTTTGCTGACGTTTCTGGCGCCCGGCGCGAATGCGCTCGATACGGTGCGAAGCGTGCGCGCGGAAATGGATCAATTGGCAAAGCAATTTCCAGCCGGTGTGTCGCACAATATTCCCTACGATACCACTACGTTTGTTGAAGTTTCGATCAAAGAGGTGTTGAGGACGCTGGCTGAAGCAACGCTGCTGGTGATTCTGGTAGTTTTCGTATTTTTGCAAAGCTGGCGTGCCACGTTGATTCCCGCCATCGCCGTCCCAGTTTCGCTGATCGGCACGCTGGCCGGTTTGGAAGTGTTGGGATTCTCTATCAACACCTTGACCTTATTCGGCATGGTGCTGGCAATCGGTATCGTCGTCGACGATGCCATCGTGGTGGTGGAAAATGTCGAACGGCATATTAACAAAGGCGGGCTTGCACCGAGAGACGCGGCGAAGAAGGCCATGGACGAAGTCTCCGGACCGGTAATTGCGATCGTGCTGGTGCTGGCTGCGGTATTCGTTCCGGTGGCTTTTTTGGGCGGCATTACCGGCGAATTGTACAAACAGTTTGCCATTACCATCGCATTGTCGGTGGCGATATCCGGATTTGTCGCGCTGACCCTGAGTCCGGCGTTGTGCGCTTTGGTGCTTAAACCGGGTCATGAAGAGCCAAAGGGATTCTGGAAGCTGTTTAACCGCTCATTTGATTGGGTGCAGACCCGCTATGCCGACACGGTTGTCACCCTCATGAAACGTTCGGCGATTGCGCTGACGCTCTTCTTGCTACTGCTTGTTGCCATTATTGGATTGTTCAAAATCGTACCGGAAAGTTTCCTCCCGGAAGAGGACCAAGGTTATTTCATCACCGTGGTGCAATTGCCGGATGGTGCGTCGATGACGCGCACCAAGGAAGTGCTCGACCGCATCGAAAGTTATTTCCAAGCAAATCCTGCCGTGCATTCCACCGATACGCTGGCTGGTCAGAATTTTGTTTTTGGCACGCGTGGCGCCAATCAAGCGACTATGTTCGTGCCATTGCATCACTGGGATACGCGCACCAAACCGGAAGATCAAATTCAAGCCATCATCGGCGCGGCTTACCAGGAATTCGCCAAAATTCCGGAAGCGTTAATTCTGGCGTTTAATGCACCATCGATTGAAGGGCTGGGTGCTACCGGCGGTTTCTCGGTCCAAGTACAAGATCCCAGCGGCGGTGATTTTTCAGCATTCGCCACAGTGGCGCAGGAATTTACCGCCAAGGCAATGGAGCATCCGGCGATTGCCGTGGCCAGTACCAATTTCCGCGTCAGCGCGCCGCGGCTATTTGCCACGGTAGACCGCGAACGCGCTAAAGCCTTGGGTGTTCCGATTTCAGAAGTTTTCGACACCATGCAGGCGTATTTCGGCAATCTGTACATCAACGATTTCGTCAAATTCGGCCGCATTTACCGTGTGCAAACCGAAGCGATGGCAGAATACCGGTCAAATCCAGGCGATATCAGCAAAATCTTTGTGCGCGCGCAAAACGGCGGCATATCAACAATGATCCCGCTGGATTCCGTCGTCACCACGGAATTTAACAGCGGCCCCGATCCGGTCACGCACTTCAATGGCTTTAATTCCGCGATGGTACTCGGTGGCGCTGCGCCTGGATATAGTTCCGGACAAGCGCTGGCCGCGTTGGAACAAGTAGCGGACGAAATACTGACGCCACGCGGGTATACCCTCGACTGGAGCGGCATATCGCTCCAGGAACGCAAAGCCGGGGGGCAATCGATCATGGTGTTTTCGTTTGCTATTCTGATGGTGTTTCTGGTGCTGGCAGCCTTATACGAAAGCTGGCTGATTCCATTTGCTGTAATTCTTGCGATTCCTTTCGGGATACTCGGAGCACTGCTGGCAATCTGGACGCTGGATTTGAGCAATGATATTTATTTCCAGATCGGATTGGTCACTTTGATCGGGCTGGCCGCTAAAAATGCGATTCTGATCGTCGAGTTTGCCAATCAACGGTATGCCGCAGGCGTATCGCTCACCGATGCAGCACTGGAAGCAGCACGGCTGCGCTTCCGGCCGATCATCATGACATCCTTGGCTTTTATTCTGGGCGTGTTTCCGCTGGTTATTGCCTCCGGAGCCGGTGCTGCCAGCCGGCATTCCATCGGCACCGGGGTATTTGGCGGCATGCTCGCAGCTACATTCCTGGCCATCTTTTTTGTTCCGCTGTTCTTCGTCGTGATGGGTAAGATTGGGCACCGCATCAAACATCCGGGCGCTGAATCCAAACCAGTTGAAGCAAAAACCGCTACGCCGCAGAAAGAAGATCAGGCGACCCCTCCAAAAGGCAGCGATCAGGAGTAAACAATGAAAATGAGTTTCTTTTTAATTAGCCGGCCGTTGAAAAACGTTTTCGAGGCAGCCGATGCAAGGCAAAAACAGGCGAAAAAGCGCAGTTTATACTTAATAAATGAGCATTCTGAGTCTGTTTTTAACACCGCAGCGGCAACGCAGATAGTTTTTCAACGGCCTGTTAGGCGCGAAACATCGAAACAAACTATGAGCTATGGCCAAACAAAAGCGCTACTGCAACGATTCATAATGGCGCTTCTGGGTCTATTGACTGCCGTCAGCGTGATGGCCCAGAACGGCCCGCAATCACGCTTGCCGGTAGTCGAGTTAACGGCGGGCATGTATGTCATCCAAGCCGAAGTGGCTCAAACCATGGACGAGCAAAGCATGGGATTAATGTACCGCCGGACTATGGGCGCCAACGAGGGCATGCTGTTCATATACGACAATCCTCAGATACGCTGCTTCTGGATGCGCAACACGCTGCTGCCACTGACGATCGCCTTCATCGCCGATGACGGCAGCATCGTAAATCTTAAGGACATGCAGCCTGAGACTGAGAAGTCACACTGTGCCGCCAAACCAGTGCGCTACGCACTGGAAATGAATCAGGGCTGGTTCGAAAAACGCGGCTTGAAGCCCGGCTTCAGACTACGCGGGATTCCACTCGCACCGGCTATTGCACAATGAATTCGTAAGCCCTGGCTCTCCTGCCACTTCTGGATACCGTGTTAACAGGCTGTTAACGTCCCCGCCCTCCAGCACGGCGTGGCTCAGCAAAGTGATGCGTTGCTGGGCGCGCAAAGCCAGCGCCAGCAGGTTTCTTTGTGGCCGGCTTTTTGTTGTTGGTCTGGTTTTTTGGTGGATTGCGTGAATGGGTTGCACCACGGGGTTCGCCGCCACGGCCATTTTTTATCGGTTCAGCTTTAATGCGCGGATCCGGTTCAAAACCGGCAATTACCTGACTGGGTATTTCGCGCTTAATGAGTTTCTCGATCGCTGTCAGCAGTTTATTTTCATCGACACAAACCAGCGATACCGCATCCCCTTCTGAACCGGCACGACCTGTGCGGCCAATGCGGTGAACATAGTCCTCAGCCACATTGGGCAGTTCAAAGTTAACAACATGCGGCAGCTCACTGATATCAATACCGCGTGCGGCAATATCGGTTGCCACCAGCACTTGCAGATCACCTGCCTTGAATTTTGCCAGTGCCTGCGTGCGCGCCGACTGACTTTTATTGCCGTGGATGGCCAGTGCAGGAATGCTATTTGCCAACAAAAACTCAGCCAGCTTATTGGCGCCATGTTTGGTGCGAGTAAACACCAATACCTGTGACCAGCGGTGTTGCTTAATCAAATGCGCCAGCAGCTCTTTTTTGCGCTCACGATCCACTGGATGCACCACATGCGTCACCTTGTCAGCAGTCGCATTACGGCGCGCCACCTCAATCATTACCGGCTTGTTAAGTAAATTGTCCGCCAATGCCTGGATTTCATCCGAGAAAGTAGCCGAGAATAATAAATTCTGCCGCTGCTTCGGCAGTAACGCGAGAATTTTTTTAATATCGCGGATAAACCCCATGTCCAGCATGCGATCGGCTTCGTCCAGCACGAGAATCTCAATGTGCGCCAGGCTCAGCGTTTTTTGTTGCACATGATCGAGTAACCGCCCTGGCGTCGCAACCAAAATATCCACACGGCTTTTCAGGCGGGTGATTTGCGGATTGATATTCACACCGCCGATCATAATCATCGAGCTGAGTTTCAGGTACTTGCCATAATCACGCACGCTCTCTTCCACCTGCGCGGCGAGTTCACGCGTCGGCACAAGAATCAGCGCGCGTATCGGTGGCCGCCCGCTGGATGGTCCTTTAACACTTTTGTCGGAAAGACGATGCAAAATAGGCAAGGTAAAACCGGCGGTTTTACCGGTGCCGGTTTGTGCACCGGCCAATAAATCGCCACCGGCCAATACGGCTGGAATGGCTTGTGTTTGAATGGGGGTAGGAACCGTGTAGCCGCGTTCAGTGACGGCACGGATAATTTCATCGGACAAGCCGAAAGTAGAGAAAGACATAAAACTCCAGGAGGGTTAACGGTCTGTCATTGCGGTAATCGCATGACAATCAAGGTAAGCGGATGAAGGGTGTTGCCATAAATCCAGAACTTAAACTTATGAAGAGTATAATATGGGTTGAACTTAAAATCTCAACTATAATCAATAAATTTCTCATACTTCCCATGCATTTATCCCTCTATTCCGTAGTCCTATTATCCTGCCACAATTCTCACAATGCGTGATGATCCCGTCATTCACTGGAATGAAGCGGACGAAGATAAATCAACACGCTGGTGTTCGGAAAAAAATCTGCCGCCGCCCAAGCGCGTACAAGTCATCGATGACCGCATGACGGCCGATACGGCTTACCGTCTCGCCTGTGAAGGCACCGGATTGCTGTGGCGGGGTGATTTTCAGAATGCGCGTCAATTGCTGCAAGCTCTGGCACGGCGCATAGACAAAAAGCGGACGGAACGTAAAAGCCAAAAAACCGCGCTAGCTCCCGCTGAAACCTTTCATCTGCACCGCCAGGCGCAATCACAACGCGCTCGCACCCTGGGTCAGTTGCTGATTCCTTTCAATGCCGATCATAGTATTCCATTACGCCGCGCGCCCGATGTGCGTTCGGCGTGTCTGGAAGCGTATGGGCCACGCACTGAAGATTACATCGCTTCGCTGCGCGAATTACAGGGGCTGATCGGTGCCTACGAATGGCGTAAAAAAGGCATAGAGATTCCCGCATTGCATGCGCGCATTCATCCGCATTATGGTGTTTTCGCACCGATTCGCAGCGAGTACGTGGAATTGATCGCGGCAGCACCGTTACCCAAACTGGCCGCAGCACAATCGCTCGCATTCGATATCGGTACCGGTACCGGTGTGCTGGCTGCCATTCTGGCACGCAGGGGCATCCAGCGCGTCATCGCTACGGATCAGGATTTACGTGCATTGGACTGCGCGCGCGAAAATTTGACGCGTCTGGGTTTAGTCGGCCAGGTTGATGTGGTGCAGGCAGACCTCTTTCCCGAAGGGCAAGCCGCACTGATCGTATGCAACCCGCCGTGGATTCCGGCCCGGCCCAGCTCACCGCTGGAACACGCAATATTTGACCCGGAAGGCCGTATGTTGCGTGGATTTTTGCACGGCCTTAAGTGCCATCTGGCACCCGGCGGTGAAGGCTGGTTGATTTTGTCTGATTTTGCCGAACAGCTAGGATTGCGAACACGCGCGGAATTGCTCGAAATGATTGAGGTAGCAGGCTTGAAAGTATTGAGTCAAGCAAATATCAAACCGCACCATCCGCGTGTCTCGGATACCAGCGACCCGCTCCACGCTGCCCGCAACGCGGAACTCACCACCTTATGGCGGTTGGCCGTCCGGTAGCCGGGAATAGTTTCTACACAGTATCCTTACAACTCGGTATATTTCTTGGCAACTCCTCGGGATTTTTCCACTGGATACTTTTGCGCATTCTGTTCCATCTTTTCCAGCACAATCTGTTTCACATCCAGATCGTATTTTTCAGCAAGCAGAAAAGCAAACGCAAACACATCGGCAAGCTCCTCTTTTACCTTGCCGATGTCCGCTTGTTCAGAAGATTTCCACAGAAAAGCTTCGAGCAGCTCACCCGCCTCAATATTCAGCGCCAGCGCGAGATCCTTGGCGTTGTGAAATTGCGCCCAATCCCGTTCATTACGGAATTTTAGTAAAATTTCGGTGATTTCTTTAATGTCATTCACTAGGAGTAGGCTTCCATCGTTGAAAAGGAAAAACCCGGAAAAATTGGCTGGAGATGAACCCGTAAACAAACATTCTTAGCTTTTAATTGCAAAACAGAATAGCACTGTTTTATTCTAAAATATTAATACATATCCAAAATTCTCTGTGTACAAAGCAAAACTTGGTGTTGTCTGAAGACAACACCCTTTAGAATATTGCTCTTTTGATTGTTAACAGATACGCTGGGTAAAATTTTGCTTTCTGCTCTCAATATATGAATGATCGGTGTGGAAATGAACAAAAAAGCAATGCGCGACCCGGATTTTCTCAATGCCATCATTGAAAATGTTGGCGCACTGGTAATTGTATTGGATCATGCGGGAGGCATCTATCGATTTAACACCGCTTGTGAGAAATTAAGCGGCTTCACCTTCGCCGAAGTGGAAGGTAAATTTCCCTGGGATATTTTTTTGCCCGCGGAAGATTCCGATGCCATCCATACGGCAGCCTTTGTAGCCCACGTAAACAACCCGCAAACCGCACTCAACCAATACACCAACCGTTGGCGCACAAAGTCTGGCGATTATCGATTGATCGAATGGTCCAACACGGTGTTACGTGATAACCAGGGCAAAGTAGAATTCATGATCAGTGTTGGCACGGATATCACCGAGCGCAAGCAGATTGAAGAAGATTTGCGTCACAGTGAAGAACGCATGCGCCTTGTCTTGAATGCAACCAATGACGGAATCTGGGATTGGAATCCCATCACGCACGAGGATTATCTCTCACCGCGCTGGAAGGAAATCGTCGGCTATCAAGCTGATGAGCTGCCAAACATCGACTCTATTTTTTTTGAACTGATTCACCCAGACGACAAAACTTCAGTCGTTCAAGCCATAACCAACCATTTTGAGAAGCATGCGCAGTACCGTGTTGAAATGCGTTTGCGTCACAAGAATGGTAGTTACCGGTGGGTATTATCGCGCGGCGAAGCAGTTCGAGATGCTAATGGAAAGCCAGTGCGTATGGTCGGTTCTATCACCGATATCACCGATCTTAAGCAAGCTGAAGAAAATCTTAAAATACTCAATGAGCAACTCGAATCTCGTGTCAAACAACGCACCGCAGAAATGACGGCAGCTCGCGACGAAGCTGAGCGCGCCAATCGTGCCAAAAGTGCGTTTTTATCACGTATGAGTCATGAACTGAGAACACCAATGAATGCAATTCTTGGTTTTTCCCAGCTACTCGAATATGAAAACCTCCAGCCCCGTCAGCTAGCATACGTACAAGAAATCCATCGTGCTGGTGATTATCTGCTGGAACTCATCAACGAGTTATTGGATTTGGCTCGTATCGAATCCGGGAAAATGGTGGTCGTATCACAACCCGTCAACTTGGCGGCTGCCATCAACACCGCAACAGAAATTACCCAACCGCTCATTACCGCAAGACTGCTTCATCTAATCAATCAGTGCCCTACTGGCGAGACCGTATTGGCCGACCCAACCCGGCTGAGGCAAATCCTGGTCAATCTGCTGTCCAACGCAGCCAAATACAACCTGAGCGGCGGATACATCAAAATTTCCTGTCATGATCAGAATAATGGTTTTCTCCGGCTTTGTGTAACCGATACCGGTCCGGGCATTCCGCCGGAAAAGCAGGCATACCTCTTCAAACCTTTTGAACGTCTGGGTGCTGAATTCACTGCGGTGGAAGGGACTGGCATCGGACTCGCGCTATCCAAACAACTGACTGAGCTGATGGGTGGGCACGTTGGATTTAACAGTACGCTCGGCGAAGGCTCGACGTTCTGGATTGAATTGCCGCTTACGGCAGAAGCCGAAAACACTGAAAATCCGATATCACAAGATAAAGCGATTAATACCGGCAAACCGCAACAAACGGTGCTGTATATCGAAGACAATGCCGCAAACCTGCGTCTGGTCGAAGCCATGCTCCGGCATCAACCGCATTTGAAACTGATCTCCGCCACCCACGGTGAGTCCGGCTTGGAGCTCGCGCGGCGTTATAAACCGCAAGTTATCCTGCTGGATATTCACTTACCCGGCATGGATGGCTATGCGGTGCTGGAAGCGCTCAAAACCGACCCCATAACTCGCGATATTCCGGTGATCGCCCTCTCCGCAGATGCCATGTCCATCGATATCGACCGCGGGCTGCAAGCTGGTTTTATCCAGTACTTGACCAAACCGGTTAGAATGGATGTATTGCATGAAGCAATTGAGCGGTATTTCTAATCATAGGCTAAATCCATAGCATCGATTTTGATTTGTTTTTCTTAGATAAAACAGGGATTCACATACTCAGGAAGTGCTGATTGATTCAATCAATTTGTGCGCAACGCCTTTTCCTGTTTCGAGCTCGACAACTGACTCCAGTAAATACCGCGCATTTGCAAGTGAACAAAATAATGCACTGTCTTTTCCATAGCCGATAGGCTTCTAAGAATTCACGCGCCACATTTTTTTGCTTCTTGAGAACTGATTGATGGATACCAAAACCAGTGTTGCACTTTTCCTTATCCTAGTATTCCTGCTTGCGTGTTCCAGCGTATTCGCCGAGACGCAGTGCCGATTGGATACCAAGCAGGGAATCGGTGCGCTGGGCCGCATTGAACCGCGTTCCCGGGTAATCAAAGTGTCGCATAATGCGGGGCCTGAAGGGGCGCGTGTGGAACAACTGTTTTTTCAGGAAGCCGATTCTGTCCAAGCCGGTGAGAAGCTGGCGGTACTTTCGGATCATGTCAAAAGAAAAGCAGAAGTGCAAGCAGCCGGAACGCGCATTAAGGTGCTGGAAGCGCAGCGAGCTGTTGAGCAGATTGCGCTCACGTTTAACAAGCAAGAACATCTGCGCCATCAATCGCTTGAACCGGGTGCGGTCAGTATTTCTCTGGCGGATACGAAACGATTGGCGTATGAGCAATCCCTCGCGGATCTGAAACGTTTGTCGGCTGAGATCGCCCGCGCACAAGCCGAACAGAAAATTGCGGAGGCCGTGTTGGACAACACGCTGATCACTGCGCCGATCACCGGAACGGTCGTAAAAATCTTCACTCGCCAGGGGGAACGGATTGGCGACAATGGGCTGTTGCAAATCGCCGATTTGTCGCAACTGGATGTCGTGGCGGAAGTTTACGAATCGGAATTGCCTCAAGTCAAAATAGGACAAACTGGGTGTATCACGGCAACCGGTTTCAAACGGAGCTATCGTGCGCAGGTCAGAGAATTGGGATTTCTGGTGCGGAAAAACGATTTGAATGACACCGATCCCTTGGCAGACCGGGATAATCGCATCATCGAGGTGCGCCTGACCCTTGAACCGGACGCCGTTGCAGACTTGCAGCACCAGATTTTCCGGCAGGTTAAGGTGCGGATTACGCCTTGAATAAGCTGGCCTGGTTTTACTTTCCCGCACGCCTGGCCTGGCGCCAGCTCATCTTTGATCGAAGCAAGCTGGTAGCTGCGATTTGCGGGGTATTGTTTGCTTGCGTATTGGTATTCATGCAGTTGGGCTTCAAGGATTCATTGTATGCCAGCGCCGCCTCTGCGCCGGTAAAATTGAGTGGCGATTTATTTCTAATGCACAAGCAAAGCGAAGCCATGTGGCGGCCGGTTCAATTTAAACGTAGCGAACTGATGCGTGCTTTGGGAAACCCGGCGGTTGCGGAAGTTTATCCGCTGTATCTCGGGTTAGCGCCTTTTAAGAATATCCAAACTCAGGTTAAACGAACCTTGATGGTTTATGGTTTTGATCCGGATTCGCAGATTTTCAATATCGATGAAATTAAAAGTAAGCAGATCGATTTGCGGCTCAAGGATACGGTACTGTTTGATGAATACTCCCGCCCGGAATTCGGCCCCGTTCGCCAATTGCTCGAAGCAGACCAAAATGTGACCGAAATTAATGATTACAAGGTTAACATCGTCGGGTTATTCCGTATGGGGGTGTCGTTTGCCGCCGATGGCAATGTCATCACCAGCGATCTGAATTTCATGCGTATTTTTCCCAGAAGACATCACAGCGATATCGATATGGGTGTCATCAAACTCCATCCTGGCGCATCGGCCAAACAGGTCGAAGCGGAGCTTAAGAGCCAGTTGAACGAGTTCATCAATATTTTTACCTATGAAGAGTTGCTGAAATATGAGAAGGATTATTGGGCGAATACGGCCCCGATTGGGTTTATTTTTGGATTTGGCACGGTCATGGGATGGGTGGTCGGCTTAGTGATTGTCTATCAGATTTTGTTTACCGACATCGCCAATCACCGCAATGAATTCGCCACGCTGAAAGCCATGGGCTATGAACACAGTTATTTTATTCGCCTGGTGTTTGCCTCGGCTTTCTTTTTGGCAGTCCTCGGGTTTATTCCTGGCTATCTGCTTTCTGTGGGGCTCTACCATTTGGCTGAATCGCAAATGTATATGCCGATGCCGATGCTCTTGAGCAAAATCATCACGGTGTTTATGTTTATTCTTTCGATGTGCGTCATGGCCGGGCTACTGGCAATCCGTAAGTTGAAAGATGCTAATCCGGCTGATATGTTCTGATGGGCACCTGATGTCAACGGTCATTGATGTCGAACATCTGGATTTTAGCTTTGGGAGCGGTGCTTTAACGCAACCGGTACTGAAAGACATTACCCTTTCAATCCAAAAAGGTGAGATCGTACTCATCACCGGACCCTCCGGTTCGGGTAAAACGACTTTTTTGACCATTATCGGCGGTTTACGCCAAGCTTTCCACGGCAGCGTGAGAGTGCTTGATCAGCAATTTATCAATAGCAGTGAGCCGGTTAAAGTCAAAGTCCGGCAACAGATCGGCTACATTTTTCAACAACATAATTTGCTTAAATCACTCACTGCGCTGCAAAACGTCAGTATGACGTTAGAAATGGGTAATACGCTGACAGAACAGCAAAGACGCGACCGCTCCGCGGAAATGCTGATCGCCGTGGGACTGGGTGACCGGCTTGAGTACAAACCCGGGCAACTTTCAGGCGGGCAACTGCAACGTGTTTCCATAGCCAGGGCCCTGGTCGGGCAACCAAAAATCATCCTGGCCGATGAACCGACCGCCTCGCTGGATAAACAAAGCGGTTACGAAGCGGTCAGTCTCCTGAAACGATTAGCCAAAGAATCACAAACCACGATTCTTCTGGTTACGCATGACTACCGCATTCTGGATATTGCGGATCGGGTTGTGGAGCTGGAAGATGGGGTAATCAAGAAAGTATGACCGGGCGATTTGTAGAACTGCGGCAGGGTAGCCTTTGACACAATCAGCTTGAAAAACTGATTACGTTGCGATCCGGTCGGGCAGCAAACGATCGTATTCCTTTTTGACCACACTGTAGCATTCGCAGACATTATCCTCCAGTCCCTGCCGATCCAGCAGCGTAATGTGGCCGCGGTGGTACTCAATCAAGCCGGCGCTTTGTAATTTACGGGCCGCATCAGTGATGCCTTCGCGGCGAACGCCGAGCATATTGCTGATCAATTCTTGCGTCATGATCAACTCGTCTGAGGGCAATCGGTCGAAACTTAACAGCAGCCAGCGGCAGAGTTGCTGTTCTATTGAATGATGCCGATTGCATACCGCTGTTTGCGCCATTTGCGTGAGGAGCGCCTGGGTATACCGTAGCAGTAGATGCCGCATGGGTAGGGAGTTATTGAATTCCTGCTGCAGCAGTTGCGCTTTCAGCCGGTAAGCATAGCCCGCGCTCTGCACCACAGCCATATTCGGCATGGTATCTCCGCCCATAAAGACGGCCACCCCGATTATTCCCTCATTGCCGACTATCGAGATTTCGGCCGATGCGCCATCCTCCGTGACGTACAGCAGGGATATGATCGCGGTAGTGGGGAAATAAAGATGACTCAATTTGCCGCCAGACTCGTATATCACTTCGCCGAGCGGAAGCGGCACCAGTTCCAGATGGTGATGGAGCCGTTCCAATTCATCCGCAGGCAGGGTGGCCAGCAGATCGTTCTGGCTTAGGACGTGGAAGCTATGGGAAACAGGTGTGTGTGTTGCAGGCATTGTCTGACTCCTTGTATAGGAAAAACCAAGTAATTGACTGATATATCTAGACTAATGCATCGCTTCCATAATACATGGAAATCGGTCTGTGTGATAGCGCACAGAAATGACAGCGGATTTGGCGTATTTTTTAATCTGCTTTAAGCGGCATGACTCGGTGATAGCTGCTACGGCTGATTAATCCATCAGCGTTTTGCCTGGATTCATTTCAATGAAGGATCTAATTATTTATGCAACAATTTATGCAACTTGGCTTATTTGAACTGCCATGGTGGGGCTATGTGTTGGTTACGTTGATCATGACACACATGACCATCGCTTCCGTGACGATTTTTCTCCACCGGCATCAGTCGCACCATGCACTGACACTGCATCCCATTGTGAGCCACTGTTTCCGCTTCTGGCTATGGCTTACCACCGGAATGGTCACCAAAGAATGGGTGGCGATTCATCGTAAGCACCATGCCAAGTGCGAGACCGCGGAAGATCCGCACAGCCCGCAGATTCATGGCATCAGCAAAGTGTTGTTCGAAGGCACTAAGCTTTATTGTATCGAAGCTAAAAATACCGCAACGCTCGATAAATACGGTCATGGCACTCCCGATGACTGGGTCGAACGCCATGTATACTCGCCGCATCCGGTGCTGGGTATCGTCATCATGCTGGTGATTGATCTGGTTCTATTCGGTCCGGTCGGGTTCATCGTATGGGGCGTGCAGATGCTGTGGATTCCACTCTTCGCTGCAGGTGTCATCAATGGCGTGGGGCACTATTACGGTTATCGCAATTTCGCGCCGAATGACACTTCCACGAACATTCTGCCGTGGGGCATTCTGATCGGTGGGGAGGAACTGCACAACAATCACCATGCCTACGTAACTTCCGCCAAGTTATCCAACAAATGGTGGGAATTTGATATCGGCTGGATGTACATTCGTATTCTGGAAATGCTGGGCTTGGCCAAGGTATGCAAGGTGGCGCCTATCGTTCGCTTTAATCTACCCAAGACGCCCTGCGACGAAGGCACTTTGCAGGCTGTGATCACCCACCGCTTCGATGTGCTGGCCAAGTTTGCCAAATATCTGAAGCAGCCCACAATCACTGAGATTCGCAACCTGCGCGCTCAAGCTATTCCCGGTCTGCAAGATGCCCAGGCTCTCGAAGCCGTCAGGCATTGGTTGCAAAATGATGTCGGAAAGATAGCGGAAAGAGAACAAGCGGCCTTGGACCAGGCGCTCCATTCCAGTCAGAAATTAAGCACAATCTACGCAATGCGACAAGATCTGGCCGCTTTGTGGAGCAGTTCCACGACCTCCAAGGAGCAACTGGTAAAACAACTGGAAAACTGGTGTCGGCGCGCCGAGGAGAGCGACATCAGCGCATTACAGGATTTCTCCCGGAAATTACGCTGTTACGACTAATCGTTAGGAAGGAGAACTAAAATGTCTGTAGGAACAATACTATTAATCATTCTGATTCTGATGCTGCTTGGTGCGATTCCAACGTGGCCGCACAGCAGGGAATGGGGTTATGCGCCCAGTGGCATCCTTGGAACAGTGGTGCTGATCTTGGTCATTCTGTTGCTGCTGGGCCGAATATAGCGCTCGCAGAAAAAAGCATCGTATTAAGGAATCTTTGGCAATCAAACCGTATAGATTTCTCACTGTGCTCGAAATGACAGTTATTCAGAAGTTTCTGAAAGTAGGAGCGGTATCGCACATAGGCGTTCTGTGCTTTAATACACAGAACCAGCCTAGTGTGTGCCTATTTCCTCACTGTATGTAAGCAAGCAAATAGCAGCAACCTATTGCGGCAACACATTCATCCATCTCAATTGGGAAAAAATATCAGCCGGGAGATCTCGCCAATGCAAGTACCAAAATTTCGCTCTATTTTCACATCCGCATCCAAACACGAACGCACTAAGAATTTTGAAAATTATTGGCTCTTTACTCAGCATCACAATGGTGAGTTGCTAGAAGATGACAAAGATTTAGTAAAAAAGCGCGCCAAGTTCCAGTTCTTCCAAGATAATCCCGTTCAGTTACGCACACCGCTCGTCAATCCCGAAGCTTTCTATCGCAATTATGTTGCGATGCAAGATGATCCCAAGACTTTGGATAACATGACGCTGATGTTGACGGGGATGTATAAATTCGCTCGCCATGAGTGGGTTGGGATTAAAGGCGCCTGGGATGTGGTACCCAATATGGCCAATTCGCATTCGGTTGAAGACAAAATCAGCCGCGTCCATTTGGCGGAAGAATTTTGCCATGTCCGTTTGTTCGATGAGATGCTGCGTACTTGCGGTTTGGATAAAGTCGAGTGGGTACCGTTAAGTCCGATTAAAGAAAAAATCTACGAACAATTTCCTAAATTTCCAGGATTTCTAATGGATTCGCCCGCTTTTGTGACGGAATTGATGGGCGTTACTTACTATTGTCACCTCAATCGTCTGATCGACGAATTATTGGTCGATGAACCAGAAGTACAAAAGCGGTTAAAAGAACTGCTCGATGAAATTACCATTGATGAAGTCGCCCATGTCGGGCAACGAAGAAACTTTATTGGCCCTATCGGGATACGAATCTCCAAATGGCTAGTAAAACCGTTTTACACCTTGTTCTTTAACGATATCCCGGAAGTGGCTAAACTATTTGACGTCAAACAGATGATTAAAGATGGCGAAGCGTTTGATTTTAATCACTTGCCTGATTACATCATAGAAAAAAGCTGGATTCCTTCCTACTGTAAAGTTTAAAAATTTGTAACTCTCAGGCAGCCTGATAAATCGGGCTTCTACCCCCTTTGAATCCTTTATCGATAGCTTCATCGGGTCTGATTACGCGGTTAGCAGTCGCTGCCTTGCCTCCGCATAACCATTTTTGCGGTAAAAACCCCCTTCCGCGCGCCACCCACAATCACTCCTGCCTGACAAGGTAGCTAGCCGGACCGGCCTCTGCAAGCAATTTGGGCAGCATTTATGTCGATCGTTTAACGTTTATTACTGAGTAGCATACCGATCACAAAACCACTGCTGAAGGCAACAAGCGCACTGGTAAGCGGCCGTTCTTTGATACTTTCTCCGGCTGCCTTAGTTTGATTGCGTACAGCTTTTCCAGTGTCTTGAGCCAAGTCGGCAAACTTCTCACCTTGCTTGCCTGCCTGATCCTTCACTGACGTCATCAGCGATCCAAGTTCATTCCGAAGGGTGGTGAATTCCTTTCTTAGTTGATCCATCTCTTTGCTAAAATCATCAGCTGATGCCATGGTTTGTTCTCCTTGTGAACGAATAAATTCGATAATTGTTGTGGACTAAAACTCGGCCCCGTAGTAAATGTAAATCACACTACCACGCAGCCACACAATACCGCACCAATTGTCTGCGGTATGTACGGTGACACACAAAGGATGCGGATGAGTACGGATAATTGCTCAAGCGTGCATGCTTCGATCAAATGGTAAATTGGTCTCGGTGAGAAGCAATTCATTGGTACCCACTCTGCAGATCAGATTTTGCTGTTTATTTTGCAGAAAATTCTTCTGTTTCCGCAGCCGCTACTACTGGCTAAAACTGCACGAGGGTCATGCTCACCGCCATGATAAGGGCCAAGAAAATACCGATAGGAGAAGGAAAAATTACTGTCGCGATTCGGATAAGCTATCCCGCCGGATAAAAATCCGGGGAAATAAAAAGCCCTCTTAAAAACTAAGAGGGCTAATCCACGCGAACTAAAACAGCTAGGAGAGGGAAATAATCCGAACAGTTAAACGCGTGTTTAATGTGTGTTTGATTCTGTCCCATAATAAGAATGGATATTTTTTGCCCAAGTTTCGTCGGCCATATCGGGCCAATTGTCCTTATCGAATCCTGGCGCCGCTTTGAGTCGGTCTTTCTCTTCATTTAATACGAAACACTTGTGCTCCGTATCGAGTGCCAACGCATCCCACGGCACTGCAAAAAGTTTTTCCCCTATCGTTAAGAAGCCACCGAAGGACAGCACGGCGTAGCATACTTTCCCGCTTTTCGTGTCTAACATAATTTCTTTGATTTCACCCAAATCTTCCCCTTTATGATTTTGGACATCATTTCCAATGAGAGTGTCTGCCCCCATAAGAGCAGGTCCGGGTCCACTTTCGTTATTGTTTTTGTACATACCGTAGGTATCGCGATCTTCGTAGCTCATGTTTATCTCCTGTTAAAAATCAAGTTAATGCGCTTTCTTGTAGTCATTTTTTAAGCCAAAGTTAGCTTGGGTTTTGCCGAAGGTTTTCTCGATCTTGACTTGATGTTTGCTCATTACGATCTCCTAGTAAATCACTTCGACAATTAACCGGATTGTTACACTAAACTTCTAGTGCATCGTTACGGTTTAGTAACGATATAGGCAAATTCTATGCAGGTATGTACGCTAGTACACATAACAAAATAAACAATCCGGCACGGAGCAGGGGTTAGATAATCCTAATAAAAACATAAGGAATCACTAGAAAATATCGAATTAGACAGCAAAAAAACGGCGGGACTGCCATCTTTAAATTTAATGGGAGTCCCGCCTTTTATTACCGCTTCACAGACACGTTGGAGCAGTTCTAACTAAACTTGTCGCTTGATTGATTCTAGCTTCTCAATGGTGCTGCTTCGCTTTAGCTTCAGCTTTGGCTTGCTCTAATATGGCTTTCGCGGCTTTTTCGCACACGTCCTTCTCATTGCCTGCTATGTCATCACATTTTTCTTTGGACACCTCGTAATTCGCTTCTGCTTTGGCAACACTTACTTTATAGGCAGCTTCTTTGGAAGGCTTGAATTTGGCTTCAAGCTCTGCTTTTGCGACTTTTTCTTTTCCCTTCGCTTGGGCCATGCAGATGTCTCCCGCATTGCCAGTCAGTGATTCGCATTGGGCTTTATCCGACTTATACTCGGCGGCGACTTGTTTTTCCGCTGCCTCGTGCTCATCTTTAGATATATTTTGCGCAATAGCACTTCCGCTCAATGCAAGACCAAGCGCTACCAAGATCGAACTGATATTGAATTTATTCATATTAACTCCTTGATAATTATTAAACAAATCAGGCCATAATGTACCCGACTTGTTTAAGCATATAGCCACGATGCTATTATGTCTGTGTGATACCGCACGAATGGCGGATTAAGTCAGAGATGTCAACTGATTGAGTTTGAACCACGCATAAGCTGAATAGGAATATGTGCAGTACTTTTCGAAATGGGGATTATTTGACAGCTAAGTGCGATAGCGCACCGACACTAAGCCTATTGGTTGCCAATATATAAACATAATGTCATTTCGAAGTTTTGCAAATCGCTTATGAATTAAGCGGCAAACAGCATAATAGTGGCAGAACCTAGACACACAAGATGGCAAGCAATTAAATCCGAAAGAGATAAAGTATGGATAAAGCACAAACTAAACAAGACAAATTAAATCGGCTTGCATGGTTAATGGATAGCTACTTTCGTATTCCAGGCACACAGATTCGTTTTGGCGTGGATGGCCTAATTGGATTGATCCCCGGATTCGGAGATGCACTAGGCGCAGTAATCTCAAGTCATATCCTGACACAAGCAGCTCAGATGGGTGTTCCCAAGTCTATTCTTCTGAAAATGGCATTCAATATTGGATTTGATGCCATTCTGGGCATTATTCCTGTTATTGGAGATGTATCAGATATCGTCTGGAAGGCCAATCAACGGAATGTACAATTACTAAATGATTACCTTAACCAACCGGAAGAAACTGTAATTCATAGTCGTTTATTTGTTGGGATTTTAGGTCTTTTAGTATTTGGTCTAGTGGCTTTTATTGGTTTATTAGGTTTTCTGGTGATACGTTGGCTTTGGTTATCAGTCCAATGAGGCTGAATTTACAAAATCATCCAACCCCCCACTAGCTTGCCTCAGTCAAAAGCCTAAGATAGCATCTTGCCAAAAAATCGGCATATAGAAAATCACGCACCGCAAGAAAGTCACGCACAGCGAAATCCCGATGATAAGTGCTGCAATAACACAACCTGACTGGTCCTACTCCGATTCGCAGGCACTGTATGCTATGGAAAAGTGGGCAGATGGCTTTTATTCGGTGAATGAGCGGGGTCATGTCTCGGTTTGCCCTATCGAAGGCCAGGCACTGCAGATAGATGTCATGGATGTGATTCGCGCGGCTCGCTCTGAAGGCGCTTCTCTGCCCATGCTGATTCGTTTTCAGGATGTGATCAGTTCGCGCGTGCGACGCCTGAATCAAAAGTTTCAGATGGCGATTCAGGACAGCGGCTACGAAGGAACCTATCGCAGTATTTATCCGATTAAAGTTAATCAGTTGCAGGAGGTGGTGGCGGAAATCCTGGAAGCCGGCAAAGAATTTAATATTGGACTGGAATGTGGCTCCAAAGCCGAATTGTTGGCCGTGCTGCCACTGATTGCCGATGAGACACTGTTGCTTTGCAATGGTGTTAAGGACTGCACCATGCTGACCCTCATGTTAAATGCACAACAGCTTGGACAGCAAGTGGTGCCGATTATTGAAAAATATTCGGAGTTTGAGCAGCTGATGAATCTGGCCGAAGCGCGCCAGATGAAACCGCGGTTAGGGGTGCGTTTGAAACTGAACACGAAGGGATCGGGGCGTTGGTTTGAGTCCGGCGGGGCCAGTTCCAAGTTTGGATTGACTATTCCGGAGCTGGTAAAACTGATACAAACACTGGAAAACCGGGAAATGGCCGGGCAACTGGAATTGTTGCATTTCCATCTGGGCAGTCAAATTGCTGATATTCAGGTGCTGCGGAGTGCAGTCAAAGAAATCATGCAGATTTATGCGGATTTGATGTTGCGAGGCCTGCAGATTAAATATCTGGATGTCGGTGGCGGACTCGGGGTGAGTTACGGGGGTGACTATGACAATCCGGAATTATCCATTAATTACGGACTGCGTGAATATGCCAATGTGGTGGTGTATACGGTCAAAGAAATCTGTGATGAGCGACAGGTACCGATGCCGAATCTCTTGTCAGAAAGTGGCCGCGCCCTCGTTGCGCATCATTCCGTGCTGGTGGTTCCTGTGTTGGGTGTGCATAGGCCGGATAGTCCGCCGATGTCTGATTTTCCGGCTCATCTGCCTGCCACAGTGCTACGCATGGCGACGGTATACAGCGATGCACAATCTGCAGAGAAAAGCAGTGTATTGCTGGAATGCTATCACGATGCACAGGAAATCCGCCGGGAAACCGAGCAGATGGCACGATTGGGTTACCTGTCTGTTGAACATATGGCGCAATCGGACAGTTTGTACTGGAGTATTTGCCGTGAAGTGCTGCACAAGTTAACGGCGACTGAGTCGACCCCGGTCTCGGCCGAGCAGATGGAGCTGGAAAAGCAGCTCACGGACATGTATCTGGGAGATTTCTCAGTTTTTCATTCCATTATCGACCACTGGGCCATCGGACAGATTTTCCCGGTGATGCCCCTGCATCGATTGCAAGAAAAACCTGTGCGGCGCGGTCAGTTGGTGGATCTGACTTGTGATTCGGATGGCAAGGTAAGTCAGTATGTGTCATCGTCCGGCATCAGTGACTTTATGCCCCTGCATGATTTTCGTCAGGATGAATCCTACTTTCTGGGTATTTTTCTCGTCGGCGCTTATCAGGAGATACTGGGGGACGCGCACAATCTATTCGGACGCGTGGATGAGGTGCACGTCTATGCGAAAGCAGAAGAAACGAACGGTTTCTGGATAGAAGAATTGCTGAAGGGAATTAGTGTCAAGGAAATGCTGAGCCAAGTGCAATATTTTCCCAATGACCTGGGTCGGCGCATGTCGGAATTTATTCGCCAGCAGATAAACGCGGGGCGTATCAAACCTGCAGAAGGAACACGAATTCTTAATAATTATACCCAGCGTCTGGGAGATACTACATATTGTGATGTCGGCCCCAGTGAACCATCATAGTCAGATGGAAAAATGCAACAGCATTTTTAATTGCAACCTAGAGCCAACCCTGCGCCCGGTACCATATTATGGCATCCCGCGCGGCCTCACGTACCGGACGAGGATGCAATCCAAGTTCTTTCGAGCTTGCTGAGGAATCAAAAAACATATTACGACGGGTTAGACGTACCCCAGTTATCGTAGCGATCGGAATTTTTCCACTCACATGGTCTGCCCACAGTTCACTGAACCAGGCCACAAGCAAAGCAAGTGAATAAGGAACTTTCCAACGCGGTAAAGGTTGTTTTGTTTCCTCACTCAGAATATTCAACCAATCCGAAAGACGAAGATTTTCTCCTCCCAGGAGATAACGAATTCCTGTTCTTCCCTTCTTCATCGCCAGAATCATGCCCGTCGCCACATCTCTCGCATCAATGAGATTGAAATTACATTCCAAATACCCAGGAAGCTCACCTCTACAAAAAGCTAACGACAAGCGAGTAGGCGGTGTCTGTAATCGATCCCCGGGACCTATGGGCAAGGTAGGACTAACTACAATAATGGGCGCGCCTTCTTCCTTAACCATACGGAAAACTTCTTTCTCTGCGTGAAACTTGCTCAAGCAGTATGGGCCCACCATATCACTTGCTTTGAGGCGAAGTTTCTCAACGAAACGTTCCTCCGGATTATGGGAGGACAAGATGCTCTCAGTACTGGTATACAATATCCGCTTAGCGCCACTGGCAAGGGCAGCCCGCATGACATGGACGGTGCCGAGATGGTTAATCTTATCGAATTCCCGGCGGTCACGGCACCAAAGGTTAGGATCGGCAGCAAGGTGATAGACATACTCGCAATCTTGTGTGGCTTTCCGGACAGATGGCTCATCCCGAATGTCAGCCCTCACCAGCTCAATTCTATCCAGTGGCAAATGGTCGACTGAAGCGCTTGGCCGTTCCAGCACACGAACAGACTCGTTCATATCCAGTAACTGCGTCACTAGATGCGAACCAAGGAAACCAGCGCCGCCAGTGACCAGGATCAAGATAAAACACCTTCTGGCAAATTGTCTGCCAAATCCTGCAAATGTTGATATTGGGGTTTCAAACCTTCAGAGGTTATTTTCTGAATAAGCGCAAATGTGGCGCGGTTCAAAGGACAGGAAAACTTCCCAGCAAGTCGAATAAGATGACCGGTATAGGCATCGATTTCTGTGCGAGGATGTTCGGCGTGAATATCGGGAGCCATGGAGCAATACGTCCCGCGTAACGATGGACGAAAAAACATAGCCATCAGCGCCGGTAGCCAAGGTGTGCGCAGAATCAGGGATACTGTATCGGGATGAAAGGGTCCGATACGTGCAAGCGGAATTTTCGCATGTTGGAGAATCGCATAATTTTCAAGAAGCAGTGCAAAAAAGAGCGCCTTAGCCAGTTGACCAGTCAGTAACTCCCCATTATCCACGCCCGCCATCGCCGCCAGTGGTGAGATGGCCGCATTGTACATCAGCTTGGTTGCTTTATAAGGCCGGATATCCGGAACAAGTTCGACAGGAAACAACTTAGCTTTTCCCAGTGCACTAGCCAGTGATATTATTTCAGCCTGTTCATCGGCAGTGATTGATCGGCGTGCCCCGATATGCAGGCTACCCGGTCGCGTGATTCGTGTTACGGGACGATCGCGTTGGCATTCCGATACAAAAGAAGCAATACCCTCGCACGCATGATCGCGTTGCTCCAGTTCCGGATCAAAACCATTCTGAATCGGTACTAAGAATGCATCGTCCGGCAAAAGAGCAAGTACTGCTGGATTATCATAAGTTTTGGTGCAAAGCAGAATAAAACCCTCATCCGGCGGAACCCAATCATCAAAAGCCACGATGGGTATCTGTTGCGTTCCCGGTCCAACCACCGTTATGCCGTTTTCTCTACCGTGTGCGATTTTGCTGGAATGATTGTCAATTAGGATCACGGAATAACCGCCCTGGGCCAAAGCCCATCCAAGCGCTGTGCCAATACCGCCTACGCCAAAAATATGGATCGGCTTGTTGAGTAATCGAGGCATCTATCTAGAAATCCGATAAATTGATCGAATTAAACAGCAATGCGGGTTCCATGGAATTAGTCTCGATGCAAAATAAGGCATAGGCATATTCGATAAATACCTCACTGAGTTATTTATCGGTTGATTTCGTTATGTCTGACAACGTGGTGAGTATCCGTTGCCGGAGACTCGGACTAGCGCCGAGCACTATTCCAGCGATTAATGCCGTCAGCACAAAATCACTACTCTTAACATTGGATTTAGCAACAATATCGCCGATCACGGCTCCCAACTGAGCGGTCGGATCATCGGCAGTCTGCTCTGGGAGATTGTTGCTTTTGAGCGGCACTGCCCGGCTTTGCTGTGCAATAACCAATAACAAGATTGCCGCAAAGAACACCACGACACCCCCCACAATCACACCGGCTTGCCAAGGTGGAAATGTTTCCGCTAACGATAAGTACAAGCCATAAAGCATAAAAACCATGCCAACTACCACGGCCATCACAGCCAATCCCAACAGCGACATCATGATGGCTAATTTGACCGAGCTTCGCCATAGTTTGGCCTGTTCCGCAGCGACGATCTCTGCAAGCAATTTGGGCAACACTTATGTCAGCCGTTTAACGTTTATTACTCAGTAGCATACCGATCACGAAACCGCTGCCGAAAGCGACAAGTGCGCTGGTAAGCGGGCGTTCTTCGATATACTTCTCCACACTTTCTCCGGCCGCTTTAGTCTGGTCACGTACCTGTTTTTCCGTATCCTGAGCCAGATCGACAACTTTATCACCGTGCTTACCTGCCATATCCTTCACTGAAGTCATCAACGATCCAATATCTGTCCGAAGACTGGTCAAATCCTTTTTTAACTGTTCCATCTCTTTACTAAATTCATCTGTTGTTGCCATGGTTGTTCTCCGTTTAAACAAATTGATTCGATAATTTTTTAACTAAATAACAAGAAATCGATCGAATAGTTTTTTTGCCAATTCTGTTCAAATGTTGCACTCTCAACAGAATACCTTCAAGCAATATGACGTGCTAAATTTCCAACACTGCCATCGATTCAATCGATACGTTCAGCGTTGCTCTTAGTTGTTAAGCAGATAAATGATGACCAATACGATTGCCGGTATCCCGAGCAGCCACCCTAGAAAATATTTACCCATTTGAATCTCCTTTGCAGAATTAGGACTACTGATTTGTTAACCCAATACGTTGCCGATCGAGTAGTGGTGCAGCAATGTGTAAGATTTTCACGAACGTACCGCGGTTACGAATCAGGGGGAGTCTAAAGCCCGGCCCGATCGTGTCATACAAAACACATCGCCACACATACTGCACATTACAGTACGAATCGGCTGTCGTATGTACGGTGCCGCACAAAAGATGCAGATCGAGCGGATAATTGCTCTCAATTGCGTACCTCGGGGGGATTTTCTATCCCCGTCGCAGGATGTGCCGTCCATAGTTGAGTCAGCATAACGCCCACCGCCAGGATCGGGGGACCGATGAAAATTCCGATAAAACCATAGGCGACGATACCGCCAGTCACACCCAGAAAAGTCAGCAGAAAGGACAAACTACTGCCGCGGCTAATGAGATAGGGCCTGACAACGTTGTCGATGCTGCTGATCACCAATACGCCCCACAACACCATGAAAATTGCCCAGCCGTAGGATTCCTGATAGAGAAACCAAACGCTGGCACCGCCCCATATCAAGGTTGGCCCCATTGGAATCATGGCTAGAAAGAAAGTGGCGGCGCCCAGCAGAAAAGCGCCCGGCACTCCGGCAATGAAAAAACCGATGGTGGCGGCAATGGCCTGCGCTAATGCCGCGCCGAAAATGCCATGCACAACTCCGGTCACGGTCTGATGGATCATTGTCAGAGGCTCTGCACCGAGACTACCGGCAAGCAGCTTCGCCATCCCATTTCGCAGCGCCTGTATCAGGGCTTCGCCATCGCGGTAGAAAAAGAAACCAATGAATGCGGCGAACACCATCTGCAGCAGGCTTTGACCAATTACATTGCCCAAGTTAAGAAGAAAATTTCTGACCGGCTCGAGCAGCTCTTTGAATAGCATCACCGCTTCCTTCCCGCCGGAAGCAAGGCCTTGCCAATAACTATTGAGTCGCTCACCGAACAGAGGAAGCTCTTTAAGCCATACCGGCGGCTCAATCGGACCGTGTTCCAGAAATACTTTGACTGTGTCGAAAGTGGCAGTCACATTGTCCGCCAAACTGACAGCAAGCAGCGCTGATGGGATAATTACCAACATAATCAGCAGCATTACCATTAGTAATGACGCCAACGCAGGTTTTCCCCATAACGCCTTGCGCAAGCACAGATAAAGCGGCCAAGTCGAAATGCACACCACCATTGCGAACACGATCGCAGGAATGAACGGATGGATAACCAGGTAGCAGCTAATGAAAACGAGAACGATTACGGCAAGCTGGATGAATTGCAGAATATGTTTTTCCATACTCATCTTTGCTTTTCTTTGGTTAATGCCCATAGTATTCCTTGCGTGTGTACTTGCCGGTTTTCAGCGGAGTACCGCAATGTGTGCACGGCTCAACCTACGGCCTATTGGGGATTTATTTGATGGATCAAACAATAATGCTTACAAATGGCAATTGCGCGCGATTTTTCGCCGCGCGGACCCAAATTTACGAATAGGGTCTTTCTTCTATCTTTCGATAATCCACGCTAATCCGTGTGTGCATTAGCGTGAAACGGTCTAAAAGGTGATGAATTTCAATCTTTAAACTGCGCTTTCAATTTGGCGGCCGTATCTTGAACAGCGCTACTGAGTGTATTCCAAGTACTCTCCGCGTTGTCCTTCAGATGTTCCCACGCATCCTCGTTCGCTTTGTTCAGTTCTTGCAACTTAGTCTTCGTGGCATTAATTTTTTGCTCAAGCTCTTCAGCACAATTCTCATATTTAATTCGTACATCCGCTGCAGAACTTTTTGCTTCGGCTCTTAACTCGTCCAATTTGGCCTGTGCCAACTCCACCTCAGCCTCTATCTTTTGTTGGTATGCTTTTTTCGTGCTCATAATATTATCTCCTTGGTTAATCAATTTAAAACCGGCTTTCAAGCTTCATGGCACGTAGGCATACTACCTGCCAGCATCTTTAGCGCTTTCTTTAATTGCTTTGCCGGCATCATCCAGTTCATGACCCACATCTTCGGCTGCATCACGAATTTTCTCGCCAGGACGGCGATCCAATGCGTCATCAACTTTATTCATCACCTTTTCGCTGCCCGTTTGCTTGTTATCACAGGCAGGTAACGTAAGAAGCGTTGCACCGATTATTAGTATAAGAAGGTAATAAGGTTTCATTTTCAGTTCTCCATTTTTTCGTTTGAGTTATATTCGTCACGCCATTGCCGCTAATCGCACATTATCTAACAGGCCGTTGAAAAACGTATTCGAGGCAGCCGTTGCAAGGCAAAACAGGCGAAAAAGCGCAGTTTATGCTTAATAAATGAGCATTTTGAGTCTGTTTTTAACACCGCAGCGGCAACGCAGATAGTTTTTCAACGGCCTGCTAACTGCTACGCAGATTCTATTACTTGCATCAAGAATCGTCTGTGCGGTATCGTACAGACCGGTTTAGGAGTATTAACTCCTTCTGCCAATAACCAAAAGTAATTCACCAGCTAGAATGGCGCTCACACCTGCCCAGACAGGGATATTGACAGATTGTTTTTCATCGACCGGCAAATGGAGTGCTCCGACATTGGCTTGATGAGTCTCCTCGGTATAGCTAAAACCGCCATACGCAAGACCCAAGGCACCTGCAATGATCAATAGGGTGGCTAATATTCTTGTTAAATCCATTTTGTTTTCTCCGCAAAGTAATGTCGAAATTGTTTCTGAAAACGAACCGGAAGGAATCAAGCCGGAAGATTACCCTCGGCCTTGAATGACCCGGAGCAATATCACAATAAGCGCTATGACCAGGAGCAAGTGAATAAATCCACCCATCGTGGTCGACGAAACAAGCCCAAGTATCCACAGAATGATTAACACTAACGCAATAGTTTCTAACATAGTATGTCTCCGGTGATGAGTTGATAGAGAATTTGAGAAAACGAAGTTTTGCTAATGAATCCGTATTGCGTGCCTCGATTGCTGTACTTTTGGGTCGCTCGTCACGATGTATCTGCGATACTTTGTTCTCATAAACCCTGAAATCTGGTTATGACAGGATTAAATACATTAAACCGGGAAGGGTCTGTGCGATAGCGCACAGAAACTATCTTTTTTGATCTTTGTATTAAGCGCTTGCAACCTTTGCTGTTAGCTTGAAACGGTCATGGGCGAAGAGCCTGGGTGTATATGCGTGATGGCGAACAAAGAAAACTGATTTGGGTTATTCTAGAGTACTTACTCAGAATGGAAGCTTCTATGCTCACCCCACCTCAGCCGTCTCTAACCGCTCCACAGCAGAATCATCTTTTGGCTGCCTTGCCAGCCGAAGTTCAGAGCCGTTTGTTTCCAGATCTTGAACTGGTGTCACTGCCGCTTGGTAAGGTTTTGTATGAATCCGGGGATACTTTGCGCCATGTCTATTTTCCGACCGACTCTATCGTATCGCTGCTTTACGTGATGGAAAGCGGCGCATCAGCGGAAATTTCTGTGGTAGGTAACGATGGCCTTATCGGCATTGCTTTATTTATGGGGGGTGAAAGCACACCGAGCCGGGGAGTCGTACAAAGCGCCGGTCATGCCTACCGGCTGCTGGGATCGCGGCTCAAGGAAGAATTCAATCGCCACACTGGTTTTTTACTCCTCATGCTGCGCTATACACAGGCCTTGATTACACAAATGGCCCAGACAGCGGTGTGCAATCGTCACCATTCGATAGAACAGCAACTGTGCCGCTGGCTGCTGCTTTCGCTGGATCGTTTACCGGACAATCAATTGACGATGACCCAGGAGCTGATCGCCAACATGCTGGGCGTGCGCCGCGAGGGCGTCACCGATGCGGCCGGCAAGTTGCAAAAACTCGGCGTGATCGAATACAACCGCGGGCATATCACGGTATTGGATCGGCCCAGACTGGAGCAGCTAAGTTGCGAATGTTACGCCGTAGTCAAACGAGAAACTGATCGCTTGTTGCCCGATTCTTCCCCGCGCTAGACTCAATAACTTACGGACAAAATCACCATAATTACGGAACACATTATATCAATCAGATAAATACAAGTATTTCTGCACATTTTATGTGTCGTAGCGCACAGAAAATTGTGTGACTATCGTTTAAGTTACATCCTTTGGATGGTTTTGTACCTTTCTCGTACTACTCTGCGGGTTTTTCGTGGTAAAGGATAATTAAAAATGTCAGTTGTAATACCAGTACAAGTGACCAATCACCTGATTAGATGTTTGTCACGTGAGGAACGAAACCGGTTTCTACAGCATTGCGAATCCGTAAATCTGGTTTTCGGCGATATCCTGTGTGAACTGGATCAGCCCATCCAGCATGTATACTTTCCTCTTGCCGGCTTCATCTCCCTGGTGATATCAATGGAAGATCATCAACCTCTGGAAGTAGGATTGATCGGCAATGAAGGTATGCTCGGCGCAACACTCGCGCTGGGAATCGCTGATGCGCCACTGAAGGCAGTGGTGCAAGGTTCCGGTAGTGCGCTACGGATGACAGCCGCACAATTTCAGCTCGAGTTGCGCAACAGTCCCAGCATGCTATCCACACTCAACAGTTATCTGTATGTATTGGTGATGCAATTGTCGCAAACCGCTGCCTGTACCCATTTTCATGAGATTGAACCGCGGCTGGCACGTTGGTTGCTGATGACGCACGACCGCGCACATGCTGATCATTTCCATCTCACGCAAGAATACCTCGCCGACATGCTCGGGGTACGCAGAAGTAGCATCACCATCGCTGCGGGCAAGCTGCAACAGCAAAAACTCATCAGTTATATCCGTGGTGACATCAATATCCTTGATCGAAAGAAACTCGAGGCGGTGTCTTGCGAGTGTTACAGCTTACTGAACGATCACTACGCCAGATTGTTTCCTTAATTCTATTTTCCTCTCAGCCTCCAATTTTGCATCTTCTTTGTTTGATCTCTGGAATAATCTAACTAGGAAATAAGGGCTATGTACGATAACGCACAGAATTGCTCACTGAGTCTGATGATAATGATCACAAGGTTGAACGCTACGCCGAAAATTCCATTTAGGAGAATCAAACATGACTCATAGACTTACAATAATGAAAGTAATGGGCACGCACAGATCACCGTTGCAGCTTATAACCGCCGTTGCGATTCTGTTCTCGCTCGTTGCTTGTGCGACAGTTCCGCAGCCCCCAAACCAAGAACTAGCAGCTGCAGAAATGGCCATTAACAGTGCCGATCAAGCGCGCGCCGTGGACTATGCATCCGCTGAACTGCATGAAGCGCGGACAAAACTTGCCGCGGCTCGCGCTGCCGTTCAGCAGGAGAAAATGATATTGGCCCAGCAACTCGCCGAACAGTCCCGTGTTGATGCCGAATTAGCTTTAGCCAAGGCTGAAGCAACCAAGGCCAAGGCAATTAACGATGAAATGCTGAAAAGTACCGACGTCATGAAGCAGGAAATGCAACGCAATACGGGAGATAAACAATGAACACACCAATCTATCGATTTAAAAAATTGATCGCCATCACGCTCACTCCCGTTATTTTTGCCGCATGCTCGACGCCCATAAAACCGGAAGGTGCCGACATGGCTCGGAGCAAGCTGATACAACTACAATCTGATCCGCAACTGGCCAGCCGCGCACCGGTTGCGATTCAGGAAGCTGAACTTGCCGTGCGTGCTGCAGAAGTACCGCAAGAAGATGTAGGACTCGGCAAGCATCTGGTATTTATGGCTGATCGCAAGATCGATATTGCCACGTACCAGGCACATAGCCGTTTGTCTGAAGATCAACGTAAAATGTTGAGCGAACAACGCGATAACGCGCGCCTTGATTCGCGCACACGCGAAGCCGACAGAGCGCACAGCGATGCAACTGCTGCGCGAAGAGAAGCGAATTTAGCCAACATGGATACTGAGATAGCGCTGCAACAGGCTGCAGATCTGCAAAGACAGATTGCAGAGTTGAATGCCAAAGCCACCGATCGCGGTCTGGTCGTAACGCTCGGCGATCTGCTGTTTGATACCGGCAAAGCGACTCTCAAGGGTGGAGCGGCCGGTCATCTTGGCAAACTCGCGGCGTTTCTGAACCAGTATCCGGATCGCACGGTGATGATAGAAGGTCATACTGATAATGTTGGCAGCGAAGACTATAATTTAGGCTTGTCGCAACGGCGCGCCAATTCGGTAATGACCTATCTGGTCAGCCAGGGTGTCGCTTCTAACCGCCTTGCGGCATACGGGAAAGGTGAAAACTTTGCCATTAGCGATAATGAATCCGCTTCCGGACGTCAGCAAAACCGTCGCGTTGAAATCATCATCGCAAACACAGCCGCTAGACAATAGGCACAAAGCGTCATAGCATAGGTATGTGTTAAAAAGCCTGCTCAGTTATACTGAGCAGGCTTTTTTTGCTACAAGATAATCTCCTGCTACAACAAAGAATCCGAGTAATTCTCCCATCCAGAACTCTGGTCGCTCCTTCATCAGGGAATAAAACATTGGCTTGGAAAGCGAAGCGTATTTGATTCCCCTACTCACTTACCCGATTTTTTCTGCAAACTTTTGTTCAACTGCCGCAAGTTATTGATCATTACCTTTTTCATTTGCTCACGACCGATTGCATGTTTCAAACTGCTGCCAATGCCGTCAACCTGGTCGGTAGAGCTGCGGGTGGAATAAAACATCAGCGTGCCGTCTTTATAGGGTATGCCGCCTGCTACAACATGACTGGAGTTATAGGAATGACCCACGTAAAACTGTCTGTGCAGAATGATGCCGCCCTCAGCGCCCGCGGCGATGACCCGATGACTCAAGATTGCAGTGGGCCTATCCTCGACGATGCGGTTCATCCAGAAGAACTGCTCGGTTGCAGACTTGGGCAAACCCACAGGGTAATTCAGCCAGCCCTTTTGCAGTTGCGGAAAATAATGTGCCCAGGTTTTGCTATTAGTTGCGTCTGTGCGCAATTCCGTGGCCGGGTCGGCATTGCTGCCGTCGCGACTATAGGCAGAGATCCCTGCCAAGCCGCTTTTGCGATAGTCTTTCCAGCGCTGTAACAGGATTTCTCGATACTTTTGCGAAGCGGTTGTTAGCAGTATTTTCTTATCGATATCATCCGGTTTGGGCAGTAACGCCTGCAACGCTTCGATTTCCTGTTTCGATAAGTTAAATTTGTTGCCGGGTTCTGCTTTCAAAAAGGCTTTGGCTTCATCAAGCTGTTTTTCGCCAAATGCAAATTTCCTGAAAGTGTTGATATCAGCATTGTCCGGAATCAACCCTGAAGCGGTGATGTTGCTGTCCTGTATTATCAGATTGCCGCGCTTCAGATACTCGAGAACTTGCGCTAACTGCACCGGCATATACATGGCGACACCAATAGCCAGCTCTTTCTGGCTGGTTTCACTGACTTCGTAGGCGACAATTTCGCCGCGATCAAGTTGGCTAATCTGTTCACTGCTGATGCCGAAGTTTTCCAGGAATTGTTGCGCGTTAGGCACGTTTTGTGCCCATAACAGTTGACTGAATAGTACGTACAGGAACAATGTAGCTTGCAGCGAGAGTTTGCAGAAAAACATACTGACTCCTTGCCGATGAATCGATTCTGGAAAGTAATAGAAACGCGACTCAATAATCGCACGATTGATAGCGGCTCTACCCTATTTGATTGACAATAGGTGGTTTAATCGCTTCTTTTTCATAGTCACATTTAACACCCAGCAACACGCCGCGTGCGTGCAGGTCATGCAGGATAGCTAATCCGCTCTGCATCACGACTTCTGGTACGGGATGGCAACTTTCTTGAATGATCGTTTCGAGTGCAGCTTGACCTGTATAATTCGTGGTTTTCAGTAGACTCAGCAAGCGTGAAGTAAAGGCATTAATTTCAGCAAATTGAATCTGGTCGTTACTATCTCGAAATACCAATAAAAAGGTTTCTTTGGGTGCTACCCGAATACGCGGGCCGATCCGGTGCACCGGCCAGCTATAGTGCAGACTCTCGAGTACTGGATTCAGAATCGGGTGTTTCTGGAATAAATCACCGGCACGATCAATCCTATCCCAATCAGGCGCACCCGTTGAAATGGATAGCGCCAGCTCTGTCCATTCATAGTGTGAAAGTTCCAGTATGAATTTGGGGTAATCTGAGGTTGATGACCACTCTGTCTGCAGGAATTGAATGAATTCGTCGGGTATCTGGCGAAAAAATGGTGCATAACAGCGATGTTTAGCAATAAAGGCGCGTAACAACCGTGCCCAGAGCCGTCTCCCTAATACTTTTTTCAATACTGGAAAACAGATTAGGAGCGCGCTTTCGATATTGTTGTAAACAAGTTCGTTGTAAATCCTCATCCGCCGCGCTTCAATGCCATTCGGTCGAGCGTCTACCTTTGGATTGCGAATATGCGCAGTAAAAACGTGTTGAAAGCGTTGAAATTCAGGAATTGTAATGAGCATGGGAATAACCTGTATAAATAGACTGAGTTTGCATCTGTGCAATACGTTCGACTTCTTGCGTCAATTTACTCAGCGATGGAATATTAAAATCGCGCTCCAATAATGTAGGTGTTACACCATGAATATGATAAGTTTCATCCAGTAGTGACCACACCGGATCAATGACATCCGCACCATGAGAGTCGATAATCAGATCTTCCGCTACGTGATAGTGTCCGGCCATGTGCATATAGACAATACGTTCGGTCGGCATGGCGCGAATAAAATTGACGGGATCATAAGCGTGGTTAACGCTATTCACGTACACATTATTGACATCGAGATGTAGGTCACAATCAGCTTCCGTTAACACAGCGCGGATAAAATCGATCTCATTCATTTCGTTGATTGGCGCGCACAAATAAAATGAGGCATTTTCTATGGCGATACGGCGCTCCAGGATATCTTGTACACGCCGGATCCGTGCAGCGACATATTTCACGGCATCGCCGGTAAAAGGTATCGGAAGCAGATCATATAGATGCCCCCCATCGGAACAGTATGAAAGATGCTCGGTATAAAGCACCGCTTGATGCTGATCCAGGAATTGACGAATTTTGTGTAATAGCACTTCATCAAGTGGTAATGGACTGCCTATGGAAAGAGACAAGCCGTGGCATACAAAAGGATAGCGTTCGGTAAAGCTGCGCAATTCACGCCCCGGAAGCCCGCCAATGTCAATCCAATTCTCTGGGGCAATTTCAAAGAACGAAATAGCTGCCGGAACAGCGCTCTTAAGCTCGGGAATCAGTTCTCGCCTGAAGCCTAATCCCGCACCGGTAAGATGTTTAGCGTTCATGAAAAATACACAATTATTTCTTGATCAAAATTAAAAATTAAGCTCTTGGCATGAAAGTTAATTCATGCCAAGAGCTTAATTGCACTTGCGAGATACATGATGATTTAATTTAGCCGATACCGAATAGCCTAATAGCCTTTTTTGTCACCATGCGATGTATCGCCACCGCTCTTACCACCTTTCATTTTACTTTTTCCTACCTCATCTTTGTCGATAGCGCCATCTTTGTTGCTATCCATTTTTTCAAACATGAGATCGTGGTGCTTAGTCCATTCTTCCTTGGTGATCTTTCCGTCCTTATTGGCGTCCGCCATGGCAGCACCACATTTACCCTCACCGCACTTACCTTCACCACATTTGCCTTCACCTGCTTTACCTTCACCTGCTTTCTTATCTTCATCATAGGTATGGGCCTGAGCTACCATATAGCCTTTTTCTAAAGTTTGTATCGCAAATGGATTTTCAGCAGCTGAAGCTGTTGGTGCAAAACCAAGCGTTGCAGCAAAAGCAGAACCGACTGCGACAGAAATGATTGATTTACTTTTAGACATGATATTTCTCCTCACTAATTGAATAAATAGAATGTTACTGTGCCCAGAGAATCTGGTATTTAATTGATTGAAAAGCAGAGCCGATTGCTATCACGACGATACCTAATTGATTCACGATTTCTTTGCATTCGCTTTGATTAAGCAATCAATTATCTATTGCACAGCATGTTGCCTTGCTAGAGTAGGAATGACTTAGTTTTTTTGGTTCTTTTCCCATTCGGAAATTTGTTTCTCTGCCTCTTCTTTGCTAATTCCGTATGATTCCTGGATCTTGCCAGCCAACTGATCCCGTTTCCCGGCAATCGTATCGATATGATCGTCAGTGAGTTTTCCCCACTGTTCCTTGACGTTACCTTTGAGTTGCTTCCAGTTACCTTCTATTTGATCCCAATTCATTTTGTATCTCCTTTTATAATTTAATATTGCATTTCTACTTGATGCTCATTTTATTCAGAACACCCTTTACACCATCAACACCCTTAGTAATTTCGATAGCACGGTCAAGTTGCGTTTGGCTATCGACAAAACCGCTGAGCTGAACTTCGCCTTTGTGTGTTTCAACTTTGATATCTAAACTGTTCAGACCGGTGTCTTTAAGCAGCGCAAACTTTACTGCAGTGGTCGCGACACTATCTTCCGCATCCATTCCTACCGTCGTTTTGGTATTAGATTGGGATGCTTTGCCTTCGATCATGTCGCAACCCGTGATTGACAAAATTCCGATTAGCATCAGTGTTAGCACGCTTAATTTATTATTAACATTCATATTGCTCTCCAGATTTGGAATAAATGAAAACTACTAATGGTGTAACGCTGGAACCGCGCTGTTCCATAGCAGTCTCCACAGTGGCAATCATCCCGGTTTAATCATGTCTACTCTGTGCGCTGACACACATTGATGAAAGAAATAACCAATCGCTTCTGCTGAAATTTTTCTGAACTTATGTAGTAACCGATCGGTCAACCAGCCTGACAAAACAGCAATTCGATGCATTTTGTGATGAGCAGAGTGCGAGAAGGGTAATGCGGTGTATGATGATCCGGGCGACTAAACTACAATTGAGCATCCAGTAAGAATAACTACGATGGCAGAACCATTCCTCATCCGCGTCTAGTTTGTGCTGCGTTTATACTTTGTACGGCAACGCACAGTCTATAGTCACATTGTGCTGTAGCCTATTAAAGCTGGAATTGCCGATTTACTCTAAATGTGACGAACTTTTGACTGCTTGCCAAATTAAAGGAGAAATACAAATGGTTTTTTTAAAGACATTTATAACATTAATATTTTTCATTATTTTCCTCACAGATCATTGCACTTCCCGCCTGCGGCAAGCCGCATTCGGCAGAGACGATGGGAAAAAATAGATGGGCAATCGGGAAGCAGGGGATGCCAGCAATAAAAGCTCATCGGTAGATAAATCAGCATCATTGAACAGATTTAGCGGCCAGTTGTTGTATTTTACTCAATGGTTGCGCTACGGTACTCATCATTACTTCCCTGATTTTCTTGCTTACCGAATTGCCCCAGTGGCCCCGTTTCCAGCAGTTGTGCAAATTGCTCCGCAATAATCGGCCGGCTAAATAAATACCCCTGCCCTTCTTCACAATGCTGTGTTTTCAGAAAGGCTAACTGATCCTGTTTCTCTATACCTTCGGCAATTACCAATTGTTTAAGGCTGGCGCCCATGGCAATGACCGCGCTCGCGATGATTCCATTATCACAACTGATATCCCGCACAAACGATTGGTCGATTTTGAGGATATCAATCGAAAATTGATGCAGATAACTCAAACTGGAGTAGCCTGTGCCAAAATCATCTACCGCCAGCTGTATCCCCATATTCTTAAGTTGCTGAAGTATCAGGTTGCTGGATTCGACATCGCGCATCAACACGCTTTCGGTAATTTCCAGTTGCAGGCGACGGGGATCAAACCCAGTTTCGTTCAAAATTAATTGCACGCCCGCAACGAAATCTTTGAAGCGAAATTCCAGCGCCGAGATATTCACGGCGATTGATCCCAGTTTCAGTCCCGCTGCTTCCCAGCGCATAGCCTGCGCGCAGGCTTCACGTAACACCCAGCGGCCAATCGGCACGATCAAGCCGCAATCTTCTGCAATTTGCACAAACCGATCCGGCAGCACTAAACCCCATTCCGGATGCTGCCAACGCAACAATGCCTCGGTACCGGTGATCTTCCCGCTATCCAGGTTGACCTTGGGCTGGTAATACAAGACGAATTCCTGGCGCGTCAGCGCATACCGGAGATGCGTCTCAATGGCTAATCGCTCAAACGCACGGAGGTTCATGTCATTCTTGAAAAACTGGTAATTGTTCCGGCCTCTTTCCTTCGCGTGATACATCGCGATATCCGCATTCTTGATCAATGTTTCCGGGTCCTGACCATCTACGGGATAAACACTGATTCCGATGCTGGTCGTTACATATAGAACATGTTCAGCAATAGCGTGTGGCTTTGCCAGCACAGCCAGTATCTTGTCAGCAGTCAAGGCAGCATCTTGTGCGTGCTTGTCCTGTGTCAGCAGAATCACGAATTCGTCCCCGCCCAGCCGGCTAACCGTATCGGAACTACGCACACAGGTGCTCAGGTCTTGTGCTATGGATTGCAGGAGCTGATCGCCGGTTGCATGTCCGAGCGAATCATTAATGTGCTTGAAATTATCCAGATCTAGAAATAGCAGGGCAAGGCTAGTACCACGCCGTTTTGCCAACTCTATGGCTTGAGTGATACGATCATGCAGCAATGCGCGGTTCGGCAAATTAGTCAGCGAATCGTGCTGCGCCAGATAGGCCATTTTCGCGACTATCGCCCGCGCTGGCGTGACATCGTGGAACACAATCACTGCGCCACGTATCCGCCCGCTTGAATCGTGGATCGGTGCGGCGGAATCTTCAATCACCACTTCGCTTCCGTCACGCTGGATCAAAATCGTATCCGCAGCCAATGTCATCGGCTTGTCTTGCTGCAACACCACCTCGACCGGATTTGTCACTGGGTTGTAAGTCTTGCCATTACTAATTCGCATCACTTCGCGAATTGGATGCCCGCGTGCTTCTTCTTTCAACCATCCGGTCATATTCTCCGCTGCAATATTTAAATAATCGATATTGCCCTCCATATCCGTGCTGATGACTGCATCGCTGATGGAGTTGAGCGTGATTTCAGCGCGGGTTCTCTCTATGAAGAGAGACTCCTCGATGGCCTTGCGCTGGATGATATTACGAAGCGAGTGCGGTACCAGAGTGTTGCTAAAGTAATCTTTCGACAGATGACCTTGCGCGCCGCGCAGCATTGTTTCCTTCGCAAGCATTTTATTATCTGTCGCATGGAGCGTTAAGATCGGTGTTTGAGGCACGGCCGCGAACAGCTGATCAAATGTTGCAATGCCTTGACTGTCGGGCAGAAACAAATCCACTAGAATAGCGTCGATATCACCTACCTGCAGCCGCTCAAGTCCATCGGAGAGGCATGTGACCCATTCAGTGTCGAATGCGCCATCTTCTGCTTCGCCAAGCACAATCATCAGCGACTCGGCGTCAGTGGCATCGCGCGTGATAATCAGAATTCGATTCGCCATGCGATCTTTTCTCAAAGTAAGGGTAAGTGACTCATAGGCTTGGTTAAGCTAGCTCTCGCCCGCCCATTTTGTTGCAACGGCACGCAATTGAAAGATAAGCGGAATTTAATCTTCAGGTGGAGCTTCGTGTAGCTATTGCCGCTACTTTTTACCTTTGCCGACTTCGTGACCGACGACGCCACCAACCGCTGCGCCGCCAACCGTTCCGAGAGCGCTTCCACCGGTAAGGGCAGCACCACCGACAGCGCCAACGCCAGCGCCGATCGCAGTGTTCCTATCCCGCGCTGACATCCCGGCACAACCATTTAAGCTGAGTATCACAGCGACAACTAACGTAGTGATTGAAAATCTTCGTATTGTTTTCATTGGACACCTCTTTATTAAACATATGGATAAAAGGAAATTCTTATGTTTTTAATATTATTCTCAACACCCATGAACATCCGTGCGCTGTCGCACATACTCAATATACGATCCCTGCAATAATTTGATTGGGTAAATGTTTTTTTCTCCGCTTCCTGATAACCGTCTGCTAGACCGGATGATCGCAAATTAATAATTCCTGTTCCTATAAGAAATAGTCAGTTGGGGAATAGATGGATGACAAAAAAATGCCCTCGTGGTTAAACGTTATTCAAGTTAAATTTTTAAAAAATAAGGAATACTATGCACCTTCTGCCAATCATCGCATTCATGCTATTTGGGTCATCCATTGTGAATGCTGCAACGCCTGATGATTCCTATATCGCTGGTTACGCTGCAGGAATTCTCAAACATCAGTTCCTAATTGATGCGCCTGCAGTAATTGTACGTAACGGTACTATTACGATACCAGCCGATAAAGTATCAGCAGGAGATCGCGCCAAAGTTGTGCAGATACTTTCCGAGATTCCAGGCGTCACCCGAGTGGAAGTGGGAGAACACGCCGTTCAGCGATCTGTCGCAACCGCTTCCGTGCCGGATAAAGAAATCACCCCAAAAAAAAGCGCACCTGTAATAGGCTCAACACTGCTAGCTACGGGTTTTCTGCCAGAAGGCCATTTGTTTAAGCCGTTACTCGCCGATCCACGGTGGGCTCATTTCTCAGCCGCTTATCGCAATTATGTAGGCAACGAGATTGATGGAAATAACAATGGCTCAGTTAGTTTCGGTGAAACGATACCGTTTTATCGCGCTAATATCGGGCGATCCATTGTGCAATGGGAAACAGGTATTCAGGCCGCCGTCTTTAGTGACTTTAATCTGGGTGCTTCTTCAAAAGATCTCATCAACACGGATTTTATTGCGTCAGCCTATTCCAGTATGCGCGCGAAAGACGCATCGGCGTTTGCCCGTATCTATCATCAAAGCTCTCATCTTGGCGATGAATTTTTACTGAGATCACAAACCAGCCTGGAACGCGTCAACCTTAGCTACGAAGGCATCGATCTCAAACTTTCTTATGAGCTTCCCTATGGGGTAAGAGTCTATGGCGGAGGCGGTGGTATTTTTCACAAAGAACCATCGACTATCAAGCCTTGGTCAGTGCAATATGGGATGGAATTTAGAAGTCCATGGCGCATAGAAAGCGCAGCAATGCGTCCAATTATGGCGGTTGACGTCAAGAATCATGAGCAAAACAATTGGAACGCCGATATATCCGCCCGGGCTGGCGTGCAATTCGATAATTTTCAGACCTTCAACAGAAAATTTCAAGTGTTGGCCGAATATTTCAATGGCAATTCTCCTACTGGTCAGTTTTTTAGGGAGAAAGTCGAATACATCGGCCTCGGGCTACATTACCATTATTAGCCCGGCTTGAATCCCATTCCTTTTGCTATGAGACCACTATCATGCACCCATTAGTCCCCTACCCAACTTTGCCAATTCTTGCAATACTTTTGTCAAGCTTAGTGCTTGTAACCTCTTGCAGTACCCCGCAAGACAGCACGATCGCGAATACAAAACTATCTGACAGTCAATCGGTGCTAGCCAGTAACATCGAATTTGACGCAGAACTCGGCGAATCACCGTGGCCGAAAGAGGGAGCAACAACGTTGGCCATCACGGAAAGTATTCAGCAAACGATCAAGTCACGCTATGCAAACGATCTTCCCGCGCTTCGCCATGTTCACTCTAAAGCACATGGCTGTGTACTGGCAGATTTTCAGGTTAATCAGACACTGCAGGATGAGCATCAGCACGGCATCTTCCAGTCTGGTGCGAGCTATAAGGCTTGGATTCGCTTTTCAAACGGCGACAGTGATGCAACACGCGAAGATAAAGAAGGTGACGGGCGCGGCATGGCAATCAAACTGATGGGTGTTCCCGGGGAAAAACTCTTGCCCGACGAGAGCCATACTCAGGATTTCGTGATGATCAATCACCCTGTATTCTTCATCAACGATCCACAGAAATATCTGAGTCTGATCGAGTCGCTCAGCAGTTCCAATCTGCTGGCTCGATTGTCCGCACCCCTTTCGCTCGGAATCGAAGGATCAATCATTGCGGCAAAAATCAATGGTAAGAAAATCAGAAGCCCGCTTTACGCGCGCTACTGGTCGATGGTGCCTTATCAGCTTGGCGCCGGCTCAAGCCGCCGCGCTATGAAATTTTCTGCAAAACCTTGCAGGCAATTGGACAACACTCCCCAATCAGATCAACTCGAAGATCCCAATTACCTGCGCACAGCAATGAAGAATCATCTCGACACAGATGCCGCTTGTTTCGATTTCCTGATTCAGACGCGAGATACTCGCACAGCGGCAGGCACAGCACTCAGCGTCGAGATGGCTACAAACGAATGGGAAGAGAGCGCAGCGCCTTTTTTCAAAGTCGCCACGATCACGATCCCCAAACAGGACTTTGATAAGCCGGAGCAGCACAAATTCTGTGAGAATCTTTCGTACACGCCCTGGCACTCAGTAATCGAACATCGTCCGCTCGGCGGGGTCAATCGAATCCGCAAAGTGGTTTACACATCCACTGCCAATCTCAGGCGCAGCATAAACGCTGTCAAGCCTGTTGAGCCGACGGGTAATGAAAGATGAAGTCGCCCATGTCAGGCACGAAGAAATTTCATAGGCCCTATCGGAATACGAATTTCCAAATGGTTAGTAAAGCCATTTTACACCCTGTTCTTTAACGATATTCCGGAAGTGACCAAGCTATTTGACATCAAACAAATGATTAAAGACGGTGAAGCGTTTGATTTTAATCACTTGCCTGATTACATTATCGAAAAAAGCTGGATTCCTTCCTACTTCAAAGTTTAAAAATTTGTAATTCTAAAGCAGCTATCTTACTGACAAGATTGGTTAATAAATCTCAGGCAGCCTGATTTGGTGGCAGGATCATCGGAAACTGCTCGGGGAAAATTTGTGTTAGATGGTCATTACGCAAAATTATTTGCGCCCCCTAAAAAGGGGTTCACAATTGTAAGTCATTTCCGTTTCAAATAAAGCACCCCACCGCAAGCAGAGGAGTGCTACCTGCGCTCTTTAATCTGCTGGTTTTCAACCAGCTCTCCGCCCCAAGGGGCGGTAAACCGAACCCTTAGAGATAAATTGTAGGGATATTCCCTTTCTATTTTCATTATCTAAGGTGTCTCGTAGTCATTACACTAGGTCTCATAGTATCGCAATCGATTCGAGAGTACCGTATTCGGAATGTGAGAAATGTAATGAAGCCTTTGCTGGAGCAGATGTCTAAAGCTATTTTGCAATGTGTCGTTGAATTGTGCCAATGCCTATGACCGCCGTCTCACACAATGGATTATGTAACGACTTAGTAGTATTGTTTCTTATAATTTCGCTGGAGAATACAAGAAATAAAATATAGCGCTTTTATTTTTGGTTTTGGAAATTTCATTCAACAGTTAATCGCGGAATAGCATTTCCTATATAATATATATTCTTATGTACTATACAGATATACAACAACCTAATGACAATAAAAAATAAGTATAAATGGACAATGTATGGCATTGTGATAGGAGCCTTCTTTTTCTGGTTCTCAATGCGTGAAATCGATACGCATTCTGCGTTAGAGAGTCTCCGGGCTGCTGAGTTGATGCCAGCTTTACTGGTTTTACCGGCTGGGATGTTATTCATGCTGATTAAGGCTTGGCGCTGGGCAGTTATTTTAGGGCCAGTGGCCCACGTAGGGATTTCTACTTTACATTCTGCAACTTATATCGGTACTGCAGCCAATCTAAGTATCGCTCATTCCGGGGAGATCGTCAGGGCTGTGCTGATTGGGCGGAGATCACACATTGCAACGACCGCGATCCTTGCATCGATAGGGGTCGAACGACTTTTTGATTTTATGGTGGTAGTGGCACTGTTCGGCGTCCTTTTAATTATTGACCCGCAGTTGCCGGAGTATGTTGCTATCGCTGGATTTATCGCCCTATTTATGGTTGGGGTAGGTTTGCTAACCATTGCGGTGCTTTCGACGCCTTCGAAAGTCCGATATCATTTAAGATTGTTGGTAATTAGTCTCCTCCCAGAGAAGTTTCTGGAACTAAGTAAAAGTCAACTCAAGCGTGGTCTTGTGGGTTTTTCAGCATTGAGCAATCCTGCTATAGTAATCAATGTCTTCTTGCTATCTGTATTACAATGGGCTTGCATTATCGGCGCAATCTGGTTATGTGTATATTCGGCTGGTTATACACTGACAATCGCGATGGCAATTTCAGTATGGGTCCTTCTGGTGATTGGCCTCACATTACCGTCCTCTCCAGCCCAATTGGGTACGACACAGTTAGCTTTTACATTAGGTCTTTCGATGGCACTTCATGAAACACAGATTCCCTTTGCAGCCTCAGTTATCTACACAGTCTGCTTGAATTTACCCTATATGCTTATTGGTATGATTTGTTGGATAAAGGTCGGCAAAATTGACAGACGAATTGCATCAAAAAAATGGTCTGCCGAAATCGATAGAAGAGGAAAAAAAATACAGCAAGATTCCGTAACAGTGCCAGTAGAGGAGAAGTCATTATGACCGCAAGATCAGGAGTTAATCGTAACAATGTGAAAACAATTCTGACACTCTTTGGAACCCGGCCAGAGATAATTAAGCTGGCACCGGTTATATGGGCTATTGAACGAAGTCACGACACTTTGCGCAGCATTAATGTTTCGTCCTCGCAGCATACAGACTTACTGCGACCCTTTATACACGAACTTGACATAAGCATTGATCATGACTTAGCGGTTATGATGCCTGGTCAAACGCCTAATGCCGTATTGGCGCGAGTGCTTGAAGCGCTAGAACCATTGCTTCAAGCGGAACGGCCAGATCTAGTTTTAGTTCAGGGTGACACGACAACAGCAATTGCCGGTGCATTGGCAGCTTTTTATGCACGGATACCCGTGGCTCACGTTGAAGCAGGCCTGCGCACTGGTAATCGCCATAGCCCATTCCCAGAAGAAATGAATCGTCGGCTAATTACTCAATTGGCGGATCTCCATTTCGCCGCCACCCCAAAGAATGTTGAGATTTTACTGTCTGAAGGTGTCCAGAAAAAATCTATTGTACTCACTGGAAACCCGGTTGTTGACGCACTCCAGCACATTCTTGCACGCTCTCCAGCTTCGTCGTCATTCTCTAAATTTCTTGACAGTTTTGCAGGTAAGCGTTTGATTGTACTGACGACACATCGTCGAGAGAATTTCGGACAGGTTATGTCATCACACCTGAAAGCGCTCCGGCGATTTGTAGGACGACATCAAGATGTTGAACTTGTTTTTCCAGTACACCCGAATCCATCGGTGCGTGCCGTGGTTGATGCTGAATTTACCGGTGCAGAGCGAATCCACTGCGTTGACCCGCTCAAATATGACGATTTTCTGCACTTACTCTCACGCGCATGGTTAGTGATCTCTGATTCCGGGGGTGTTCAAGAAGAGGCGCCTTCACTGGGTAAGCCACTGTTAATCCTGCGTGATACGACTGAACGGCCCGAAGTGATTGATTGTGGTATTGGGCGACTTGTCGGTCACTCAGGAGAGCGTCTTGAAGAGATGCTTGAGGCGACTCTTTTAGACAAATCATGGTTTGATACAGCGATTACTACGGAAAACCCATTTGGTAAAGGTAATGCCGGGGAACAGATCGCTTCGGCCGTCGCACAATTTCTAACTGCTGGAGAGGGTGGCGTATGATGAATCAAACACAACCTCCTCAAAATGGCAAGCCACTGGCTAGCCTGTCGTTGGATTTGGATAACGAGTGGGCCTACCTGAAGACACACGGTAACCCAGCTTGGGAATCCTATCCTTCATATCTCTCTACCGTTGTTCCACGAATGCTGCACGTACTTGCACATCGCAAGCTGCTAATCACGGTATTTGTAGTTGGCCAAGATGCGGCTCTCGAATACAACCACGAAGCGTTAGCACAAATTGCAAGTGCTGGGCACGAAATAGGAAATCACTCTCTGCGCCATGATCCTTGGTTGCACCTGTTCTCTGAACATGATCTCGAGCAGGAACTGGCAGAAGCTGAGCGGCACATCCAAGCCGCGACCGGTCAAAAGCCAATTGGTTTTCGCGGCCCAGGCTACAGTCAATCATCAACTATGCTGCGCGTGCTCGCTCGACGTGGCTATGCCTACGATGCCAGTTCATTGCCTAGTTTTATTGGTCCGATTGCGCGCGCCTATTATTTTGCGACCGGACAATTTAATGCCGAACAACGCGAACGCTTGAATCGTCTATTTGGCAGCTGGAAAGACGGACTCCGGCCACTCAAGCCATATCGCTGGCGTCTCAATGAAACTTCTTTGCTGGAAATGCCTGTAACGACTTTCCCGGGCATCCGCATTCCGATCCATTTGAGCTATGTGATGTATTTAGCCGGATTCTCCACAGTGCTGGCTCAAACCTATTTCAATACAGCACTATGGACGTGCCGACTGTTCGGCGTAGAGCCATCGATATTGCTACATCCGCTTGACTTTCTGGGTGGTGAAGATGTGCCCCGGCTGCAATTCTTTCCCTCCATGAGGATGAGTAGTCAACAGAAGATTGCCATAGTTGAACGATGTCTGGATAGTATGGTTCATCGATTCGATGTACGTTCAGTTGGTGAACACGCTGCAGTTGTAGCCACTCGAAAAAACTTAATGGAAGTCGAACCGAACGATTGATAATCCCCCTATTACAATGACAATGTGCTGAGGAAAAATGCTAGATAAAAAAATTACAGTAATGTTACCCGCATACAATGAGGAAAGAGATCTTCCCCCATTGTTGAGCCGAATCAAACTTGCCCTTGATGGATGGGCCGATTATCGAATTCTTGTGGTCGACGATGGTTCTCGTGATCGGACTGCACAGATTGTACGTGACGCAGCGGCACAAATGCCGGTAGAGCTGGTACAGCATCCTAAAAACATGGGCCTTGGTGCAGCAATGCGCACAGGTCTCAAGGCCTCGGCGCAAGAAAGTGATGTTGTGATTACATTGGACGCAGACAACTCGCAAGACCCAGGATTGATCAAAAGTATGGTAGAGCGCCTCGAAACAGGTTTTGACGTAGTCATTGCGTCTCGATTTCAACCTGGCGCACAGGAAATCGGTGTGCCACCGTTTCGTATTTTCCTGAGTCATCTTTCAAGCGCTGGAATTCGTACATTGATCCGTTATCCAGGCGTGCGTGACTACACCTGTGGATTTCGTGCTTACCGCGCCGAGACGCTACGTAATCTGATCGACAAGTTTGGTGACAACTTCATACGCGAAAATGGTTTTTCTTGTATGTTCGAGCTACTGCTGAACTTGCGCGCATTGCATGCTCGCGCCTCAGAAGTACCACTTATACTCCGATACGACCTTAAAGAAGGCGCCAGTAAGATGCGCATCCTGCCTACGATGTGGCGTTACTTAATTACATTGATTCGCGGATTGTTGCCGGTCTCCTGGCGTGTAGCATCAGAGCGAGAAAAACATGACCTTGATAAAAAATCCTAACGATATTGGCACTACTAATATATCCGGCATCATCGGCACATCATTGAACATTGCCGTGGTGGGTGGCGGAATCGGTGGCCTGGTCTCAGCTTATTTACTCGCCAAGGCAGGTGCACGCGTAACTGTCTACGAAGCCTCTGATCAGCTTGGCGGTCTGGGAACTTTCTTCCAGTATCGGAATGTATATCTTGAACGGTTTTATCATTGCATGTTGCCAAGTGATCGACACCTCCTTGGCGTTTTGCGCGAGCTCGGTCTCGAGGATGAGATTTATTGGAAAGAAACTAGTTTTGGGTTTATGCGCGATGGACAGCTGTATGGCCTCAATACGCCGCTCGAACTGTTACGATTCAGTCCGCTTTCCTTCGTTGATAGAATACGTGTTGGTCTGACCGGTTTGTGGGGAAGTGTTTGTTCATCAGATGGACTAGACGATGTAACTTGTGTTGAATGGTTGAGTAAGATTTCTGGGCATCGTGCCTTTGAAACCTTTTGGAAGCCAATGCTGCAAGCAAAATTCGGTGATCGTTATCATGAAGTCCCCGCTCTCTGGTTTTGGACACGCGTCAACCGTGAAAAAGGCGGTGGAAAAAAGGAATGCAAAGGATACATCCGTGGTGGCTACCGACGCATCATAGCTGCTTTGGTTGAAGCAATTGAAGCACGGGGCGGCACAATTAGATTACAAACGCCCATGGAGAAATTGGATCTTACGGAAGACGGACGACCGACAGTCCATGTCGCACAGGAAAATCCTCATGTGTATGATCGCGTTGTAGTAACAACTCCTATTTTTGCGCTACGCAAAGCAATGGCGGATGGTCAATTAGCTAGCGTTGCCGAACAAATTGACGCCGGAATCGATATGCAAGGCGTGGTTAATGCCGTGTTCACGTTGCGCCGTGGATTTACCAAGCATTATTGGGTTGCTACGATTGATGAAGAGATTCCGTTTCAGGGTATTGTGGAGAGTACGACACTGCTTGAGAAAACCGATACCGCTGGCATGCATTTGATTTATTTGATGAACTATGTACATCGTACGGACTTAAGGTTTCACCAAAGTGATGCTGAGATTTTGGATGCCTACATGGTCGGGCTGAAGCGGCTTTTTCCTGACCTTGTGGATGAAGATGTGATTGACCGGTTTGTGTTTCGGTCACCTTTCGTAGAGCCGATTTATACCACGGGTTATCAACGGCGCAAACCACCTACAACCTTGCTTCCGGGAAAATTATATTTAGCTACGACCACGCAAGTCTACCCGGTGGTTACTTCCTGGGATGGTGCCGCTGGTTTAGCACACAGGGTCATTGACGAACTGCTCAGTCAGGTATAATAGATCGGATGATTTAAATTTGGCAAAACAAAGTGATGAAGTGAATTAGGTATGGATTTCTGGAGAAAGTCAAAGTGAGTGGTGTAGCTCAATTGAGTTGATATAAGAGTCACGAAGAAAATACGTTTATTATCTGGTGCTTGACAGTATCTATGATTTCAGAGATTGGATTATTGCACTACGAGATCTTGAAAATACTCCCGTTCTAATAAAAAATATTACCTGATGGGATTGAATGATTACTAGTGCAGTTCCCAGTGCGAATCAGAATTAGGCCCAATTGACTAACATGGCGGCATTGGAACATAACAATGCTCAACACATTGTCCTGGAAAAATCAAAATCAGCAATCATTCCTTCCCATCATTATTTCTCGCTAAATATACAGAAAAGCCTGCTGATCCTGAAGTTTACATCGAGTAATCAGGGTTAAGCGGCAGGAAAAAATTATCAAATCCGAATGAGAAAGATCTATTCGGCTTTGACAACGAGACAACTAAAGTAAGGATAGCCTTGAATTCCAAGTCGTACTCGCGCACTGCCAATGAACTTGACAATTTTTCTTGGTTCTCTTTACGCATTGCCTGTGTGTTGCTTATAGTATTCTTTACTGCATTGTTGTTCCATTCTGATCTGGCTCCTCTCGAAGAAACTCACTGGGATGCAGTGATCTACGTGGACATTTCCAAAAGAGCGGCAGAGACACCAATGTTGGCCGACTATCGTCAACATGCTCATGATATCCCGCTTCAACCAAACCGTTTGCTTTGGCACTTTACACGCATTGGGCATGTTCTTTTACTCGGTGAAGTTGGTCGGCTATTTGGTACAACTGAAACTGCGCTTGTAGCAATGCAATGGTTGTATCGAGTCTTCATGGCACTGGGTGTAACCCTTTGTGTAGTTCTTGGTTCGCGCTTGGCCGTCCTATTTCGATCTAAAAAACCCGATTCTATTTGGTGGGCAGGTTACTCCGTTGGGGCATTGTCCTATATTGCCTCAGATAGTTATCGTGGACTTCAAGGACACTTACTGAGCGAACCCCCAGCGTTCGTAATCTTGGCTTTGTTCGCTGTGATGTTAGTGCGAGCTGTTGAGCGCCGATCTCTAGCAATCGGAGCTTTTGCGGGTTGTTTGCTTTTCTTGGTTTTTTTCATCCGAATTGATGCAACTTTGCCGGGAATAATTTTCTCAACGGTATTGTTAGCGGCACTAATAATGTCGAAAAAGTTTGATGCTGTTCCAAGCATCATCGCCGCTGGCTTGGTTTCGTTGTGCCTTTACGTGATATATGCATGGTGGTTTTCCCCACTAGTCAATCTGCAAACCTTAGCGAACTTCTCCTCTGCAACTAAGGAATTGTTTTCTGGGGCACCAGTCATGAGTTTATTTAAAATTGCAATTGCCGGCGGATTGCTGTGGGTAGGGGCTTGCGCGGCGGTGCCGATGTGGCGCGATCCTTTGGTTCGTTTTGCAATGGCATGGCTTGTATTAGCACTACTTCCTATGGTGGTTGATAGTTTGAATGGGCGCGCAGTTCAAACACGTATGAGTTTTGATATAGTACTGCCACTTCTGGTTCTTTGTGGTGAGGGCTGGAGTTCGATTCTGCAAAATTTTATCAAGCAGCGAATAATTCGCCCTTTGTTAATAGCATCGGGTATTCTGATGGTCATCGCATTTGCTCCCAATTCCCTGATACAGCAAGAAACCCGTAACTTGGTAATTAGCTATCTGCCATCTGAAATTCACAGACACCTATTTCCTTCATTGGTGAGAAATGCCACTATCGGGCCTGCTTCACCGTATCAAGATTCAAGGCTGGGTCTCCTCGTTCGTCCAATATCTGAGCGCCGAACCTTTGAGTATTCAAAAATACGAGTATTAGGAGATTATTTATATGTTCCTGAAAGACCAGCTTATTTATTATGGCCAGATTACAATGTCGGATATTTATTCGGACTCGAAAGCTACATAGGACTAATCCGGTATTTTGGTAAAAAATATCCAGAAAATTCCGATATTTTTTTAACAAAACTTCCGAACCAAGATAAACCCATCCCTTGTACTGCGCGAGTTCCAACGCTATTGGAACCTTTGGTATTTTGTACAACCCTTGTCTATTCGGATTTGGAGGTTTTGCGGAGAAACAAAATTCCTTTGTATATTCTTAGTGTCGATGGATACCCTTTACCAGATATGCCTCCATTAAAACTTAAAGTTCTCCTGTCAGAACCACCTTTTGTGCTGTATGGGATTGCTGAGTAGTAGTGATTCGTCGGGTTGTCGGTCTTTTACCAAAAAAGCTCATAGATAGAGACTTTGGGAATCGCAAGTTGAACTTGTGATTCTCCGTAGCCTTGCCACGGGGATAGGTACAGGACGCGCGGAGCAAATTTATTTATGCCATCGAACTGATGGTCTTGCGAAAGCGAGCAAGAGCCAGAATGAAAAACACCGTGCCAATCGCTAACAGCGCAAGTAATTGTGGCCAAATGATGAAAAATCCAGCCCCACGATACAAGATGGCTTGGGAAAGCGAGACAAAATGAGTGGTCGGTGCCACCAGCATGATGTTCTGAACCAGCTCAGGCATACTTTCGCGTGGAGTAAGTCCGCCAGACAGCATCTCTAGGGGCAGCAAAATAATCAACAATAGTAAACCAAGTTGCGGCATCGACCGTGCCACGGTGCCCAGGAGAATACCTAGCGATGTGGTGGTGAAAAGAAAGAGAGTCATACTGGCCAAAAATAGAGTCAACGAGCCTTGTAGCGGCACTTCGAGCAGCCCTTGTACGATGACAATCATAGACACCATTCCAGCGATGATACTTTGCCGTCATCCATTGCCACCAGCCAGTCGAAACGCTCCGCTTCATCCATGTAAGCGGTGGAAACGAGTACACTCATTCCCTCTCGCCGGTTTCGTAGCCGAGCGATTAGATCCCAGAACAAAGCGCGCGATAGCGGATCGACGCCAGTGGTCGGCTCATCCAATACCAACAAGTCGGGATCGTGAATCAGCGCTCAGCACAGAGCGAGTTTCTGTTTCATGCCCCCGGATAATTTGCCAGCAGGGCGCTCCTTAAACGGCGCCAAGCCAGTACTATCCAGCAGTTCGTCGATACGGCGAAGTCGCTCGGTTTTCTGGTGCCCAAATAAACGACCAAAAAAATCAATATTCTCAAATACCGATAGGGTCAGATACAGATTCTTGCCTAATCCTTGCGGCATATAAGCAATACGCGGACATACTGTTATGCGATGATTGGCATCGGCGATATCTCCACCCAGCGTTTCGATTTTTCCGGTTTGTAGTTTACGTGCGCCGGTCAGCAACGCCATCAGGCTGGATTTACCAACACCATCTGGTCCGATCAGGCCAACCATGCGGTTTGCAGGAATTTCCAGATTCAGGTTGTCAAGTGCTACCGTATTGCCGTAACGTAAACTAACCCCATTTATACGTACTACCAGAGCTGTTAACGCCTCCTGGTTCATTTTGGCAATTTGATTTCGAGGTTTGTTGGCCATGCGGCGGCCGAGTCAAGTTTTACATAGGCCATACCCGGCACACCGGTCTTCACTTGATCGATATGCTGTTTCAGCAAATGGGGATCGATTCTCGCACGCACACGAAACATCAACTTGAGTCGTTCGCTCTCGGTTTCTACCGTTTTCGGCGTAAACTGAGCAACGCTGGCGACAAAACTGGCTTAGGCCGGTATGACATAATTTGGCAACGCTGCTTTGCATCCCGTTAAACTCATCAAGACAAATAGCCAACTTGCCTTATACGTCATGATATTTTGAATAGATTATCCGTGGAAAAGTATTATCACAAGCGAATCTCACCTATGTGCAACGGCTACACGCGTGCTCCGTTTTATCCTGCAAAAATTGCAATAATCGTGAAATTATCCTTCCCATTTCCAATTAAGGATTTCCGGCATGTCCTCGCCGTATTGATTAATATATTGTTTGTGCTCGATCAATTTGTCGCGGATCGCTTGTTTGACGTAAGCCGCGCGTGAACCGAGTTGCGGCACGCGGTCAATAACATCGGCGACGAGGTGAAAACGGTCCAGATCGTTCATCACTACCATGTCAAACGGCGTCGAAGTCGTACCTTCTTCCTTGTAGCCACGCACATGCAGGTTATCGTGGTTGGTACGGCGATAAGTAAGCCGGTGAATTAACCATGGATAACCGTGATAAGCGAAAATGATGGGTTTATCTTTGGTGAACAGGTCATCAAAATCTTTATCGCTCAAGCCATGCGGATGTTCGCTTTGCGGCTGGAGACTCATCAAGTCGACCACGTTGATGACCCGTATTTTCAGTTTGGGAAAATGTTTCCACAGCAGCTCGACGGCAGCCAGAGTTTCTATCGTCGGCGCATCACCGGCGCACGCCATGACGACATCCGGTTCTTCACCCTGGTCATTACTGGCCCATTCCCAGATGCCGATGCCCGCGGTGCAATGTTTGATGGCTGCATCCATGTCAAGCCACTGCGGCTGAGGTTGCTTACCGGCGACGATCACATTCACGTAATTACGGCTCCGCAGGCAATGATCGGTGACAGACAACAGCGTATTTGCGTCGGGCGGCAGATAGACGCGGATGATTTCCGCTTTCTTATTGATAACGTGGTCGATGAAGCCGGGATCCTGATGACTGAAACCGTTGTGATCCTGCCGCCACACATGAGAGGAAAGCAGGTAGTTCAACGATGCAATCGGCCGCCGCCACGGAATTTCATTCGCCACCTTGAGCCACTTGGCGTGCTGATTGAACATCGAATCGATGATGTGAATGAAGGCTTCATAGCAGGAAAAAAAGCCGTGGCGGCCGGTGAGCAAATAGCCTTCCAGCCAGCCTTCGCACTGATGTTCGCTTAACATCTCCATGATCCGGCCGTCGGGTGCAACGTGGTCATCACCTGGAACAATTTCTGCCGTCGAACAACGGTTCGTCACCTCAAATACCGCACCCCAGCGGTTCGAAGCCGTCTCATCCGGACTGAACACACGGAAATTGGTGGCATTCAATTTTACAACGTCACGGATGAATTCGCCCTGGGTACGTGTCGCTTCAGCGGTTACGGTACCGGGCTTCGTCACTTTCACTGCATAGTCGCGAAAATCCGGCAGGCGTAAATCACTTAACAGCAAACCACCGTTAGCATGCGGATTGGCGCCCATACGACGGATGCCTTGCGGAGCTAATTCGGCGAGTTCGGCAAGGAGTTTCCCGGTTTCGTCGAATAATTCCTGTGGGCGATAACGCTTCAGCCATTTTTCCAGAATCTTCGCATGCCCCGGCTGGCTCATGTCACCCATCGGCACCTGGTGGGAACGAAAAGTCCCCTCGGTTGGTTTTCCATCCACGACTTTCGGACCAGTCCAGCCCTTCGGCGAGCGCAGGATGATCATCGGCCAATGCGGACGCTTCGTGAAGCCATGCGTGCGGGCGTCGCGCTGGATGCTCTGGATGTTGGCGATCACAGTGTCGAGTGTTGCCGCCATACGCTGGTGCATTTCCAACGGATCATCGCCTTCGACGAAATACGGCGTATAACCGTAACCACGGAACAATGCTTCCAGCTCATCGCGGGGAATGCGTGCCAGCACCGTTGGCCCGGCAATCTTGTAGCCGTTCAAGTGCAAGATGGGCAATACCGCGCCATCGTGAACCGGATTGAGAAATTTGTTCGAGTGCCAGCTCGTGGCGAGCGGACCGGTTTCCGCTTCACCATCGCCGACCACACACGCGACCAGCAGGTCGGGATTATCGAATGCTGCACCAAAAGCGTGCGACAGCGAATAACCCAACTCTCCACCTTCATGAATCGAGCCGGGTGTCTCCGGTGCAACATGGCTGGGAATCCCTCCGGGGAAGGAGAACTGCTTGAATAGCCGCTGCATGCCATCCTCGTCTTGCGAGATATTTGGATAAACCTCGCTATACGTGCCTTCCAGATAAGTGTTGGCGACCAGTCCCGGTCCACCATGCCCCGGACCGGTGATGTAGATGATACTGAGATCGTGTTCTTTGATGATTCGATTCAGATGCACATAGATGAAATTTAGCCCCGGTGTCGTGCCCCAGTGACCCAACAGGCGTGGTTTAATGTGCGCCAGCGTGAGTGGCTGCTTCAGTAAGGGATTATCGAAGAGATAAATCTGTCCAACTGACAGGTAGTTTGCAGCGCGCCAATACGCATCCATCTTGTGCAGCAATTCCGGAGAGAGTGACTTGGTATTTTTTTTCATATTTAAATTTCCTTTATTGATGTATCGAATCCGAGCACATGACACACCGATCTTGCGATCATCAATTCTTCATCGGTTCGAATAACGCGAACCACGACCCGGCTGGTGTCCGCGGAAATCACTTGCGCGTTCTCCGCATTGCGTAATTCATCCAACTCAATACCGAGGAAGCTGAGATCTGCGCAAATCCGTAAACGAACCGGCGGCGCGTTTTCGCCAATGCCGCCGGCGAAAACCAGAGTATCGATTCCACCCAGCGCAGCGGCATACGCACCGATCCCTTTCTTCGTCTGATAGCAAAACAGCGCCACCGCTTCAGCCGCCCGAACATCTTCGGCTTCCCTTGCGAGCAGATCGCGCATGTCGGAACTGGTTTCGGATATTCCGAGCAACCCGGATTCGCGATTGATCATTCGATCAAATTGCTCCGCAGTCATCCGCTCGCTTCGCGCCAGAAAGGAAATCAGCCCGGGGTCGATGTCACCGGAACGGGTGCTCATCATCAGGCCCGCAGCGGGTGTCAACCCCATCGTCGTGTCTGTGCTGCGTCCATCGCGCACCGCAGCCAGACTCGCGCCGTTGCCCAGGTGCGCGAGAATGACACGCCCGTTCGCTGCTTGCGTACCTGCCAGACGTTCAAGTTCCTGCATTAGGTAAGCATAAGACAAACCGTGAAAACCGTAACGCTGAAAACCCTGCGCATCGTATCGGCGTGGAATTGGCAACAGTTTCGCCACGCGCGGCATGGTGTGGTGAAACGCCGTATCAAAACAGGCCACTTGCGGCAGTTTCGGACGACGCTCGCGGAACGCCTCGATCAATTCAATTTCACGCGGCAAATGCTCTGGATCAAACGGCACGATGCGATGCAGTTCATCCAGTAATTCTTGGGTTGCAATCACTGGTTCGGTGTGCTTCATGCCGTGGACTACGCGGTGTCCGACAGCCCTGATCGAAGCAAAACCATGCTGCCTTCCAAACCAGTCAATCAAGGAATTAGCCGCCGATTTGGGATCGGAAGCTACAAAGCTGCTAATACCCCGCTGGTTCCTAATTCGATCGTTGAATTCCAAACTTGTGTCAGGCAGGCCGATACGATCAATCTTACCATGCAGCATTCGCACCAGCGGTTCACCTATTTGATACAGCGCGAACTTGATACTCGACGAGCCGCCATTGATGGTCAGGATATGCACAGGATCTGTCATAAAGGTCCGCTCGCCGTCACTGCCATCAATCGCCATACCTGCGGTAAAACCAAGTCTTAACCAACTGGGTCAGCACCACATAGCACACCAAAATGATCGCCAGTAACCCCCAGTACAAAGGAGGGAGTGGGACAAACCCGAGCGTATCGGCCAGGGGGGAAACCGTTAGCCAAGCACCCACCGCGACGATGACGATCGAAGTGAGAATAAGCGGCCAACTAGCCCGGCTCTGGAAAAACGGGATCTTATTAGTGCGGATAACGTGAATGATCAACGTTTGCGTGAAGAACGATTCGATGAACCAGCCGGTGTGGAACAAGGTCGGGTTGTTCCAGCAATTGAACACATACAGCATGATGAAGAATGTCAGGTAATCGAAAATCGAACTGATCGGCCCGATACATAGAATAAAACGCAGAATTTCATCAATCTCCCATTTACGCGGCTTGGTTAGCCATTCGGCGTCCACTTCGTCGGTAGGAATAGTGGTCTGCGAGAAATCGTAGAGAAGGTTGTTGATCAACACCTGGATCGGCAGCATAGGCAGGAAAGGCAAGAACGCACTGGCTCCTACAACGCTGAACATGTTGCCGAAGCTCGAGCTGGCCGCCATCTTGATGTATTTGACAATGTTGCCGAACACCCGCCGCCCTTCCAGCACGCCCTGCTGCAGCACCAGCAGGCTGTTTTCCAGTAAGATAATATCAGATGATTCCTTAGCGATATCCACGGAGCTATCCACCGAAATACCGACATCGGCGGCTTTCAGAGCCGGCGCGTCGTTAATGCCATCGCCCATAAAACCCACCACGTGCCCCTTGCTTTGCAGCACGCGGATGATACGCTCCTTGTGCACCGGGGCAAGACGGGCAAAAATACTGGTCGCACTGACCGCTTCGGCCAATTCTGCTTCATTCATCCCCTCAATTTGTGGGCCGAGCAAGAGATGCTCTACCGGAACACCGACTTCCTTGCAAATATAGGTCGTAATGATTTCGTTATCGCCGGTCAGGATCTTGATGTCCACGTTCAGCTGGCGCAGTTGCTCTAAAGCTTCCGTCGCGGTGGCTTTGGGCGGATCAAGGAAAGCCAGAAAGCCCAACAGAATCAGATCCGATTCATCCTTGATCGCATAGGTCGGTTCATCCGTTGCCCCCGGCATTTGTTTATAGGCCAATGCGATGACGCGGAAGCCCTGACTGTTCAGATCGTCCGCTATCTGCCGGCGCTTGGCATCATACTCGGGCAGAGCCTCGATCACCTCTCCCTTGATTTCTACCCGGGTGCATAAGCTCAGCACTTCATCCACGGCGCCCTTGCAGATCAGCGTATTTAATCCGGTCGTGTCCTCCACGATCACCGACATCCGCCGCCGCACGAAATCAAAAGGGATTTCATCTATCTTACGGTACTTTTCTTTGGCTTTTAGGTGTTCCTCGAGCTCCTCATGGGTGAGAACGGCTTCGTCGAGCAGATTTTTCAACCCGGTATGATGGTAACTATTCAAATAGCCGTATTCGAGCGCCTTTTCACTGGGATCGCCGTGCGCGTCCAGATGTTTCTCAAGCACGATTTTGCCTTGAGTGAGCGTACCGGTCTTGCGGTGCACAACACATCCATCGCCCCGAAGTTCTGGATCGCGTTCAGCCGTTTGATGATCACTTTCTTGCGTGCCATCGCCAGGGCGCCCTTGGAAAGATTAACTGTCACAATCATCGGCAGCATCTCGGGGGTTAGTCCGACGGCCACGGCCATTGCAAACAGAAAAGCTTCCAACCAATCGTGCTTGCTCAATCCGTTGATCAGAAACACCGCCGGAACCATCACGGCGATGAAGTAGATCATTAGCCAGGTGAATTTATTGATGCCCTTGTCGAAGCTCGTCAACTGACGCTGCCCAACGATACTGGTGGCAAGTGCACCAAAGTAGGTCTGATCCCCGGTGTGGATGACCACGGCGGTCGCGGAGCCGCTCTCCACATTGGAGCCCAGGAAACAGATATTGGCCAATTCCAACGGGTTTTGAACATCAGTGGAAGTGGCGGTGGCTTTTTTCTCGATGGGCAAGGATTCGCCAGTCAATGCAGACTGATTCAGAAACAAATCCTTGGCGGAAAGCACGCGAACATCGGCTGGGACCATATCACCAGCAGACAGCCGAATGATATCACCCGGCACCAACAGCTTAAGCGGTGCTTCGGTTTCTTTGCCTGCGCGCACCAGAGTCGCGGTATTGCTGACCATCGCTCTGAGCTTTTCAGCAGCATTATCGGCCCGCATCTCCTGGTAGAAACGCAAAACCACACCCAGAACCACCATGATGAAAATGATCACCGCCGCGCGCAAATCGCCGGTTAGAAAGGAAGTCACACCGAGTGCGGTGAGTAGAAGGAGCAATGGATTCTTGATGTTACTCAACAGACGCATTAAGGCGGATTGATGCTTCTCTCGGGCAATTTCGTTCATCCCGTACTGCTGCAAGCGCGAATCGGCTTCTCCCTGGCTCAAGCCACCCAATCGAGAGTCCAGTGTTTTTAGGACAGCTTCGGTACCGGCGCGCGCCGTTTCCAGCAGTTGTTCTGAAGCATGCTTCCCGTTTTTGTCATTGAGATTATCTGGGTGTTGAGCCCGATTCATGGCGGTTTCTAGCAAACTCACTGACATCTCCGTAACTGGCTTCGTAAAACTTGTGACGGAATTGGGAAATCACTCATATCCCCAAACACGTTGTTGATTGCAGTCTCTTGCTTCATTGCTTATTTTTCCTTTGATTCGGTCATCGCTACCACAAGATATGATTATCTTCTAAAGGATCGCCGCACCTTCGTGGTACGGAACGATTCGCGCCGTATAATCTGTCACCGGGCGGGCATCCATCACAAGCGCGCGATAGACGTGCACGCGCTTCATTTCTTGCCGCACTGGAATGCCATCATCAACTTTATCGGCATAGAGCTCGACCTGAACCTCAACCACATGTTGCTCGCCATCAGTTTCAATTTTCACTTCACCGAAGTGCAGTTCGCGCATGATTGGCGGAGGCAGCCGGTAGAGAGTAGCTCAGTGTATTCGCGCACCGCGCGACTGCTCGAAAATTGCGGGATCACCTGAGCTACTTTTGAGTGAAGAACCACGATGCCCAGAGGTGCCGAAGGCGATTCTTTGTTCAGATACTGATGGATCAGGAGTATTGGTGTAGTAGGCGGAGACGAGTTTTGGAACGTTGATCAACATTGATGATTCGACGGGTTTTCCTGCCAAAGGACTTATTTTCATTTCTACCTCATGTGCACTGTTCATTCGAAGCTTGTAACAAAGGGAAATTTAAATCTCCCTTTTTAGCACCTACGCGTATTGAGCATATCGCCACAAAGATTACATAAAATTTGCTCACCTTGTACGCATCCAATTCTATTTGGTCTACTTTTCAGAATATCCTCATCTTAGTAAGTCTGTAGATGATTCACTATTTATTCCACATTACGTTACAGTCTGCTTTTGCTGCAGCAGTCAATAAGTCAATTAACGGTAATCCTCGATTTGTCATGCTCACCATAGGTTCATCCGGATCCTCATTTTCATTCTCGACTGGCGACGAGATTTTTTCCGCATCAATAGCGGCTGTTAAGCGGCTCAATGCCGCAGGAACGTCTGCCGCCAAAATAGCGCCAGGAACGGTCGCGCTGTGTCCCATCATTTTGAGCATGGTCAGTGCGTCACCTTCAAACATAGTGATATTGGCATGCACATCCGTTGTAAATGTCACTAGCATACTATCCTCCTAGAAAATAAATTTTTACTCTGGCATTGCCAATCATACTGGCTCGATATTTCTTCATAATGACACCGCTCTAGTCATAAGATCGGGCTTTGGGTTATACCATCCGCCATCGGCCGTGATGAGCACATCAGCTTCCATCGGTCCCCAGCTACCGGGCTTATAGAATCTGACTGGCTGATGCTCCGTCAGAACATTATCAAGCACTGCCCAAGCCGACTCAACTGCATCCTGCCGGGTGAAAAGCGCACCGTTACCAGCCAATGCATCACCCAGCAGCCGCTCGTAAGGCGCTTGCTCATCTGGCTGTGCGTTGAGAAGGTAAAGTTCTTTCTGGTCACCGACATATTCCTCTCCCGCTCGCTTGACGCGCGCGGCCAAAGCAATGGCGGGATGCGGTGATAATTGGAAGCGCAAATAATTAGCCCGGCAAGCCCCCGGCCCGGTATCTTCAAACAGTTTCTGCGGAGGCGCCTTAAGTTGAACCAGAATTTCTGCAGCAGTTTCGGCCAAGCATTTGCCTGAACGCAGATACCACGGCACGCCTGCCCAGCGCCACGAATCAATAAATAGCCGCAGGGCACAATAAGTCTCCGTGTCAGAATCCTTAGCGACACCAGTCTCCTGAAGATAGCCTTCAAACTGACCTCTTACCAGATCTTCCGGTTTTAGTGCATGCATCGCTTGAAATACCTTTGCTTTTTCGCTTCGCTGGGCTTCAAAATCTCGCCCGGCTGGAGGCTCCATGGCCAGAAGCGCAACTATTTGAAAGAGATGGTTCTGAATTACGTCGCGCAGGCAGCCGACTCCGTCATAGAAACTGCCTCTGCCTTCCACCCCAAAATCTTCCGAAAGCGTGATCTGAACACTCGCCACGTAATTGCGATTCCAGATCGGTTCCAAGAACGAATTTGCGAACCGGAAATAAAGGATGTTTTCAATCGCTTCTTTGCCAAGGAAGTGATCAATGCGAAAGATCGAAGTTTCTGGAAAAACCAAATGTGCAGCGCGGTTGAGCTCGCATGCCGAGGCCAAATCACGCCCAAAAGGCTTTTCCACAATGACGCGGGCATTCTCCGCCAAGCCAGAAGAGCCAAGATCTTTGATGATGGCTGAGAAGAAGGCAGGCGGAATGGCGAGATAGAAGGCCGGATGCAGTGCGCCGTCAAGCGTTTTTTTGAGTTTTTGAAATGTTTCCGGGTTTTTATAATCGCCGTCCACATAACGCAACAGCGAAAGCAATTGATTTAAGACGTTCGAATCGACGTTCTTAATAGCATTTTTTATACCGTCTATTGCGCGATCGTGTAGTTGCGCTAGCGTCCAGCCCGAAAAACCAACGCCTACGATCGGAATCTTTAATGACCCTCGTTTAACCATCGCGTAGAGCGATGGAAATATTTTCTTGTGTGCAAGATCGCCCGTTGCGCCAAAAAGTACCAGTGCGCCTGATGGTGTTAGGCCGCTGGCGGGTTTGTCCATGTCATGTACCATCCTTTGGCTTTTCATCATGACCGCCAAACTGCTTGCGCATGGCCGAGAGAATGCGATCGGCGTAATCTGCCTCTCCCTGGGATTCGAAACGTCCGAATAATGCTGCACTGATGACTGGCGCTGGTACACCTTCGTCGATGGCGGCGAGTGTGGTCCAGCGTCCTTCACCTGAATCCGATACGTGTCCTGAAAATTGCTTAAGCTCCGAATCCCCGGCAAGCGCGGCCGCGGTTAAATCGAGCAGCCAGGATGAGATCACGCTGCCTCGACGCCATACTTCGGCCACTTTGCCGATGTCGATGCGGTATTGATAGGCTTCCGGGTCACGCAACGGAGTGGTCTCGGCATCCTGTGCTCTTGCACGAAGACCTACATCTGCATGTTTGAGAATATTGAGTCCTTCCGCGTATGCGGCCATCAGGCCGTATTCAATGCCGTTGTGAACCATCTTCACAAAATGACCCGCGCCGGCCGGGCCACAGTGCAAGTAACCCTGTTCTTCGGGACCCGGTTCGCCGCCGCGCCCGGAAGTCCGTTCTGCTGCTGCAACGCCTGGTGAGATGCTTTTAAAGATCGGATCGAGATGCCGGACTACGTCTTCCTCGCCGCCAATCATCAAGCAGTAGCCTCGCTCGAGCCCGAATACGCCGCCGCTGGTTCCACAATCAACATAGTGAATACCTTGTGTCTTGAGGGCTTTAGCACGTACTTGATCATCGCGATAATAGCTGTTTCCGCCATCGATGATGATGTCGTTCGCCGCAAGCAATACTGCCAGATCTGAAATTGTCTTGCCGGTAACGCCGGCAGGTACCATCACCCAGATCACACGCGGAGCGGACAGTTTGGTGACAAAATCATCCAACGAATCGGCCTGTTGAATAGCCTGGCCGGTTAGTGTCTTGACGGCAGCCGCATTGACGTCATAGACCACACACGAGTGGCCGTCTTTAGTCAAACGCCGCACTAGGTTGGCTCCCATGCGTCCTAGACCAATCATCCCCAGTTGCATGCAATCCTCTCCTGTATTGATTCAGATCTAAACATCAGACTCCCAGAACATTTGAAAATAAACCGCATAAATCCAGTAATTTTCTGGATTCGATCAGTTGTTCCGTTCAGAAAAAATCTGAACGGAACAACTTCTTCTTAACAAAAGTGCAACGTAGAACAGTTTCGCACACGAATAAAGATCCAGTCTGCTTTTCATGCCTTATTTTTATAATGAAATTATCAACCACGACTGTCTGTGCGCTATCGAACGCAGTCACACTGTGATTCAATCGATGCCACCAGTCTCGGCAGCACTGTATCCCATCATTTTCAGCAAGGTAAGCCCATCGCCTTTAAACATGGTGATACCGGCATAAACATCGGTTGAAAAGATTGTGAATGTTAAAAGCATACCGTTTATCCTTTAAAAAATAACAAATTACTAGGCGTACACTTGCACAAGTCCGTTCATGCGATGCTGCGCAAAACTGTTTGGCGCCTCCTGCAACTGCTAGGGATTAATTCAACCGGGTTGAAAGTGTTTGCGGGCAACATTTTTTGCTGCAATGCAATCCATTAGATCTTTCCAGGATTCTGCAAAAGACTGCACGCCTTCACGCTGGAGTTTAGCTGCGAGCACCACATCATCCACATTAACCCGTGCAAAAGCGGCAAGCACCGCTTCGGCATCACCGCCATCGCTTGGCATAGTCGTTTGCACTTTGCCGTGCTCGGCAAAAGCAAGCAATGTCTTATCGGGCATCGTGTTGATGGTATCCGGCGCCACGAGTGCCTCGATGTATAAGGTATCCGAGACATTGGGATCTTTGCTGCCCGTGCTACCCCAGAGCAGGCGTTGCGGCCGTGCACCCGCGCTGGCCAGTTTTTGCCAGCGGGGTGAGGCCAACAATTCCCGGTAGGATTTGTAGACACGCTTGGCGATGGCGATACCGAGGCGGTTATGCAGCACCTGCGGGGCTTTGTCCTTGATGGCCGTATCCCAGCGGCTGACGAAAATTGATGCAACAGAATAGATTTTTGGATCAAGACCGGCAGCGATTCGCCGCTCGATCCCTTGCATATAGGCTTTGGCAGCTGCCATGTAGTGCTCGCACGAGAACAACAACGTCACATTTACCGGCACCCCCGCGAAGATGCTTTCCTCGATCGCGGGAATTCCTGCACGAGTGCCTGGAATCTTGATAAAAAGATTAGGGCGCTTTGCTCGTTCATAAAGCATCGCTGCGGCCTTGATGGTGCCACCCGTATCATCCGCGAGCAAGGGAGACACCTCCAACGATACCCAACCGTCCATTCCACCAGTGGTATCGTGGATTGGACGTAACAGATCGGCAGCCTGTGTCAAATCCTCCAAGGCTAGCTCGAAGAATAACGCCTCACCCGATTTGCCCTCAGCGGTTTTTTGATCGATGGCGGCATCGTAGAAATCCGCGCCCTTGATCGCTTTGTCAAAGATCGTCGGATTGGAAGTCAAACCAGTCACTGAGAGTTCACTAATGTAATGGCGTAGCTTGCCGCTCGTCAGCAATTCGCGGGTGATATTATCAAGCCAAACACTTTGGCCGAGATCATGCAGTTGTTGCGTCGCTTTCATCATGTTCCTTATTCAGCGTATGAATGGTTGGATTTGGTTCGAGCGCTTTGTATATTTTCACGTCGACCGTATGCTCCAGGCGATCATCGACCAGTGGAATTATTTTATCGGGGCATTCGATGCCATCCACCGTTACACGCATCGTATTGTTTTGCATCGCATCGCTCGTATCCATTTCCATTTGCGATACGGCAATATGGTAGACAGTCTCGTGATAGCGGTAATGCAACTTGAATGTTTGCCAGGTTGCAGGCAAGCAAGGCGCGAAGTGCAGTTTATCCCCTTCCAGCCTCAAGCCAAGCAGGGATTCCACAATCAGCCGGTACATCCAGCCGGCGGAGCCTGTATACCAGCTCCACCCGCCGCGGCCGGCATGCGGTGAAACCGCATACACATCGGCAGCAACGACATAGGGCTCGACTTTGTAGATCGCTACACCTGCTGCGGATTTTCCATGATTCACCGGGTTAATCATGGTCAATAATTCCCAAGCGCGCTGACTGTCGCCCAAAGCTGCAAATGCCATTGCGGTCCAGATAGCGGCATGCGTGTATTGCCCGCCGTTTTCGCGCACACCGGGAACATACCCTTTGATGTAGCCCGGATCCAGATCCGATGTGTCGAACGGCGGATCCAGGAGCTGGATCAGTGCATGATCGTGCTGCACCAGACGGGCGTATACAGCATCCATACCCATGCGCGAACGCATAGACTCACCCGCACCGGAGAGTACCGACCAGCTCTGCGAAATCGAATCAATCTGACATTCGGTATTAGCTGCCGACCCCAGCGGCGTGCCGTCATCAAAGTATGCGCGGCGGTACCATGCGCCATCCCAGGCGGTTTGCTCGATACGCTGGCGCAGTTGCGCGGCCTCGGTCCGGCATTGTTCGGCAAATGTCACATCGCCCTGCCGCTGTGCCAACTCAGCGAAGCGCATCAACACTTCATATAGGAAAAAGCCGAGCCAAACGCTTTCGCCTTTGCCGTGCAAGCCCACAAGATTCATGCCATCGTTCCAGTCTCCGGAACCAATCAGCGGCAGACCATGTTCGCCAAATGTTAGGCTATGGCGGATGGCGCGGACACAGTGCTGATACAAACTGGCCGATTCGGCGGAGTATCCGGGCAGATCATAATAAGAATCATCCTCGGGACTGACTGGGCGGCCCTCGAGGAAAGAAATAGATTCATCGAGCACACTGGTATCACCGGTGCACAGCACATAGCGGCACACCGCCAGCGGTAACCAGAGATAATCGTCGGAACAACGGGTTCGTACGCCGCGATTTGATGGAGGATGCCACCAGTGCTGTACATCTCCTTCCACAAACTGATGCGCTGCGCATAGCATGATTTGCTCACGCACGCGTTGCGGTTCGGCGTGAACCAGTGCCATTACATCCTGCAGCTGGTCGCGGAAGCCGAAGGCGCCGCCCGATTGATAATAGCCGCTACGTGCCCACAGGCGGCAGGCAAGCGTTTGATAAACGAGCCAGCCATTGGCCAGCACATTGAGAGATGCATCTGGAGTTTCCACCTGGATTGCGCCAAGGGTATGGTTCCAATACTGCCATACCGATTTGAGTGCGGTGTCTGCGGCTGCCGATCCACGGAAACGATGTATCAGTGCGCGCGCGCCATCAATATCGTGATTTCCGGCTTGGCCTAAGCGGAAAATAATCTCGCGTTCTTGCCCTTCCGCCAAATTGAAGTTAACCTGAATCGCGGCGCAGGGATCGAGTGCCGCGCCTGTCTTGCCGGAAAGCCGCGTGCGCGCCATCGCCGCCGGATCTTTAAGCGAGCCGTTACGTCCAATGAATTCAGCGCGATCGCAACTGATTGAGCGATTGGTCTCATCGACATCGAAGAAAGCAATCCGGTCGGAGAATTCTGTGTTGTAAGGGTTGCGTGCGAACAACGCGCCGCTCACGGAATCCACTTCAGTCGTCACGTGCATGGCCGATTTCGGCCGCAAATCGCCCAGCACCCATTCCACGTAGCCGGTCGCGGAGAGCCGTCGTGACCGGCCGGATGCATTGCGTACTTTCAATACCGAGAATTTGACGGCTGCATCCATGGCCACGTATACCCACAGTTCGGAAACGATACCGCCTTCTGTATGTTCAAATACACTGTAGCCGAATCCGTGTCGACTGACATACGCATCCAAACCGCGGCAGGGCAGTGGTGTGGGTGACCAGAAATGACCGCTCTCTTCATCGCGCAGGTAAAAAGCTTCGCCGCTTGCATCGGATATCGGATCGTTGTGCCAAGGCGTAAGACGAAACTCATGCGCGTTGTCGCTCCAGGTATAACCTTGGCCGCTTTCAGAAATGACTGTACCAAAATGTGGATTCGCCAGCACATTCACCCACGGTGCGGGTGTCACTTGTACGGCTGTGGTAGTAATGATGTATTCGTGTCCGTCCGCGGTAAAACCGCCCAGCCCATTGTGCAGAATCAGATCTCGCCGCGGCAACACGCTACCGGCTGGAAGATCGGCGCGGCGGCTTCGGCTTGGCCGGAAACGCGGCATTTGTACATTCCTTATGCTACGGTGATTAATCTGTTCCGCCAGCGTTCCCCGGCTGTCGGCTATGATGGCACGTGCGACCGATTGGAACAAAATACGATCTTCGTTTGATATTTGTTCCGCGTGTCGCACGAAGATACCGCCCGGTCTGTCAATGACATGCGCTTCAATACCTGCTGCAATCAAGCCGATAATCTGATCCTGGAGCAGCTGCCGGTAGCCGGCACGATCTTCGTTCCAGATCACCAAATCTACCGCCAGTCCCTTCAAACGCCAATACGCGTGAGCCTGCACTAATTGCCGCACTAATTCGATATTGCTTGCATCGCTGATCTGCAACAGTACGATCGGCAGATCGCCGGAAATGGCATAACCCCACAAACCGGATTGTCCGCGGCGATTCTGCAGCAAAATCTCGGCATCGGCGCGTAGCAAGGCGTTGGTATAAAGCACAGAATTGGCTAAACGCCCATAGAGCTGCGCATCGGCCTCACTAGCGTTGAGCTGTCGCAATACCACTTGCGCATGTGTCCAAGCAACATCAAAGACACGATCCGCGAAGCGCCGGTCCTGATATTTTTTCACCAGGCCTACTGCGGCATCCCGCGTTTCCGCCATGCCGCTTATCATATCGATAGTGAGCGTTTGATCCGGATCAAGCGTGATGGCATAGCGGATGGCGGCAACCGGATCCAGCACCGAACCCTGGCTACCGGAGAGCTTCCGGGATAAAGCGTCGTCGCCCAGCGCCTGTGGATCGGCAGTAGTGTGGCCACGACCGATGAATTGTGATCGATCCGTCTCGTAGGAAATATCATCAATGTCGGTTCCGTTTGCCGTCATCAGGTGAAACATCCACGGTGTTTGCTCGTTACGTGAACGCGGACGACGTGTACAGAGAATGGCGTGGTGTTTCTCGTCAATCTCGGTCTGCACAAATAGTTTGCTGAAAGCGGGATGCAATTCATCGGCGATGGATTCGGTCAGCACCACTTCGGCGTAACTCGTTACCGTGATGGTTCGACGGCTACTGGCGCGGTTAGTGATGCGCAAGCGGCGCAGTTCGATATCATCTTCCGGCGACACCACAATATCAGTATGGGTCTCGAAATCGTTATCGCGCCGGCGAAATTCGGCGCGGCCTTCGGAAAAAATCACTTCGTAATGCTGCGGCTGTTTCAATGTCGGCTGATACGCGGTAGACCAAAATTCTCCGCTGCTCTCGTCACGCAAATAACAGAACGATCCCCAGTGATCGCAAGTCGTGTCTTCGCGCCAGCGGGTAACGGCGAGATCCTTCCAACGGCTATAACCGCCGCCGGAGTTGGTGATCATCACATGATAGCGGCCGTTGGATAACAATTGTACTTCCGGTGTTGGTGTATTGGCGCTGTTAAAAACACGAATCGATGCTTCCGGCGCAGAGGAAGTGGGTCGAATGTCAGACAATTGCGCCGTGCGCGGGAAGAATGCCATCGCCCTGGGAATCCGCTCCTGGAGTAGCAACAAGGTTGCCTGGAACAGTGGATCCGACTCGAAGCGCTTCTGCATCGGGCGATCCAGCAGCAGATAGGCCAGGGAGAGCAGACTCATCCCCTGGTGATGGGCCATATAAGATCGCACCACGGTGCCCGATTCCCCGCGTCGTTGACGTGATGGTGTGTAATCAATGGCTTCATAAAAGCCAAACTTTCCTTCTAAACCTTCCATGGTGAGTTGTTGCAAATTCAGGCATGCTTCTTCGGGTGCCACCATCAGCGCCAACACTGTGGCATAGGGTGCAATGACCAAATCATCGGCGAGTCCGCGCTTTAATCCCAGACCAGGCACACCAAATGCCCGATACTGGTAGTTAAGATGGACATCGACGAGATTGTACCCTGATTCTGACATACCCCAAGGCACGCCGCGCTGCCGCCCATATTCAATCTGCCGCCGTACCGCCGCTTTATAGGTTTGGTCAAGCAACGTGTTATCAAAGTTCGGCATCACCAGGAGCGGCATAAGGTATTCGAACATCGAGCCGCTCCAGGATAAGAGAACGGGTTCGCCGCCAACGGTCGTAAGCAGACGCCCCAAGGCAAACCAGCTCTCCTGCGGCACTTGTCCCTGCGCGATTGCGACGAAATTGATTAATCGGGCTTCCGAAGCTAACAGATCGTAGCAACTTGTATCCCGGCGTAACTCGTCCACGTTGTAGCCGATCGCCAGCAGGCGCGATGCCTTGTCATACAGGAAATCATATGCCATGTACGAGAGATCTGCGGTTTGTAGGGCTAATCGTTCGATCGCTGAAATCCTTTCATTGGCGTGCTGATAGGCTTGTATGATGCATTCTCTAAATGCATACAGCCATTCACGTTCTGCGGACACTGCGCTGCTGAGAATTCGCTGTTCGATGGTCGGCAGCAATTTTTCCTCGATACTGATCAATTCCCGCAATGTTGGGATTGTGGTGATGCCGAGGCCCTCAGCAGATCCACTTGGTGAAGCCGGTAACGCTAGCCAAGGGGCAAGAAACGTCAGTTCGTCAAGAACAAAACGGATTTGCCGGACCAGCGTATGTGCCCACCAATTTGCATCACTCTCGGAAGTAATCTCAGAGACGACTGCACTGGCATGGTCCAGAGTGGGGTGGTGCGTGGAATCTTCATCTGCCTTTAGGTATCCCCCTGTTTCCGCATGCAGTTTTCGTTCCCGTTCTTCGGCTGATGCTTGTGCACTTCCTGTTTGAAACAACGCTGCCGAGGTAGCATCAAGGCTATCAGCAAGCTCCGCTGCGCGTCTCGTCAGCCGGTCAAGGTATTGCCACGTTAGTGCCAGCGTGGTTGGCGGAGAGTTGCAGGTCGATTCGATATCTGTTTGTAATTGGGTGAGCAGTTCTGATGGAATGTTTCTCATCGCGTCCGCCAAAATTCCCAGCGTGTCGCGGAGACCATTGCACCAGCGTGTGTTCAGGATTTTGTCATCGGCAAGCGCGATCAGTCCCGGTCGCAAAGTTAATAAATGGCCTGCAAGGTTACCGCTATCCACCGTCGAAATATATGCCGGATGCAGCGGTTTCAGCGATTGGGTATCGTACCAATTGTAGAAGTGACTGCGATGGCGCTCCAGTATTTGCATGGTGTCAAGCGTATGCGCAGTGCGCTTGAGGAGGTGTCCGGCTGGAATATAGCCGAAATCATAAGCCGTTAAGTTCGCCAGGAGGGCCATCCCAATATTGGTCGGCGATGTGCGATGTGCAACTGCGGCACCACGATATTCCTGATAATTATCCGGCGGCAACCAGTTATCTTCCGGGCCGACAAAAGTTTCGAAAAACGCCCAGGTTTTGCGTGACACTTTGCGCAGGAAAATGGTTTGCTCAAGCGTTAACTGAGCTTTGCGGCGCGCAATCGGCTGACCTATCCACCAGGCAATCGCGGGCGAACTCAACCATAGCATCAGGATAGGTGCCGCGACCGCGAGCGCCGCAAATTTGAACAGCAGCAGATAAGCTGTTGCGGCCATGGCAATCAGCGGCGCAATCCACATCGTACGTAACGTGGCGGAAAAATCCGTGCGACTGCTACGCGCCACTTCGCCTGATGGATGCCATTCGAGCAGCCGTCTGCGTGTGAACGACATGCGTCCGATCGTGCGAACGATCGCATCGATACTGAAGTAGGCTTCGTAGGGAAGGCAGGCTAGGTTAAAGGCCGCTTGCGTCAAGCGCTGAGTGGTCGTGTCGAGAGCGACGGCAAGATGCTGTCTTAACAACACGTCACATGGTTTGTTAAATAGATCCAGAATTGAGGTGATCAAGGGCGGAATCAGGATAATACTGATCACTGCCAAAGTCCAAAGCCAGGGCGATGCCAGGATGGCCCAGCCTAACAGCAGCAGTACTGTCAGGGTCATAGGCACGAGACTGCGTCGCAAGTTGTCGAACAATTTCCATTGTGATAACCGCGAGAGTGCGTTATTTAGCCGCAGCGTACCCGGGCCGGGAATGCTTGGCAACAGCCAACCCAGCAATTGCCAATCACCGCGTATCCAGCGATGACGGCGATTCACATCCACGTTGTAATGTGCAGGATAATCCTCATACAAATTTACATCGCTCAGTAAGCCAGCGCGCGTATAACATCCCTCCAGCAAATCGTGGCTGAGAATCTGATTTTCGGGAAAGCGTGCACTCAATGCGCGTTCGAATGTATCCACTTCATAGATACCTTTGCCGATAAACGAGCCTTCGCCAAACACGTCTTGGTAAACATCGGAGATGGCGTGGGTATAGGGGTCAATGCCGACTTCGCCACCATGCAATCGAGCATAATGTGAGCGGTTGGTGCCTTCTAAGCTTACGCTGACGCGCGGTTGAAGAATTCCGTAGCCTTCACACACGCGCTGCTGCTGTTCGTCATAGCGCGGACGATTCAATGGATGCGCCATGGCGCCAACTAACTCCCGCGCGACGTCACGCGGTAGTTGTGTATCCGTATCCAGAGTGATGACGTACTTCACGTTTGCCAGGCAAGCGGTATTGCCAACGATGCTTGAGAAACGTTTGCCGGCATTACTATGCGTTTCATCGCGCAGCAATGCATTCAAGTCCGCAAGCTTACCGCGTTTACGCTCGTAACCCATCCACATGCGTTCTTGCGGATTCCAGCAGCGCGGGCGATGAAACAGGAAAAAAATACTTTTTCCTGCCGTGCCATATTTTGCATTCAGCGCCTCGATTCCTGCCTCAGCCAGTTGCAACAGTGGGGCATCCTCGTCGAGGATTTCTTCGGGCGCGTCACGAAAATCGGTCAAGAGGGCAAAATACAGATTGTCGTCCTGATTCGCCAGAAAACGTACTTCCAATGCTTCGACCAGGTTATCGATGCTATCCGGATGTGTAAGCATCGTTGGCACGACGACCAACGTTCGCGATTGCACTGGTATACCGGTGGAAAAATCCATGCGTGGCAGTGGTTGTGGGTGCACGAATAAAGTTGCTAGCCAATTCACCAGAGCGAGCGCCAATTGACTGGTGGCCAGCAATCCGAGCATGCCGATCAGTATCAGCAACGCACCGGGCGCACCCTGAGTATATGCAATGGTTATCAAGCCGGCGCTGAAAAGCAGCGTAAGCAAAGCGATGGCGCCAAGATATACGCTCAATGCGTGTTGCGATCCCATTTTCATGATTTTTTCGGCAGCAGAAGGACGTACCTGCGTCCGGGCTTCTAGCTCAAGCAAACCTCGGTCGATCAGATAGAAACCAACATGTGTTACGCGTTCGTCGCTATCCGGATGCGCCGTTTGGGCCGCTTGCGCGAGCTGAATCGCACTTCGAGCGACTTCCGCTTCAGTAAGGGAACTTCGCTTCGCAATTTTTTCAATCGCATGACGATAACGGTCACGGCTGGAAAAATCCATTTTGGCGTAGGCACCATTCGGATCTTCGCGCAATGTTTGCTCGACGATGCTCATGCTTTCGACGAATTCACGCCAATCCATACCACCCAGAAAACGCAAGCTGTTAATGCTGTTGCTGATAGAAACCTGGTCGGCGGCCTGAAGTTGGTTTCCAGTATGCACCAATTGCTCGATGGTCAACCCTGATTCGGCAAGCACTTGTTCTATCCAGGTTAGTGGCAGTGCCAAAGCAAGGCTTTGTCCTTGCAGACGGCGCGTAAATTCCGATACGAATGGATTAGACATTGGCGGTTGCGAACGTGCCATGTCTGCGATCATTAACACCAGGCTCTTCGGATCCTTCTCCGCTACCGCCATCATTTGCTCCGCCCATGCGCTTGCCAGGTCGCAATCGACTCTGTCGGCGGCAATGCGAACTGCAACACGCCGCAGATTCTCAATTAATGCCAGCCGCAGCATAATGGGAATAGCCCACAATTCGCCTAATTTGAGCACGCTAACTGTTTGATAGGCCGCAAGGAAACGACTGAGACTTTCCGAATCTACCCGTCCATCTCCGTGTGAAATAATCTCTAGCGCGATATCGTACACACGCGGCAAACCGGCTGAAGGGCCGTTCAGCAAACGCGGCAACTCCTGGTTATATCCCTGAGGCATGTGGCGCCTGGCAGTGCGGATCTGTTCTTCGATCAAATAGAAGTTATCGAGCAGCCATTCGCTGGCCGGCGTAATCTGCTGGTTTGCTTTTACCACCGCAGTGAGTTTTCCGCAGACGCCGGTCAAAACGACTTCATTCACCGCCAATCGCGCCATTAATCGGTCTCGCGGGCGTTTCTGGGTTAATTTGTGCATGGCTGCGAGATGCTTGCCATGCTGTTCCATTTGATCGGCGCTGAACAATTCCGACCGAAGCGGCGGCTCATTAAAAGAGTGCGTTAGCGGAATGCCGCCAGCGCACAAATTCGCCCTCAACTGGCGTAAATACTGGAAGAAACGAATGTCTTTGGTGTCCATTTAGAAATGCGCTCTGCGTTGGATAGGAACTTCACTGCATATCTCTCGATAAAACCAATCAGTTAATGGATAGGAAACTAACTTAAAGTCACTTGAAGCACGGTATATCCAAGTAGAATTAATTTCAGAAATGAAAAGGAGCTGAACAGTCTTGTTGGAAAAATGTGAATTATTGATCTTTTTCATACACAAATATCCTAGAAAGAATCGCTCGTTAAGTAGCTAAAGAATGCCTCACTTGCAGTGATATCGGATCAAAAGCCACACGCACACGACTTAGGAAAGCTTTAGAGTTTCCCACCAGTGTGGTGTGGTAACGGGAAAGTAATTCAGCCGCAGCGGCTATAAGGATTTGAATATTGCACGGAAAATCTTTCTTCTTGCCGCTCCCAACTGGATAGCCCGCTACGAATAACAATCCAAGTGCGATGATAAAAATATACGGGCATTCTGTTCGGAATTTGCCTACAGGGATGACTAATCAATACAACGATCTACAGTTTACTTAACCCGCATATCATTCTTGATAGACTTCACACCATTGACTTTACGAACCACTTCGGCTGCTTTGTTGATATCAGCCTGGGAATTGACAAAGCCGCTGAGTTGAACGACGCCCTTGAAAGTTTCGACATTGATTTCTGCGGATTTCAGCGAAGGTTCATTGAGAATTGCCGCTTTAACCTTCGTGGTCACGACGGTATCATCAAAATATTCTCCAGTTCCTTCTTGTTTGGACGTTGATGCGCAACCCAATAAAAAAATCATGAGAGCAATTAAGAAAAAAGTGGAAAAACGGTTATTAAGTTGTGTCATGGTAAAGTTCTCCAATAAGTATTCAAAAGAATCAAAGTTGAAGTATTACAGGGTTAGCGCAACTAGTATGTGCGCTAACGCACAAAACAAACTCGCTGTTAAATATACTATTACCAGTCATCACGATGATCAGTATAAACTATGATGAATTATTAACTCGTTGGATCAATGGCGTGTAGAATGATTCTTGAAGGTGAGAAGTAGATACTCTAGTATTGCCCTGGAAGCCCAAGGGTGTTAACTTTTACCAATAAACTCTAATCACTATGCGATCAGTTCTTTTATTCTTATTACTGTCTCTATCCACTCCAGCTTGGGCTGACACGGCAGCAGAAATAAGTCAGTTAGAAAAGACATTAACCCGCATACAACAAGAATCACAATCCACTTATCAGCAATTTCTGATGATTCAAGAATTGCGCCGTAATGAAATAGATGCGCCACTACCAATAACAATACCGCCCAGCCTATCTTCGAATAGCATACCGATCCCGAAGTATGAGGAATTAGTTAAGGAAAAACAGGAAAAAGAAGAACGGATTAAAAAGTATACAGATGATTTGGATCGCCTAAAAGCACGCTATACTGAACTGGAAAATGAAAAAAAAGAAATCTTTGATCGAATTAATTCACTGGAGAACAAGGCGGAAGAATAAGTTTGTATGAGGGTATCTTCGACGGTTCTTACGAGCAGTCTATATGCTCGATAATTGCATATCCTTGTTTAAGATTACATCCCTATCGCAGGGTTCTGAGTACAAACCGCAACTTACTACTTGCCTTCAAAATTTTTGTACCAGATATCATAAATCTCATCTGACCATAAAGACTTTATCCAGACAATCACATCATCGACTTGCTGTTCTGTCAATTTGCCTTCCCAGGCCGGCATGGAGCCAATATCAGGAGGCGTCCCTTTGAGTATGGTTTTCTTCAAAACTTCTGTTGAATGATGCCAAGCATGCGCGGTGCTGTCCAATGGGGGGGGCGGATATTTTCCATCCGGACCCGGTTTGCGCCAATCCGGTGTCGCTTCTCCATTGAGCCCATGACAACCAACGCAATTTGCGGCATAAACACTTTCACCCCGTTTGATCTGTGTTTGGTCAAAATTTCGTTTGACCAAACCCGTTTGACTATCGATCTGAGATTGCCCGGATAAAGCGCGAAGTGGTGCAGAATCACCACAGCCCAGTAGCAATGCCGCTATTCCGCACAGCAGTATATTTCGCTTTGCCATTAAAAGTTACGATTACTTTAAACGCATGACCGAACCGCTCTTCTCTGGCTCGGGATTGGCTGGCTGTGACTGTTCTACTTTCTTGGCATAAGGATCATAACGGTTATAAATGGTCGTATCCTTGCGTACCTCGTCGCGCTCTTTGATCAATAAAACATTGTAAGGATCACTACGAGCACCTTCCATACCTGGGGTTCCGTGCGGCATATCCGGTACAGCCAGTCCAACTGCTTTAGGTTTTTCTTTGAGTAAGCGCAGGATGTCAGGCGCTGGCACATGCCCCTCGATCGCATAGCCATTAATCAAAGCCGTATGGCACGAACCCAGAGTTTCAGAAATACCTGATTTTTTTCTTATTTCTTTATTGCCAACATCATGCGTTTTTATGGTAAATCCATGCTCGCGCATATGATCGACCCATTTATCGCAACACCCGCAGGTCGGGCTTTTATAAACGTCAACAGTCGCTGTGGCAGCCGCTTGTGAAACAACACTCAACAAACCAACAGCAATGATTGATCCAGCTATTAGGGTATTTACTCGTATTTTCATTTCTTCTCCACAATTATTATTCCACGCATCTTCTTAAAATGACCCGGCAACGGGCAGGCAAAATTAATGGTTCCCGCACTGGTAAACTGCCAGATAAATTCCTTTTACTCACCCGGTTCAAGTTGTACCAAATGTGCTTCAGAGTGATCCTTTTCCGGAAACATGCGCCGCATATTAGCGGCTTTCTTCAGATCTGCCATTGAACCCATCAACATCTCATGCTTTCTGTTGCCGCCATTTTTTATAACAAATTGGATCGTTTCGCCTTCACTGACCTTAATTTCAGAAGGTAAAAACAGATTATCCACCTGCGTCAACTTAATGGTCCGCGACACCATACTTGAATTACCAGATTTACCAATACCCACCTCATTATTGGGATAGCTTGCACTCGAGTAACAATGGGTTGAAAACAAGACCAAGGTTACAAATGGTATAATCCTGTTCATAGAATTCTCCTGAAAAATAATTCCCGAACTTGTTTATCCATCTTGTTTAGAATCTAGCTATGCTAAATTGTTCCATCTCATTTGTCTAATATTCTGCCAAAAGACCCGTAGCGCTGATCGGTCAAAAAATCATTCTTTTCTCCCTCATAACTTGCCAAAATCATGCAAAAAAAACAACAATATAACACCAATAAGCTCCACAAACGCTTAAGACGGCAAGTAGGAACAGCGATTGCTGATTTCAATATGATCGAAGCCGGTGACCGGATCATGGTGTGCTTGTCCGGCGGTAAGGATAGTTATGCCATGCTGGATATTCTGCGCAATTTACAAGCTCACGCGCCGTTAGAATTTGAGCTGATAGCAGTTAATCTGGACCAAAAGCAACCTGGTTTTCCTGAACAAGTGCTGCCGGGCTATCTGACGGATATTGGCATGCCTTATCGTATCATTGAACAAGATACCTACAGTGTCGTAAAACGGGTTATTGCAGAGGGAAAAACAACTTGTAGTCTTTGCTCGCGCTTGCGTCGCGGCGTGCTATATCGCGTTGCCAGTGAATTGGGCGCCACCAAGATAGCACTCGGTCATCATCGGGATGATATTCTTGAAACCTTGTTTCTTAACATGTTTTATGGCGGAAAACTTAAAGCTATGCCACCGAAACTGGTAAGCGATGACGGAAAACATATCGTTATCCGACCACTGGCTTACTGCAAAGAAAAAGATTTGGCCGCTTACGCCATAGCAGAAAATTTTCCGATCATTCCCTGCAATCTGTGCGGATCGCAAAAAAACCTGCAGCGTCAAGCCATCAAAGAAATGATGCAGCAATGGGATAAAAAATTTCCCGGACGGCTGGAAACGATGTTCCGCTCCATTCAAAATATTCAGTTATCGCATCTGGCCGATGCATCCCGGTATGATTTTTTTAACTTAAAAGCACTGGGGGAACCGGTAATCGACGGCGACACCGCATTTGATGAAGAAGTATTTGAACCCACCATTGAAGAAATGCTGATATCCGATTCAGAAGAAACGAATGACAGCCGCCTTGCTTCAAGATAATCATGGAAGATTTCTACGAGGTTCCGGCGGTACCCATTTGAAAGTTGCTGCAACCAGGCCGGCAAAGAGGACATAAACTACCGTGAATAAGCCTTCAGGTACAGTATAAAACATGATTTTATGCAGCCATTGCTGAATAAAACTACTGTTTGTTTCGATCTGACGCAATGTATTTTCCCATAATGTTAACGGGCAAACGACACCCATCAAGGATTCAACCACGACGAATAAAATGGCGGCAAGATGTAGATAACGAAACCAAGGGTTTCTGACAAACGCCAGCTTAAACCACGCACCCAACCAGATGACAGGCAAGCTGGCAACAACAAACAACACATAGAAAAAGTGGATAATTAGTACAAGATCAGCCAACAGCATATTCAACTTGATAAACTTACATGGACGATTAATAATCGCCGGTTCCCTGGATTCGCAGGTCATTCTTGATAAACTTTATACCACTGATACTGCGCGCAATTGCAATCGCTTTGTACATATCGTCGCGGGAATTGACCAGACCACTCAATTCTACGACTCCTTTTGTAGTTCTGACGTTGATATCGAAAGGTCTTAGGGAAAGCTCGTCAAGAATTGCTTCGTGAACTTTCGTAGTAATAACAATATCTTCGTATTGTTCTCTGGCGCCTTCAAACTGCGGCGCTGTTGCGCAGCCCGAGAAAAGAGCCATTTGAAAAACTAACAAGAATGCCATGAAACGGCTATTCAATTGTGTCATGATTAAGCGCTCCCAAATGATTAACGGAAAATACCCCTCGTTACATTTGATTAAAGGCTCTTGCTTTAAGCTACCTTCAATACGTTATAAATCTGAAATTTACGAATTTATTGAATTCTCTGGTTAGTTAGTATGCGCAAAAATCAGAATGTTGTATTGCAAGGACAGAGTAGTTCATGTGTACGCAGATGTACAAAGCATTCCATTCCTAGAAGTTATATTACATGATTATCGCTGACAGAGACTAGCTCAATTCATGAGTTTTTTGCTTAACGATCCCTAAAAAATGGCACGATCGCGTTGCACAAAACTAACAGGCTGTTGAAAAACGTACTCGAGGCAACCGATTCAAGGCAAAAACAGGCGAAGAAACACAGCTTATGCTTAATAAATGAGCATGTTGAGCATGGCTAGATTGCTATTGATCATCAAAGATTCCTTAAGTCAAGATCATCAACTAGCCCGCTTTGATGCTGAACATGCGAACTCTCCTTTAGCAACGGAATTACTAATTTTTCCAGTGTGTTCAGATGGACACGGCCCAAATAGGTTTCAACAATTTCACCGGAACGATTAATAACCACAGTGTAGGGTAAAGCGGATTGTCGATTACCCGCAGCTTCAGCCAACGCCCAAGTATGAAAACTGCCGACCAATACCGGATAATTGATAGCAAATTCTTCACTATAGGCCTTTACCTTATCCGCTTGATCAATAGCGATTCCCACAAAAACCAGCCCTTGATCACGGAATTTTTCCTGCGCCGCAATAAATTCAGGAATTTCCTCGCGACAGGGCGTACACCAGGTGGCCCAAAAATTCACCACGATTACATTACCCAGCCATTGCGAAATGGCCTGATTTTCTCCCTGAATATCCGGCAAATTGGCAGTAAGAATTGCTTTTGCACCTTGTTGACTGGCTTCACTGGAAAGAGCAGGTTGCGGACCACCACCCATGAGCTGGGCTCGCAACATAAAACCCGTGGTGATTGCCAAAGCTCCCAAAGCCAAATATATTAATAATTGTCTCAATTTTGCCATCATGATTCCTTTAAATGAAGCGATACACGAGATGATTCGCTTTTTTAGTTAATTTTCTTTTTAAATCAGCACCGCATTCAGCACGGTCAGAAAATCATTTTTATTTAAAAAACCGATTACTTTGATATCTGAAATGTCATTTCCCTGACGATCAATAAACAAAATACCCGGTGGTCCAAACAATTTAAATCGTTTGAGTAAATCCGTATCATCCGGCGTGCCATCGGTCACATCGATCTCCAGCAGAACAACATCTTTCAGGCGGGATTGCACTTTACTATCGGAAAAAGTAAAGCGATCCATTTCCTTACATGAAACGCACCAATCCGCATGAAATCTGACCATAATATACTTATCCCTGGATTGCTGGATCTGCTCATTCAGTTCAGTAATGGTTTTTACCCGTTGGAAAGGTAGCGCTGCATGATTGGAAGCGACAGCCTCTCCCATATTCATGGTATCCGCGCTTGTCATACTGATTTTTGAAAGCGGCTGCAATACATCCCGGCTGCCCGACAAGATACCAATCAACAAGGCGATGCCGACCAACAGCGCAATGACACCGATACCTTTGAGAAATTTCTTCAGACCCGAAGCTCTTTCCGGCAATGGGTCAATCGCATGCAGATAAATCGCTGAAATGATCAACAATGCGGCCCACAATGACATATGAACCACTTCGTTGATGACGGGAGAAATCAACCAAATAGCAACTGCAAGCAACAATACACCAAAAAATTGCTTGATCGATTCCATCCATGCTCCGGCTCTTGGTAATAACGCACCTGCTGAAGCGCCTAGTAACAACAACGGAACACCCATACCCAGCGCCATGACAAACAAAGTCGAACCACCCAAAATCACATCACGGGTTTGGCTGATATACAGCAAAGCACCCGCCAGTGGCGCTGCGACACACGGGCCGACTATCAATGCAGACAGCGCTCCCATGCCGAATACACCGGTTAAATGTCCGCCTTTCAGGTGTCCGGCTTCCTCAGACAATTTGGTTTGCAGTGAGCCGGGCAATTGCAATTCATAAAAACCAAACATCGAAAACGACAGCAATACAAATATCACCGCGAACGTGCCCAACACCCAGGCATTTTGCAGCGCGGCGGACAGCATCGCACCCGACAGCCCGGCAGCTACACCAGCGATGGCATAAGTGATTGCCATACCCAGCACATAAGCCAGCGCTAAGATAAATCCATGGCCTTTGGTCACATGCTTGCCACGATTGGCAATAATTCCCGACAAAATCGGAAACATCGGAAACACACAAGGTGTAAACGCAAGCAGCAGACCGATGCCGAAAAATCCGGTTAAGATCAGCCAGAAATCACCGGTTTGAAACATCTGATCAATTTTGTACGCTTCGGTTTCGATGGCAGGTGCTCGGGATGGCATTTGAAACAACTCAGCAGTCGCATCGATTCCGGCTGCCGCCGCCTTGCCGCTCACCGCTTCAGCTACAGCACCAATCGCCGCTTTCACAGCCGGTAATGTCAGATCGATGGCTTTGTGAATGGGTGCATAACACACTCCGACCGGCTCATTGCACCCCTGATAAGTGGCCGCCAGTGTCAGCAGTTGCTCGCTCGCGGGATCTTCGCGTTTTAACGAGATAATGGCCTGAATGGGGCTGTAATAAACTTCTGTCTGACCAAAAGTCTGGTCTTCCTTCATTTTGCCGGGCGGTAAAGTGACTTTCTCAATCACCATACCGGGTTGTTTCGGCTCAAATGTAATCTTATCGCGATACAGATAATAATCCTTTGCCGGCGTCAAATTGGCAATCAGCGTATTGCCATCGCGCACTTCCACCGAAATCTTGAATGCTTCATCAGGTGGCAAAAGTTCTTGCGGATTGCTTTGGCCCAGATTGATACCCAGTTCCTGCAATTTTGAAAACAAGCTAAAGGAGCCGCTTTCCTGCGCAGAAATAGGCGTACTAGCCAGACATACTATGAGTAACAAAAATTGGAATAATCGCATCGGTATTCAGTATTATTTAATCGAGTGGTTGTGTTTCATTGGCGATCCACTGCAAATAAGCAGGTAATCCGTTTAGGATAGGAACCATAATCACTTCCGGAAGTTCATAAGGATGCATCATCTTGATCAACTGTTCAACCCGGTCATAATGCTGCCGCAAGGTTTTGATCAAAACGGGTATTTCATCCGCCGATTCAACTGTACCTTGCCAGCGATAAATCGAGGTACAAGGACTCAACACATTCACACAGGCCGCCAAATGCTGGGCGATCAACGCTTCAGCCAATGCAACCGCGCCCTTTTTATCGGGGAAATTGGTCATAACAAGGATTGGTTCTAGCACCATGAAAAGGAATTTTTATTATCGGTAAATACGAAAAAAATCAATTTTACCCTGCTTATCGTATAAATTCACCGGTGATACACCGCACTTTGACATACTGGGCATACCTTGCCAACAAGCATATACTTCAGAAAAACAATTTATCGAAAGGATATGAACAGATGAAAGGATTATTTGGTTTGGTAATAACGCTATCTATTATTACTCCGGTAACAATATTTTTTGGTTACATCATCATGGATGAAGGCGATCAATTTACCGCCGAGCATTATATGGTTACAGGACTCAGTACAGTGCCGCTTATTTTCGCGCTGCTGGTTAAATTTTTGATGACTGGCGCAGAAAAGGACAAAGAATAAATAATGAGCGGAGAAATAAACAACCCCGTGACAAGTTCACGGGGAATCGCGAGTTTAATCAATCAGCGTGCCCTGTGAACTTTCACAAGCACGCTGATAAGCCAATCTTGCCACGCCAAATCCGCACTTAATCCGGGTAGTCCTCACCACAGTAGCCCTATTGCCGTCGATTATCGCAAGCGGCAATCCACCACGGCTCTCAAGTAAAGTCACTAACACACTCATAATGTAGAACTTTACCGTGTTTTTTGTTGTCACTGATCGCGTCAATCGAAAGTTGGTCATATTGACAGTCAGTGCTATAATGCTGCCCCCACCGCAACAACTAACAGCTTATTTTTGAGGAATTATTATGTCTCGCCCTATCCGCAATATCGCCATCATCGCGCACGTTGACCATGGCAAAACGACAATGGTCGACAAACTTTTACATCAAGCCGGCACCTTTGCCGCACACCAACAGATTTCCGAGCGCGTAATGGATTCCAACGATATCGAGCGTGAACGCGGCATTACCATCTTGGCCAAGAATTGTGCCATAGATTATGAAGGCATCCATATAAATATCGTCGACACCCCCGGCCATGCCGATTTTGGTGGCGAGGTAGAGCGTGTTTTGTCGATGGTGGATGGTGTATTGTTGCTGGTTGATGCAGTCGAAGGTCCGATGCCGCAAACCCGTTTTGTCACCAAAAAAGCTCTTGCACTGGGACTGCGTCCCATTGTCGTGATTAACAAAATTGACCGGCCGGGTGCCCGTGCTGAATGGGTCGTCGATCAAACGTTTGATTTGTTTGATAAACTCGGCGCCAGCGATGAACAACTTGATTTTCCCGTCGTCTATGCTTCCGCATTAAATGGCTTTGCCTCATTGGAGCTGGAAAAACCTAGCACGGACATGCGCCCGTTGTTTGAAACCATCATCAAACACGTTCCCGCCCCGGAAGGCAATCCGGAAGAACCCTTGCAATTGCAAATCAGCGCCTTGGATTACTCCAGTTTTGTCGGCCGCATTGGCATCGGACGTATTCGTCGCGGCAAGCTGAGACCCGGCCAGGAAGTGATGATATTACTGGGAGACAAGCCGCCTAAAAAAGCAAAAGTCAATCAGGTTCTCGGTTTCCAGGGTTTGGAACGGATACAAATGAAAGAAGCCTTAGCGGGCGATATTGTACTGATCAATGGCGTAGACGAGCTGAGCATCGGTACCACGCTGGCCGATATCGACAATCCCGAAGCATTACCTATCCATATGGTGGATGAGCCGACGCTCACCATGACCTTTCAGGTCAATACCTCGCCTTTTGCCGGACAGGAAGGCAAATTCGTCACCAGCCGTCAATTGCGCGAACGCCTGGAAAAAGAATTGCTCATCAATGTTGCAATGCGGCTGGAAGAAACTAACGAAACCGATTCATTCCTGATCTCCGGACGCGGTGAACTGCATCTCACTATTTTGCTGGAAAATATGCGCCGCGAAGGCTACGAACTGGCCGTCTCCCGCCCGCATGTCGTGATCCGTGAAATCGACGGAGTTAAATGTGAGCCATTTGAAATGCTCACGGTCGACGTGGAAGAAGCCAATCAAGGCGCGGTGATGGAAGCCTTAGGTGCACGCCGCGGCGATTTACTGGACATGGTATCGGATGCCAAAGGACGTGTCCGTCTTGATTATCGCATCCCGGCGCGCGGCTTGATCGGCTTCCAATCCGAATTCATGACCATGACACGGGGTACCGGTTTGATGAGTCACGTGTTTGATGAATTCGCCCCAATGCGGCAGGAAATTCCACCGCGCAGAAATGGTGTGCTGATTTCTGCCGAAAAAGGTGAAGCCGTTGCTTATGCACTATGGAAATTGCAAGATCGCGGCCGCATGTTCGTCAGTCCCGGCGACCGCCTGTACGAAGGCATGGTGATTGGCATACACACCCGTGATAATGATCTGGTAGTCAACCCGATCAAAGGCAAGCAATTAACTAATATCCGCGCATCCGGAACCGACGAAGCAGTCACTTTAGTCCCACCAATTCAGCTCACCTTGGAATCCGCGATTGAATTTATCGCGGACGATGAGCTGGTAGAAATTACGCCTAAAACGATCCGTATTCGTAAGCGTTTCTTGCTGGAACACGAGCGTAAACGTGCATCACGGGTAGCGGCTTAATATGAGTAAAGTCTCGATCACCTGAAATTATGATCGAGACTTTACTCAATTAGTCTAAATTAGTAAGAAGGACGATCATACAAACTGGATCGCTCTACCGGACACATCAAACCATACCGACTGAGAACTTTTTCAACGAGCTTACCAAACCACACAGGGGCCGTTGGTGAAACATGGACGGCTTTGATAAGATCTTGAGGTATGACATCAACCAATACTGAAACCATTTCGGGAGATATTAGCGATGTATTGATGTCTTCCTTCGACCAAATGATTGCTCTAAGTTCGCTTTCGTGTGCAAAGCTTATCCTTTTGTGTACAAAAGGGAAAAAGAGATTCCCGTAAGGTATTGGAGTACGATCGTAGTCGATATAGCTAACCATAGATGTTCTTACTTTCAGTGATGAAGCTGCTAAAGCTGCACATAGTGCATCATGATCACTGCGGATCGCGACACCTTCCGAACTCTGGAGATATAACTTCCACATTGCAGCTGACTCATGCTCATTAGCAAACCAACAACTGATAAACATCTCTCTTCGCGTAACATCCATGTGTTCTAGCAACTGATCAACCGCGGATTGCGGTAGACCTCCGTTCAACTTAGGGTCTTTCATGAGAGCTATAGCAGCTCTTGACAAGGTTCCTTCATATGGATCTTCGAATTGATCAGCGCGGGGAAAATAAAGTTGCCGAGTTTCAAGAAGGCTCAGCAACTTTGTGAAGTCTGTATACCTCCAAACCTTGCAGTTTGTGGAAGGGGGCAAAAAGCACTCGTGACTGTTATCGAGCAAATTGAAAATCTCACAAATTATAAAATTTGTTTCGTAGCTTATTAGATAAATTTATATTTTTACATCTAAATATCAATATTCGTCGCCCTCAACGCATTCTTCTCAATAAATGCCCGCCGTGGTTCAACCACATCGCCCATCAGTGTAGTAAAAATCTCGTCGGTCAATATGCTGTCTTCAATCTGCGCACGCAGCAGGCGGCGGTTTTCCGGGTCCATGGTGGTTTCCCATAATTGGATGGGATTCATTTCACCCAGGCCTTTATAACGTTGCACATTCACGCCTTTTTTCGCTTCTTCCAGCATCCACTCAAGGGCTTGTTTAAATTCACTGACGCTTTGCTTGCGTTCGCCGCGTTGTATGTAGGCACCCTGACTCAGCAAGCCTTCAAATACCTGAGAGGTTTTCTGAATCTGCGCATAATCGCCGCTTTCGACAAAATCATTATCCAGGTAGCTGGTCAGCACATTGCCGTGCGACATGCGCATGATTTTCAGGCGATACCGTTCATGGATTTCATCATATTCCGCGACGATTTCTATGTCTTTTACCCGAGATGCCAGCCGGGCTGCGCTGTCTATTGCCGCTTGCTCGCTGCTTAAGTTAACATCCGGCTGGCGCAGCAGTGCATGCATGACGTTACTGTCGATCATTCGACTCATACGCTCGATCACCGATTCTGACAGAATATATTCATTGGCGATTTTTTCCAGTGTGTCGCCGGTCAAAGGCGGTTTTTCTTCGCCGGTATACAGCTCAGCGTCGGCTAAAGCCAGACTCAGCATGTGTTGTTTTAATTCATGGTCATCTTTGACATAACGTTCTTTTTTGCCGTGTTTGATTTTGTACAGCGGCGGTTGCGCAATGTAAATGTGGCCGCGTTCAATCAATTCTGGCATTTGCCGGTAAAAAAAGGTCAATAGCAAAGTGCGGATATGCGAGCCGTCTACGTCCGCGTCGGTCATGATAATGATGCGGTGATAGCGTAGCTTGTCCGGGTTGTATTCATCCTTGCCGATGCCGGTTCCCAGCGCGGTAATCAGCGAAATAATTTCCTGGGAGGAGATCAACTTATCAAAGCGGGCTTTTTCTACGTTCAGGATTTTTCCCTTGAGCGGCATGATGGCTTGAAATTTCCGATCGCGCCCTTGTTTGGCGGAACCGCCTGCAGAATCACCCTCGACCAGGTAAAGTTCGCATAATGCGGGGTCTTTTTCCTGACAATCCGCCAGTTTTCCGGGTAATCCCATGCCGTCGAGCACACCTTTTCTGCGCGTTAGTTCGCGGGCTTTACGCGCCGCTTCTCGCGCTCTGGCGGCTTCTATGACTTTATTGCAGATAGTTTTAGCGTCAGCCGGATTTTCCAGTAAAAACTCGGAAAGTTTTTGCGCCACAACTTCTTCCACCACCGGCCGCACTTCCGAGGACACCAGTTTTTCTTTGGTTTGCGACGAAAATTTCGGTTCAAATAGTTTTACCGACAGAACACACGACAAGCCTTCGCGCATGTCATCACCCGCTGTTTCAATCTTGGCCTTTTTGGTCAGCTCATTTTTTTCCATGTAGTTGTTAAGCGTACGTGTCATGGCAGCACGTAAGCCCGTCAGATGGGAACCCCCATCTTTTTGCGGAATATTATTGGTGAAACACAATACCTGTTCGCTGTAACTGTCATTCCACTGCATCGAAACTTCCACCGCAATGTTGTCTTTCGTACCGGTCGCATAAAAAATATTAGGGTGCAGTACCGATTTGCTCCGATTGATGTATTCAACAAAGTTTTTGATTCCGCCGGTAAAAGCGAATTTCTCATCCTTGCCGGTACGTTGATCGATTAAGTGAATTTTTACGCCGTTGTTGAGAAAAGACAGTTCGCGTAAGCGTTTGGCGAAAATATCGTAGTGGTATTCGATATTTCCAAAAATTTCCTTACTCGCCAAGAAATGTACTTCGGTGCCATGGCGTTCGCTTTCTCCGGTGATTTCCAGCGGCTTGACCGGAACCCCCAGGCGAAACTCCATTTGGTTCATTTTTCCGTCGCGGCGGATGGTCAACTTTAACCATTCGGATAAAGCATTAACCACCGATACGCCCACGCCGTGCAGCCCGCCGGAAACTTTATACGAGTTGTCGTCGAATTTTCCGCCGGCATGTAATTCGGTCATTACAATTTCTGCGGCGGAACGTTTTAGGTCGTCGTCATGTTTGATCCCGGTCGGGATACCGCGTCCATTATCCAATACACTGACCGAGTTATCCGGGTGAAGCGTTACAGTTATATCATCGCAATGTCCTGCCAATGCTTCATCAATCGCATTATCGACTACTTCAAAAACCATGTGGTGTAAACCGGTGCCATCGCTGGTATCGCCGATATACATGCCAGGACGTTTGCGCACCGCATCCAGGCCTTTTAGTATTTTTATGCTTTCAGAATCGTAGTCATTCTGATTTTCATTGGGTACATTGGTGTTTGGATCACTCATCAGTTTGGCGCTTTATGGTTATGAAGTTTAAGAAGAATGTTTCAACTTTTGAGGATTTTGGTCATCCCTGCTGAGAAATGTTGTTAAATTCTCATCGGCATGACGATGTATTTGAATTCTTTATTTCCAGGGATTGTTATCAGAACACTGCTATTGGAATTTTCAAAGGCACATTGTACCGTTTCGCTATTCACATTGTTCAATAAATCCAAAAGATAGGTGATATTAAGGCTGATATCCACTAATTCTTCGTTGTAATTAATTTCAAGCTCTTCTTCCGCTTCTTCCTGTTCGTTGTTTTTACAGATAATACGTAGCGTATCTTTGCTGACGATCAAGCGCACGCCACGGAATTTCTCGCTTTGGTTGGAAAGTATTGATACCCGTTGCAGCGCTTGCAGAAAGGTTAAACGATCTATTTCAAACAACTTATTGTTGTTTAATGGAATAACCCGGTTGTAATCGGGAAATTTACCGTCAATGATTTTCGATGTGAGAATGATATCAGAGAAGGAAAACCGGACTTTATTCTGAAAATATTCTATTTTTACCGGATCTTCATTATCTTCGAGCAATTTGGATAGTTCAAACACCGCTTTGCGCGGCAAAATGACTTCCTGCTTTTTCTGTGCCGTATCCAAAGCAGCTGCGATATAGGCCAAACGATGTCCATCGGTACCGACACTGATTAACTGCTTATCTTCAGTCAATAATAAAAGTCCGTTCAGGTAGTAGCGGATATCTTGTTGTGCTACTGCAAACTGCACTTGATGCAAAAGATTTTTTAATTCATTTTGTTTCAGCGTGATAGTGGCATCGGATTCTGACGCTTCAACAACTTCGGGGAAATCTTCTGCCGGGAGTATTTGCAGGTTAAATGCACTTTTCCCGGATTTAACCTGCAGGTGGTCGTCTTTCCGGGTTAATGTAATTTCTGCGTCGGCTGAAAGCGAACGCAGAATATCCTGAAATTTTTTAGCAGAAACCGTCAAAGCAAAATCCAGCTTGGCTGCAAGATCCTTTGTCGTTACCGTTTTGATTTGTATTTCGAGATCAGTGGTCAAAAAGGAGGTCTTTTCTTCGTTTTGCTGAATCAGGACATTTGATAGGATTGGTAATGTCTGACGTCGCTCTACAATTCCGGTGACGGTTTGCAGCGGTTTTAGTAATGTGTCTCTGTTAGTTTTTATTAAAAGCATTTATATAAAAGAATAATAGTAATTAGATAATGTCTTCAATACTTCTGTATCGTTTCTAACATCAAATGAATATCAACAAGATAGCATAAATTTTTCGTTTGTATGAAAACTGTATAGTGTTTGGATGGTTTGTGGATAAAAATAGTAATTCTTTAAAATGCGTAGTTATGCACAAACTGTTAGACAGTTATCAACCTCTTAAAATGAGTATCAGCGCGTTAAAATCCCGGCTCACAACCGGGTCGGAAACACGTAATTCATTAATTTTCCGGTAGCCGTGTAATACCGTTGTATGATCTCTTCCACCAAATGCTTCGCCGATATCCGGTAAGCTCAATGAAGTCAGTTCTTTAGCGATTGCCATCGCCATTTGCCGAGGGCGCGCGACGATACGTGTGCGTTTCTTTGAATACATCTCGGATACTTTGATTTTGTAATAATCGGCGACAGTTTTCTGGATGTTTTCAATGGATATCTGGCGGCTCTGTACAGCCAGTAAATCCTTTAATGCCTCTTTGGCCAGATCCAGCGTTATTTCCAGACCAACAAAGCGTGAGAAAGCCAATATGCGTTTTAATGCGCCTTCCAGCTCACGTACGTTTGAACGGATATGTTTGGCGATAAAAAATGCCACATTTTCATCTAAGCGGATTTTTTCCAGCTCGGCTTTTTTTAACAGAATCGCGACACGCATTTCCAGTTCGGGTGGTTCTACGGCAACAGTTAATCCCCATCCAAAACGGGATACCAGCCGTTCTTCCAATCCGGAAATTTCTTTGGGATAGGAATCACAGGTGATGATGACTTGTTTATGCGTTTCGATGAGTGCATTGAATGCGTAAAAAAACTCTTCTTGGGTACGGTTTTTCCCGCCAAAAAATTGCACATCGTCGACCAGTAAGAGATCCAGCGAATGGTAGTACAGTTTAAACTTATCAAATGCCTTATGTTGATAGGCACTGACGACGTCGGATACATATTTTTCAGCGTGTACATAGCGGATTTTGGCGCTCTTGTCATTTTCATGCACGTAATTGCCAATTGCTTGGATTAAATGGGTTTTTCCCAAGCCTACGCCGCCGTAGATAAAAAGCGGGTTATAGGCAATGCCGGGTGATTCCGCCACTTGTATAGCGCCGGCTCGTGCCAGTTGATTGGCTTTTCCGGTTACGAAATTCTCAAACGTGAAATTGGGATTCAGGTTACTGGGATTTTTTTTGCCAGGCGGGTAGGCAGTTTTAGGTTCTGCTTTGGGTTCATGCTGTACTTGCACGGGTACTGGATCCGGCAGATTATTTTTCGCTTCGGTTTGAACGGCTAGTTTCAGATGGAATTGGATTTTTTTGGCAAAATAAGCCTGTGCCATCACCTCTATGTGCATGATGAAGTTATCCTTCACCCATTGCGAAACAAATCGATTGGGAGCAATCAGAACGACTTCATTGTCGCTATTTAATGCAGAATCAATTTGTAATGGTTTGATCCAGGTATTAAATTGCTGTGCATTGAGTTCTTTTTTGAAATGATCAAGACAAGATAACCAGAAAGTGCTCAGTGATTGCATAATTTTTTATTCTTTATCTGTCTGGTTTTAGAAAGCAATAACAATGCAATTTTAATTTAATAAATAGCTGATCTTATATTTCCAGATTATCGATCAATCGTGTTTTATCCAACCAAGCAGCGCCCAAGATTACCAAATCTACATCATTAACCTGTGCGGGTAGCAGAGAGCTGCGTTTATGAATACTGATGTAATCAACTTTCCAGCCACGTTGAACAAGCTTGTTGGTGGCATTTTCTTGCAATATCAGAAAATCTTTGCATCCGGAAATAATTTCTTGTTTGATTTGAAGGAGCGTTTGATAAAGAGTGCAAGCCTCCATACGCTGCGCTTCGTTCAAATATTGATTGCGTGAACTTAGAGCTAAACCATCCGCTGCCCGGACAGTTTCACCTGCAACAATTTCAACGGGTAAATTCAACTGTCTTACCATTTCACGCACGATATGCAATTGCTGATAATCCTTTTTGCCAAATACAGCTAGGTCCGGTTGGATAATATTGAATAATTTCAGTACTATCGTTGCAACGCCGCGAAAAAAACCCGGACGAAATGCACCTTCCAAAGTATCTGCTACAGGGGGTAATGCTAGCAAGAATTCTTGCGGTGTAGGGAAAAGAATTTTTTCATTGGGTGCAAAAACAGTCTTGACATTTAGTTCGGAAAGTAATCTGCAATCATTGTCAAAAGTCCGCGGATACCGGTCGAAATCTTCATGTGGCAAGAATTGCAGCCGGTTGACAAAGATACTGACGACAACACAATCGGTTAACTGTTTAGCCTGCTTGATCAGCGCCAGGTGACCGGCGTGTAAATTTCCCATGGTCGGAACAAAAGCAATGGATTGTTCACTTTTGAGACTATTACGTAGCGCGGTAATGTCATTAAATAGATTCACGCTGGATTTAGCTATTAAAATTCATGTTCTTTACCTGGAAACTGGCCGGTTTTGACAGCAGTGACATAATTTGCAATCGCTTCCTGGATGCTTTTTGCATCCGCCATAAAGTCTTTTACGAAACGGGGTTTTTTACCTTGAACCAATCCCAGCATATCATGCAGCACCAAAACCTGGCCGGAGCAATCGCCGCCTGCGCCGATGCCGATTGTCGGAATGGATAATGCTTGGGTGATTTTTTTCGCCAGTTTCGCCGGCACGACTTCCATTACCAGCAGGCTTGCTCCCGATTTTTCCAGGATTTTGGCATCATCCAGCAATTGCTTGGCTGATTTCTCCGAATTACCTTGTAATTTGTATCCGCCCAGTTGATGAATCGATTGCGGTGTCAGCCCAATATGGGCGCAAACCGGAATACCGCGTTGAGTCAAAAATTGGATTGTATCCGCCATGATTTGACCCCCTTCAATTTTAACCATGTGTGCACCCGCTGCAAGAATTTTAGAAGCATTCTCGAAAGCTTGTTCGGATGAAACTTGATAGCTGCCGAAGGGCATATCGGTAATGATGAATGCTTTGCTGGCGCCGCGCACAACACAACGCGTATGATAAATCATGTCATTCAGCGTGACCGATAAGGTGGTGTTTTCTCCGTGCAAAACATTGCCTAAAGAATCACCCACCAGCAAGACATCAATGCCTGTATTTTCCAGGATAGTTGCAAAAGTGGCATCGTAACAGGTCAGAACAGTGAATTTTTCATTGTTCTCAACCATTTTTTGCAGAGTGGTTTGTGTAATTCTCATACTTTATAGGGATAGCAATTATTTTTAGAACTTTGAATTTTTAGAAGCGCCCAGATGCATATCGGATTAGTTCAAGCCTTGATTTGCTCCAGTCTTTGTTCATTGCATGCTGTAAGCAGTATCGCAATGTGGCCATGACCTGGAATAGTACAATCCGGAGCGATTTCCATCAGTGGTTTCAGGACAAATGCACGTTGCGACATACGCGGATGCGGTAAAGTAAGCACTTCATCACGACATGCCAGATTATCATACAGCAGAATATCGAGATCCAGCGTACGCGGCGCATTCAAAGATTCGCGTACGCGCCCATGCCGGAGTTCAATCTCCAGTAATGCATTGAGTAGCGCATGCGGTGAAAGATGTGTTTCAATCAATGCCGCCGCGTTGATAAAATCGGGTTGATCCAATCGCCCAACGGGAGCACTTTTATACAGCGAAGAATGGCTTATTAAGTGTGTACCCGGAAGCAGTTTTAATTCATCAAATGCTTGCTGTATCTGGGAAATCGGATCTTCTAGATTACTGCCTAAAGCAATAAAGGCGTGACTCGGTGTTTTTCTCATGGGGAATACAGATTACCCTTCTCCATTTTGGGTCGAATCCTCCGGAGAATCAGCGAGGCTGGGCGAAGATTTTTTACGGCTGCGTTTTCTCTTGCGTTTTTTAGGCGAAGTTTGGTTGAGCAGAAATTTTTCCCGCTCTTCATTATCCGCGGATAGAAATGATTTCCACCATTCACCGAGTTCCATGTTCAGTTCACCGCTTTCACAACGCAGCAGCATGAAATCATAAGCCGCGCGAAAACGCGGATGAGTGATTAATCGGAACGGCTTACGCCCGCTACGAGCTTCAAAGCGGGGCTGCATGGCCCAAATTTCTTGGATGATTGCATCAAAGCGGCGAGGAATCGCGAGTTTCTTATGTTGTATTGCAAGGATCTGGTCCATTGCCTTAAATAAGGCAGGTAAAGGTTTCTCCCCGGCAGCCTGGAGGGAATCCCAGGTGGAAAGCACTTCGTGCCATAGCAGTATGGCAAACAAAAATCCGGGAGAAACGGGCTTATCTTGTCTGATCCGCGCATCGGTGTTCTTAAGGGCAATGGTGATGAAGCGTTCGCCCAAGGGTTGCTCGAGTATGACATCCAACATCGGCAGAAGACCGTGATGCAAGCCGCGTGCCCGTAATTCAACCACACAAGCCAACGCATACCCCGACAATAACAGTTTCAACATTTCATCAAACAGACGGGATGGCGGAACGTTTTGTAGTAAAGGTGCCAGATCACCAATGGGCTTGGCGGTTTCCGCTTCTATTTGCATATCCAGTTTAGATGCCAGACGGACGGCGCGTAACATGCGTACCGGATCTTCGCGGAAGCGTTGTATCGGATCCCCGATAATACGCATTTTTTTGGCTTTGATATCTTCATAGCCATTCAGGTAATCAAGAATCTCTTCCTTGGCAGGGTCATAGAACAGCGCATTGACTGTGAAATCACGGCGAACAGCATCTTCTTCCTGACTGCCAAAAACATTATCGTGTAAAAGACGGCCGTGTTGGTCGGTCTGCTGGATCGATGCATGATTATTCTCTTCGTCGGGAGAATTCCCGCGAAAAGTTGAAACCTCCACCGTTTCAGCGCCACACATCACGTGAACCAAACGAAAACGTCGCCCGATAATGCGCGATCGGCGAAAAAGCTGGTATACCTGCTCGGGCGTCGCATTGGTCGCCACATCGAAATCTTTTGGTGTCAATCCCAACAGCAAATCCCGTACGGCGCCTCCGACGATAAAAGCTGAAAACCCGGCCTGCTGAAGGGTGGTGGCAGTTTTAAGCGCGCAGGGAGTGATTTGGTTGCGCCGGATGCCGTGGTGTTTGAAAGGAATAATACTCAGATTCAGCTTCAGCTTTGCGTTCGATTCGGAAGCAGGCGCTTTGCGGCTGAATACTTTGCGGAGAAATTTACGGATCATTGCGATTGTTAAAGTATCCGGCTCTTATTATATAACGGATTAAAAATTCGGTTGAAGCCAGCCGGTAAGCCGGGTTCTGTCGTGGACAGTCATTCCTCTAGGTGTACAGTTACCCGTACACTCAAGCAACCTACCCGCAGGCTCTGCGAGCAACATCATCGCCTGCCTATTTGGTCTTGCTCCGGATGGAGGTTACCGCGTTTCACCGTAACTGAATACGCTCGTCTCTGTGGC